>PLYD01000064.1:0-4648 GCA_003151665.1 Candidatus Dormiibacterota bacterium
GACGCAGTGGTGGATGACCCAAGGCCGCCTGACAGCAAGGAGCAATTACGGCGATCGCCCGTAGTCAGGGTTGCGCGCCGCCTTGACTACAAGCATGACGGTCAAGGTTTCGTCGATGGGCGCAATCACCACCTGTTCGTGGTGCCTGCGCAAGGCGGCGAGGCCAAGCAGCTGACAAGCGGCGTCTGGGACGCCACGGGTTTTGACTGGTCGCCTGACAGCTCCAGGCTCGCAGTTACAGGAAACGCCGCGCCAGACTCCGACCTGCAGCGTGAGCTCGACCTCTACGTCGTCGACCTGGCGGGCGAGCGAACCAAGATTGCAGGCGGGCTCTACCTCGGCTCGCCATCGTGGTCGCCTCGAGGCGACGCCATCGCCTTCGTCGCCCCCAACGGCCTCGAGGCCGGCCTCATCGAGCGGTTGTGGGTGGTGCCATCGAGCGGCGGAGTGCCACGCTGCTTGACCCTCTCGCTCGATCAATCGGTCGGCGACAGCATCATCACCGACATGCGCGGGGGCCATGGCGTCCGCGTCCGCTGGTCCAAGGACGGCGGCCGCCTCTACTTTCTCTCCAGCGGACCTGGCGTCACTGGGCTTTACTCGTGCGACCTCGATGGCAACCTCGGGCCGGAGGTCGGCGGCGCGCGCCGGATCTTCGACTTCGACGTCACCTCGGGGATCTTTGCGTTCTGCGCCTCTGACCCCAGCAATCCCGGAGAGCTTCATATCGTCGCCAATGGCGCCGAGGCCCGGCTGACCGACTTGAATCCCTGGCTTCGCGATCGCTATGTCGCGCAACCCGAGCGCCACCAGTTCACCGCACCCGACGGGTGGGGAATCGAAGGCTGGCTGCTCAAGCCGGAGAACTTCGACCCCGGCCGCCTGCATCCGCTGGTCCTTGAGGTTCACGGGGGTCCGCACGGACAGTACGGATGGGCATTCTTCCACGAGCTACAGGTGCTGGCCGGGATGGGATATCTGGTCCTGTACGCCAACCCCCGCGGCTCTGATGGATATGGCGAGCGCTTCAGGGGTGAGGTGGTTCGGGACTGGGGCGGTAAGGATTACGTCGACCTGATGGCTGCGGTCGATCAGATGATCGAGCGCTCGGGCGCAGTCGACACCAGCCGTATGGGCATCGGCGGCGGTTCTTATGGCGGCTACATGACCAACTGGGCGATCGGCCAGACCGACCGCTTCGCGGCCGCTGTCTCGATGCGTTCGATCTCCAACCTGGTCAGCGAGTACGCGCAGCACGACATCGTTATCTGGGGCTCGCTGGAGCTGGGTCCCCCGCCTTACCCGGATCTCGATGAGCTGTGGCGAAGATCGCCGATTCGATATGTCAACAACATCAAGACCCCGCTGCTCCTGACCTGCGGCGAGATGGACCTTCGCTGTGCAATCTCGCAGTCGGAGGAGATGTTTGGCGCCATGCGGCTGCTCGGCAAGACCGTCGAGCTGGCTCGATTCCCCGAGGAGTCGCACGACCTCTCGCGGAGCGGCCGGCCCGATCGCCGGGTCGAGCGTCTCCGACGCATTGCGGGCTGGTTTGAGCGATTCCTCGGCACCGAGGCTGCCGACCGACCGGTCGAGGCTCCCGTTGAGGCCGCCGAAGCTGTGGCCGAACCGATCGAAGCACCTGCGCCGCCGGTCGAAGCTACAGCGGAACCGGTCGAGACCGAGGCGGCCACGCAGCTGCTGGCCACCAGAAGCCTTGGCACCATCGAGGTGGAGGAACCGCAGGCCTCCCCGTCGACCGCCGCTGAGCCTCAGGCCGTGGAGTCCGAGGAGCAGTTGTCGCCGGCAGTTGTGGCTGAACCGGTCGAGGCCGCAGAGCCTGTGGCCGTCACCGAGCCTGAGCCGGCTCCGGAGCCTGTGGTCGCCGCTGAGCCCGAGGCCATCGACGCTGCTCCGCCTCCGCCTGCTGCCGAGCCAGAGCCCACGGTCGCGGCGGAGCGCGTGCCTACGGTGGCCGACCTCTGGCAGCCGGCCGTGCCGGCGCCCGCCCCGCCCGCCGACGAGTGGAAGGCGACCGTCCCGCCGCCGGTCGAGCCGGCAATCGAAGAGCTTGCGCCCGTGTTCCCCGAGCCGGAACCGCTGATTCCCCCGCCTGAGGTCGCAGCGCAGGAGCCGGTGGCTGCTGCCGCGCCGGCGCCCATGCTGGAGCCTGAGCCCGAGGTTCAGCCGGTGCCGGTTTCGGCCTCGGCCGCCGCTCCAGCCCAGGACCCTGTGGTCCAGACGATCGTCGCCTGGCCGCACAGCGTTCCAACCGAAGCGCCGAGCAATGGCGCACCTCCCCCTTCTCAGTCCGCGTTTTCGGAGGAGGCGACATCGATCATTCCGGCGTGGCAGCCGGCCGACGCGTTGTCGGAGTCGAAACGCACGGTCTCCCTGCAGGCGGTTCCGCCCGAGATCATTGCGGCGGGCGGCGGCTTTCCAGCCAAGCTGACATTCGAAACCGGCCCATTCGCCGGACGAATGGTTGCGCTCCCCAACCAGACTGTGACGTTCGGTCGAGCCCCCGACAACGATCTGGTCGTCGGCGACGCCGCCACTTCAGGCCGTCACGGGCGCATTGAGGTGCGCGGTGGGGCGTTCTGGATCAGCGACCTGGGCAGCACCAACGGCACGCTCGTGAACGGCGAGCCGGTCATCGAAAGGCAGCTCGGCCACGGCGACCTGATCGCCATCGGCCAGAACACCATCCGCTTTACGTTGGAACCATAAGAAGCCTCGGTCACGCGGGACCAGCAGCCAAAGCTGCGCATTCGTCGGCCGCTTGCCGGAGCATCGCTGTGAACTGTTCCACATCCGGGACGATGCCCGGGTCGGCCGTCAGGCCGAAGTAAACCTCGCCGTTATACGAAACGATGGCGATGCCCAACCCCATCGAGGGGTAGAGCGGAGCGAACGGCCACACCTCGAGCAGCTGAGCCCCGCCTGAATAGAGTGGAAACTGTGGGCCCGGCACGTTGGTGACGTTGATGTTGGCGCCGCCCTGTGGATTGGACATGAGGCGTCCAGCCAGGACAAGAAGCGTTGGCGGGGCCCAGTCCGCAAGACCAGCGAGCTTGTCGGCGGCCACTGCCTGCCGAGTCCGCTTGAGATCGCCGGTCGTGACCTTGATCTTTCGCAAGCGCTGCTCGATGGTGAGGTCACCGGTCGGTAGCTCCAGCACCATGCCGCTTATCTGGTTTCCGAGCCGCCCCGGCGCTTCGCCCCTAACGCTTACCGGACAGAAGACCCGCACTTTCTCGGGCACCCGCTCGCCGCGTGCCTTGAACCATCTATGCAATCCGTCGGACACCACCGCCAGCACCGCGTCGTTCACCGTGCAGCCGAATTGTTCCTTGAGTGCTTTGAAAGCGGACAGCGGTACCTTCAGGCCGCGTCCGCTCCGCTGCGTTCCAATCCTTCGGTTGAAGAACAGGTCGGGCCGCGGGCTGACCATCTTGCCGCTCAGCGAGAAAAGGCTTTTCCAGGGGACGCGCGTCGTGCTCCAGACCGCCGGAACCATGGTCCTCTCGTCTTTGCGCTGAGTGCCGACGTTCCACAACACGGGTCTTATGAGCTGCCAGCGGGTGGGCGCCGGGCGTGGTTTCCATTCCGCCTCAGGCTCAGGCACGTATATCTCCTCGGTCGTGTCGAGTAGGAGCGTGATGATGTCGACTGACGAGACTTCGTCGACCATGGCGTGGTGGGCGCGGTTCACGATGACGACGCGGTTGCTGCGGAGGCCCGTGACGATGGTCACCTCCCACAACGGACGGCGCATGTCGAGGGGGCGGGACAGGATTCGCATCACCAGCTTGCGGACCGCGGCGCCATCCCCTGGTGGCGGGAGCACTTCTCGGCGTACGTGAGCGCCGAGGTCGAAGTTGGTGTCGTCGACCCACACCGGGTGCGCCAGGTTCATCGGCGCCCGAAGAATCCGCTGGCGGTAGCGCGGTACCAGGTGGATGCGCTCCCTGATCGTCTGCTCGATGCCGAGGGCGCCGCGCCCACCCGGCACGCGCGAGCCGCCTTCGAATACGTACACCGTGCCGAGGTCGAGCGGAGTCGACGGCCGCTCGGCATACAGAAACCAGGCGTCGCGTGCCGACAGAGGCTCGTAGAAAGGGGAGCCGTTCGCCGTCACGAGGTGATCTTATGGCCGGATAGATGCGGTGGATCGGTAGTCTTTCTCCCGTGGTTGGATCCATCTCTGAGATCTGGCGCTATCCAGTCAAATCCATGGCTGGCGAGATGGTGGAGTCCGTCGCGCTCACGGAAACTGGCTTTGAGGGCGATCGTCGTTGGGCGCTTGTCGATGGCACTGCCAACCGCGCTGGAAAGCTTCTGACCGCCACCGAAGACAAGCGGCTCATGAACTACCGCGCCCGATTGAAAGGCGACGACGTTGAGGTGGCCGTCCCTGGTGATGGCGCTCGACGACTTGACGACGCCCTGGTGTCGGATCTCGGCCGCGCGTGCGGGCGGCCATTGACTTTTGCGCGACCTCGCCGGCGCGAATTTCGATGACTCGCCGGTGTTGGTCGTGAATCTCTCGACCGTCGCGGCGTTTGCCCTGGCGGCCGGCGTGCCGGTCGACCATCGCCGGTTCCGCGCCAACCTGTACCTCGAGGGCCTGGAACCGGAGGCGGAG
>PLYD01000064.1:4688-13128 GCA_003151665.1 Candidatus Dormiibacterota bacterium
TTACGAGGAGGAGAACATGACGGTCAAGGCTTTCTCGGCGGAATGGGCTGACGCCTTCAAGGACGAGGTCAACAAATCAACTGCCTACAAGGCCGCGGGCAAGGGCTGGAAGTGGACGGTCGGCCTCGTGGTGGAAGCCGAGCCCGACAAGCATTTTGCCGAGTCCAGAGGAATCGTCATGGACCTTTTCGACGGTGACGCTCGCGACATCAAGGTCGGCCCTGCCGCCGACGCGCAGAAATGCGATTTTGTCATCACTGCCCCGTACTCGCGCTGGAAGCAAGTGGCGACCAAGGAGCTCGATGCCACCAGGGGCATGCTCCAGGGGAAGCTCAAGCTAAAGGGGGATCTCCCGACGATCGTCCGCTACACGAAGGCATCGCAGGAAATGACCGAATGCACGACTCGGATTCCTGTTGAATGGCCCGACGAAGCGACAAGTTGAAACCGGAGCCCAAAAAGGAGGGCCTCGTCGACTATGCGGATGACGAGCCCAGCGCCTTTGCGTCGATGCTGGGGGGCTTGATCGAGGCCAACGTCGAGAGCCGCATTGAGACGAGGAAAGACTTCTCGACACTCGTGGCACGGGTCGGGATCTGGGTCAACGACATCGACGAGGGCGTCACCCTGGACTTCAAGGGCAGAGGCGGCTGGCTGACCGTTCACAACGGCCTCGTGCCCAACCGCACACTCACAATCCGGACAGACGCGGAGACCGTGATGAGCCTGAGCAATTTGAAGATTGGCGTGTTCGGGTTGCCCATCTACTACGACGAGGTGGGCCGAGGGGTGGCCGCCAAGCTGCTCAGCGGCAAGCTCAAGATCGACGGCCTGCTGCCCAACGTGATGACGCTGAACGCGGTGACGCGCATCTTCTCAGTCCAGTGACGTGCTGACGCGGATCCATCATGTGGGCGTCGCGGTTGCGGACCTCGACGAATCGATAGTTCTCTACCGAGCAGCCCTGGGCGCAGATCTCGTTCACCGAGAGGTCAACGAAAGGGAGGGCCTCGAGGCGGCGTTCCTACGCACCGGCGACGGGGAGGTTGAGCTGATGAGCGCACTCCGGCCGGATTCTCCGGTCGGCAAGTTCCTGGCGAAGCGAGGACCCGGGCTGCATCACGTGGCTTTTGCGGTCAGCGATATCGGGCAAGCGCTGGCCGATGCGCGCGCGGCCGGCTGCGAGCTGATCGACGCCGAACCGCGGATGGGCATGCACGGCTCGCTCATCGCCTTCGTGCACCCCAAGAGCCTGGGCGGTGTCCTGACCGAGTTCGTCGAAATATGACCGAGGTGGTCAACGACAATGGCTTGCCGCTCAAGCCAGTTTATTCGGGCGAGGATCGCCAGGCCGAAGAGCCGCTTCCTGGCACGTTCCCGTTCACGCGGGGCATCCACAAGAACATGTATCGCGGGCGGCTGTGGACGATGCGGCAGTACGCGGGGTTCGGCACCGCTGCGGAGTCCAACAAGCGCTACAAGTTCTTGTTGAAGCAGGGCCAAACGGGCCTCTCGGTAGCCTTCGACCTGCCGACGCAGATCGGATACGACTCGGACGACCCGATGGCCAATGGCGAGGTGGGCAAGGTCGGCGTAGCGATCGATTCGCTCGAGGACATGGAGACCCTGCTGGAGGGGATTCCCCTCGACAAAGTCTCGACCTCCATGACGATCAACGCCAGTGCGACGATGTTGCTGCTCCTGTACCAGCTCGTCGCAGAGAAGCAGGGCTGCCCACCCGAGAAGATCACCGGGACAGTGCAGAACGACATCCTCAAGGAGTACGCGGCGCGCGGCACCTACATCTTCCCGCCGAAGCCATCGATGAGGCTGGTGACCGACCTGTTCGCTTATTGCCAGGCGAACCTCCCTAGCTGGAACACGATCTCGATCTCCGGCTATCACATAAGGGAGGCCGGCTCGACGGCAGCGGAGGAGATTGCGCTTACGCTCAGCCACGCGATCGCCTACGTGGACGCGGCGAAGGCGGCCGGGCTCGCCGTTGATGATTTCGCGCCGCGCGTGTCGTTCTTCTTCGCCGCTCACATGGACTTCTTCGAAGAGGTCGCGAAGTTCCGTGCAGCGCGCCGCATCTGGGCGCGGATCATGCGCGACCGGTTTCAGGCGAAGGATCAGCGATCGCAGGCTCTGCGCTTTCACGCGCAAACAGGCGGCGTCACGCTCACCGCGCAGCAGCCGCTGAACAACGTGGTCCGAACAGCGCTCGAAGCGATGAGCGCGGTGCTCGGCGGCACCCAATCGCTGCACACGAATGCATTTGACGAAGCTCTGGGCCTGCCATCGCAAGGGGCGGCTGAGGTAGCGCTCAGAACCCAACAGGTCATTGGATACGAGACGGCGGTGCCGCTGGTGGCCGATCCGCTAGGCGGCTCCTATTACGTGGAGAGCCTCACCGACAAGGTGGAGGAGGAGGCGCTGGCGATCATGGCCGAGATGGACGAAGGCGGCGGCGCGGTGGCCTGCATCGAATCGGGGTGGACCCAGCGGCGGATCGCCGAGAGCTCNNCCTGCGCGCCAGCCGGCCCAAGGGGACGCTGGAACGTCACCAGAAAGCCATCGAAAAAGCGGCCCGAGGCACGGAGAACCTGCTGCCACCACTCAAGGCAGCGCTGGCCGACTACATCACTATCGGCGAATGTTGCAACGTGCTTCGAGGTGTGTTCGGCGAATACCAACCTTCACGGGTCACCTGAAGAAAGAGGAGACGACAGCATGACTTTTGTGGTCCCGATGATCGGCGATGAGGACGGGAACGCGGCCATGGACTGGTTGGTCGGCGAGTGACTGAACCCAAAGCGAAGAAGGTCGACCCGCTTAACCAGCTGCGCCAGCGCAAATACGAAGCCGGCCACGGAGATGCCGAGGCATTCAACCGGCAGCACGCGAAAGGCAAGCTGACCGCGCGCGAGCGTATAGCCCGGCTGGTCGATCGCAACTCGTTCGAGGAGCTCGACATCTTCGCCACCCAGCGGGCCGAAGGCGCCGGCATGGACGCAAAGCACGTGCCGGGAGACGGCGTTGTGACCGGGATGGGAAAGATCGACGGCCGAGACGTGATGCTCTTCAGCCACGACGCCTCGGTGTTCGGCGGCTCCCTCGGCGAGGTTTTTGCGGAAAAGGTGATCAAGGTGATGGACCTCGCGCTTCGCAACCGCATTCCGATCATCGGCATCAACGACTCTGGGGGCGCGCGCATCCAGGAGGGGGTCGTCTCGCTTGCGGGCTATGCCGAGATTTTCTGGCGCAATGTCGAATCCAGCGGGCTCATCCCGCAGCTGAGCCTGATCCTCGGCCCGTGCACCGGGGGGGCCGTTTATTCACCCGCGATGACCGACTTTACTTTCATGGTCCACGGCGTCGGCTACATGTTCATTACGGGACCGGAGGTGATCCGCGTCACGACCGGCGAGGAAGTGACCTTCGACTCACTCGGCGGAGCGGAGGTCCACAACGTCAAGTCAGGCGTCGCGCACTTCCTTGCCGAAACCGAGGACGAATGCTTCGCGCAGGTGCGGCGAATGTTCAAGTACATCCCGCAGAACTGCGAGGAGAAGCCGCCGACCGTTCCCGCAACGGACGACCCTGAGCGCGCTGCGCCTGGCCTCGCGACGGTGATTCCGGACAACCCCAAAGAGCCGTACGACATCAAAGACGTCATCACCATGGTCGTCGACCATGGTGACTTTTTCGAGGTGCAGCCGTACTTCGCCATGAACATGGTGGTGGGCTTCGCCCACCTGGACGGCCACTCGGTCGGGGTGGTCGCCAACCAGCCAAAGGTCATGGCGGGCGCCCTTGACATCAACGCGTCAGTGAAAGCTGCGCGGTTCGTTCGCTTTTGCGACGCCTTCAACATCCCGCTGGTCACGTTCGTCGACGTGCCGGGCTTTCTCCCCGGCACCGCTCAGGAGTACGGCGGCATCATCAGGCACGGCGCCAAGCTCCTCTACGCGTACAGCGAGGCGACCGTGCCCAAGCTCACCGTCATCACGCGTAAGGCATACGGCGGCGCCTACTGCGTCATGTGCTCCAAGCACATCCGTGCGGATTTCAACGTCGCGTGGCCGACCGCCGAAATTGCAGTGATGGGGCCAGAGGGCGCCGTGAACATCGTTTTCCACCGCGAGCTGGCGGCTGCTGCCGACCCGGTCGCCCGAAGGCGCGAGCTCGTTACCGACTACACGGAGCGTTTTGCCAATCCGTACATCGCGGCCGAGCGCGGCTACATCGACGATGTGATCGACCCGGGACGTACTCGCGGCGAGCTCATCCGCGCGCTGAGGATCGCGCTGCGCAAAGAGCGCCGCCGCAGCCCGCGCTGGCACGGCAACATCCCGCTGTGACCACCTAGACTTCAGAAGTGCCTCTCAAAAATGCGCAGGATCGTTGGGCGTCCGATGATGGGCGCTACTACTGGACCGGCACTTCCTGGGGATCGTTTTCAGGCCATCCCCAGCCGTTTATTCAACCCTTCAACCTCCCGCCCCCAGATGGGGGTTCGGCGCCTTGGCCTATGGCGTTGGTGGGCTTGGCGATCGTTGTGGTCGTGGTGGTGGCTATAGCTCTAATATCCGGCGCCAACAGCGGGCCCATCCCGTCTATGCCTTGACAGCTGCTTCCGGTGCCGGGAAGTGAAGCTTCTCGAGTACCAGGCCAAAGAGGTGCTTGCGTCGCTGGGGATTCAGATCCCGCCCGGTAAGGTCGCGCGAACTCCGGACGAGGCGGCGAAGGCCTGCGAGGAGCTGGGGCCGGTGGCAATCAAGGCCCAGGTCCCCGTTGGCGGTCGCGGCAAAGCCGGCGGCATCAAGGTCGTGAAAACACCCGACGAGGCGCGCAAGGCTGCGGCTCAGATCATCGGTATGGACATCAAGGGGTTCAAGGTGCCGCTCGTTTACTGTGAAGCGGCGCTGGACATCCAGCGGGAGATCTACCTCGGCTTCACTGTCGATCGCGACGCGCGCAACAACATCCTCATGCTCTCAGCCAAGGGCGGCATGGAGATCGAGCAGGTTGCCGAGGAGGCTCCCGAGTCGATTGCCCGTTTGCACCCAAACCCCTGGAGAGGGCCGCTTGACTTCGAGCTCAACCAGCTCGCTTTCGATGCCGGACTCGGCGAGCTCGCGCGACCGCTCACGGCACTCATCAGGAAGCTCTACAGAGCGATCCCCGAGCTCGATGCGGTGACGGCCGAGATCAACCCGCTTGTCGTCACGACGAAGGGCGAGATCATCGCCGGTGACGCGAAGCTGGAGACGGATGAGAACGCCGCGTGGCGACACAAGGACCTTGAGGAGCGTTACGGCTCGGTCCTGGAGGGCGATCCTTACGAGGTGGAGGCCAAGAAGCGTGGTCTGACCTACGTCTCGCTGGACGGCGACATCGGCATCATCGGCAACGGCGCGGGACTTTGCATGAACACGCTCGACCTTGTCGCCAAGGCGGGCGGGCGAGCGGCCAACTTTTGCGACATCGGTGGTGGGGCCAAAGCCGAGGTGGTGGAGAACGCGCTGGCCGTGATCCTCATGAACCCGCGCGTGCGGGGCGTGCTGATGAACGTTTTCGGTGGCATCACGCGAGGCGACGAGGTCGCCAGGGGCCTCGTCACAGCGCGAGACAACCTGAAGATGAAGCTTCCCCTGGTGGTGCGGATGAGCGGCACCAACGAGGAGGAGGGTCGAGCGATTCTCAAGCAGAACGGGATCGAGCCGGGCGCCAGTGCCTGGGAGGCTGCGCAGAAAATCGTCGAGCTCACCAAGGCTGCGGCGCCGCGATGAGCATCCTTCTCGACGCTTCGACGCGCGTCATCGTCCAGGGCATCACCGGCAGGGAGGGCACCTTCCACGCGGGACAGATGCTGGAGATGGGCACGAAAGTGGTCGGCGGGACCAGCCCGGGAAAGGGAGGGACGACGCACCTCGGACTTCCCGTGTTCAACACAGTGGCCGACGCGGTCAAGGCGACCGGCGCGAATGCGTCCGGCATCTTCGTGCCCCCTCCTTTTGCCGCCGACGCGATGATGGAGGCGGCCGCCGGCGGCATCTCGTTGATCGTGTGCATCACCGAAGGGATTCCGATCCAGGAGATGATCAAGGTCAAGGACTTCCTGCACGGCTACCCTTCCGCGCGATTGATCGGCGCCAACTGCCCCGGTCTCATCACACCGGGCGTGGGCAAGATCGGCATCATTCCCCAACGCATCACGAGCGCCGGGTCGGTCGGGCTGGTCTCGCGAAGCGGCACCTTGACCTACGAGGTGGCATCCGCCCTGACCGCGGCCGGCATGGGCCAGTCCACGATCGTGGGCATCGGCGGCGATCCGGTTATGGGCCTGACCTTCAAAGATGTCGTCGAGCTATTCGAAAAGGACCCGACCACAACACACCTCGTGGTGATCGGCGAGATAGGGGGAAGCGACGAGGAGCGCGCGGCCGAGCTATTGGGCGCAGGCAGCAGGCTCAAGACCGTGGCCTTCGTCTCGGGGCGGACTGCGCCAGAGGGCAAGCGCATGGGCCACGCCGGCGCGATCGTCTCGGGCAACCGCGGCACCGCCAAGAGCAAGGTGGAGGCGTTTCAGAAGGCCGGCGTCGCCGTCGCCGAGACCACCGACGATATCGTCGGTCTGCTGCGCTAGGCTCCTCCGGTGGTTAGCCCCTTCAACCGGCTGGCGATACCGATCTCGATCGCGAGGCCTGGGCCTGGCGACCGCCTGCGCGACATCTCGCTCATCGGCGGCCTGCTGCTGTGGTTGGTCTACACGCGGGTTTATTGGGCCCTTCACGTAGGCCACTGGGTGCTGCCGCCCTGCCCTTTTTTCTACCTCACCGGGCACCCATGTCCTTTCTGCGGCGGCACGCGGGCGTTCGCCTACATGTGGCAGGGCGACATCACCGATGCTGTCCGCCTCTATCCGCTGGGTCCGGCTCTGTTTGCGGGCAGCGTGGTCGGGGTGGTCGGCCTGGCGGCAGGCATGGTCACCGGCCGAAGCTGGTCGCTGAACCTCAGCTCGCGCCAATGGCGCCTCGTCACGATCTGGATAGTGACCCTGCTGGCGCTCAGCTGGGCCCTGAAGGTTTTCGTCCTCGGTAACTAGCGTCGCAGCGCGCACACGCCAAGCATGTAAGGATTGGCGGGTTGGACTTTCAGCTGAGCTCGGAGCAGCAGGCGATTCGCGACGTGTGTCGCGATTTCGCCCGCGAGGTTGTGGCTCCAGCCGCAGAGGAGCTGGACCGGAACCACAAGTTCGGCTACGACATCGTTCGCCAGATGGGGGAGCTTGGGCTGTTCGGCCTTCCGTTCTCCGAGGAGTACGGCGGGGCGGGTGGCGACTTTCTCTCGTTGTGCCTGGCGATCGAGGAGATCTCGCGAGCGGACACCGGCGTTGGGATCACGCTCGAGGCGGCGGTGTGCCTCGGCGCCGCGCCGATTCACGACTTCGGCAGCAAAGAGCAAAAGGAGAGGTGGCTCCCGGATCTGCTCGCGGGCCGCAAGCTGTGGTCATTCGGGCTGACCGAGCCAGAGGCGGGTTCAGACGCTGGTGCGACGAAGACGCGCGCTGAGCTGCGCGACGGAAAGTGGGTCGTCAACGGCGCAAAGCAGTTCATCACCAATTGCGGCACCGATATTTCCGCGGGTGTGACTGTCACCGCGGTCACAGCCAAGGCCAACGGCGACAGACCGGAGATCAGCGCGATCATGGTGCCCACCGGCACGCCTGGGTATCACATCCTCGAGTCGTATCGGAAATTGGGTTGGCACTCTTCGGACACGCACCCGCTCAGCTTCGAGGACTGCGCCATCCCAGAGGAGAACCTTCTCGGAGAGCGTGGGGGTGGCTTCCGCCAGTTCCTGCACACGCTTCTGGGCGGTCGCATCGCCATCGCTGCCTTATCGGTGGGTCTGGCCCAGGCTTGCCTCGACGCATCGCTCTCCTACGCCAAGGAGCGCAGGTCTTTTGGCGTCCCTATCTCGAAGCACCAGGCCGTGCAGTTCAAGCTCGCTGACATGGCGATGGAAACCGAGATCGCCCGAACGATGGTTTACCGCGCCGCGGTGACCTATATGAAAACGGACGGCGAAACCACCGACGAGGCGAGGATGCTGGCCGCGATGTGCAAGCTGTACGCGTCAGAGACCTCGAAGCGAGCTGCGGACCAGGCCGTGCAGATCCATGGCGGGTACGGCTTCATGGAGGACTACCCGGTTGCGCGGTACTGGCGAGACGTGAAAATCAACGAGATCGGCGAAGGCACCTCAGAGGTGCAACGAATGCTGATCGCGCGCTTGCTGGGCTGCTAGCCGAGCGAACTTACTCGGCGTCGCGCAGCAGTAGAACCGGGCAGGGGCTGTGGTCGACGATGAAGCGGGCGGTCGGCCCTAGGGACCCAGGACCCACGCGCGGCCGCCCGTGCCCAGTGCCTCG
>PLYD01000295.1 GCA_003151665.1 Candidatus Dormiibacterota bacterium
CCATCGCGAACCCTTAAACATCGCTTCACCCATCACCGCTCTATTGGGTTTGCTTTTGGCAACACGGGGATTCAAGGAGGCTACATATGGCAGAAGCCAAAACCGCAGTAGCGCACAAGCCCGTATGGACGGACCTTGCGACCAGCAATCCGGAAGGCGCAAGGAAGTTCTACTCAGCAGTCTTCGGCTGGAGGGTCGAGGTCAACCCCGACCCGAAGTACGGCGGCTACGCGATGGCGACGGCCGGCGGCAAGGACGTAGCGGGCATTGGCCCGAAGCAGATGGAGCAGCAGCCCTCAGCGTGGACTGTGTACATCGGCGTGGCCAACGCAGCGGAGTCGGCCAAGCAGGCTGAGGCCGCAGGCGGCAAGATCATCGCGCCGGTAATGGAAGTCGGCGACCAGGGCCACATGGCCATCATTCAGGACCCGAGCGGCGCATTCCTGGGTCTATGGCAGGCCACCAACATGCAGGGCGCGCAGACCTCGGGCGCGAACTCGATGGGTTGGGCCGAGCTCAACGCACGTGGCTTCGACAAGGCAGAGCCCTTCTACAAGAAGCTGTTCGGCTGGGGCGAGAAGAAGAGCCCGATGACCGAAGGCCAGAAAGGCGACTACACGGAGTTCCAGCTGCAAGGCAATAGCATCGCCGGCGGCATGGAGATGAACCCGATGGTGCCGGCACAGGTGCCGAGCTACTGGATGGTTTACTTCAACGTCGACAACGTCGACAAGTCATTCGACAAGGTGATCGCGGAAGGCGGCAAGGAAATGCTGTCCCCGCAGGACATGCCAGGCGGTCGCTTCGCAATCGTGAGCGACCCGCAGGGAGCAGCGTTCGGCCTTCTAAAGATGGAAGCGCCGACCAGGTAACCGACAACTCAACGCGCGGGCCGGCACGCAGCCGGCCCGCGTAACTACGATTCGTCGGTTGAGCTTTAGAGTGATGCGAAGGCTGGCGTGCATCACCGTGGTGGGCGGACTGATGACCGCGTGCAGCACGCCATTCGCAAACGTCCCGACCTCGGGCGGACGAACCAACCCACCCCCCGCGAGCGGATCACGCACGTCGTACCCGTCGCCAACTCCGCCAGGGGCGACCCTCGACTGTCCAGCCACGATCAGGAACAGCAGCGGCGCCTACAGATTCGACTGCCCGCCGGGCTGGACATATACGAACTGCGAATCGAATGACACCCATGGCGCCTTCACGTGGCTGATCAACCCCAATGGATGCAGCTCCGAGCAGAACGGCGCACGGATGATGGTGTGGGGCGTGCCAGGCCAGGTGTCGGCCGAGGGCGGCGGCGCAGGAATGTATGTCGGGACGAGGAAAACGTCGAAGAGCCTGGTGGTTGATGGGATCCAAGGCACGAGGCGGACGTACCAGGTCGCCAAGTCCCTGCCACTGGGGCCGGCAAAAGGCACGATCCAGGTCGTCTATACCTTTGTGACGGGCGGCGAGACGCATTTCGCGATCTACAACCGCTACCCAAAGGAACCAGACCTGACGGCGGCCTTCGACAAGATGATCACGACGACGCTGCACTTCTCGGCCTAGTCGGCNNAGGATGGCGATGGCGATCGCCAGCATCAGCGCAGCCAGCACAACGAGAACCACGAAATCAGCGTGCAGCCCGGCCTGCAGCTGTGTGCGAGCGCCGAGAGGATCTTTGGCGGAGTTGACGTAGCGCTGCAGCAACACACCCATCAGGGAGACACCGACCGCGCCACCGATGGTGCGAGAGAACTGGTTGAGGGCGGTGGCGGCACCGCGACGGCTCCAATCGACGATGTTCTGAATCACGATGAGCAAGGGCGCGGCGATGGCTCCCATGCCGGCGCCGATCACAAGCGATGCCGCGGCAGTCCATACGATCCCGCGACCAGGAGACCCGATGGCCAGCATCAGGGTGCCTGCAAGCAAGGCAATGGTCCCAGCGACCACGAGCCGCTGGTAACCGATGCGCACCATGAAGAAGCCGGCGAGGGCTGAGACCACGGGCCAGCCGATCGACATCGCACCGACCGCAGCGCCGGCGTCAAAGGGCGAGCCGCCCTGCACCTCCTGGACCCAGAGCGGTATGTAGGTGGTGACGCCGAACATGACGGTGCCCATAAGGGCGCCTACGGCGATGGCGGGGCCGATGACGCGATGGCGGAGCAGGTCGAGAGGCACGGTGGGGTTGGCACTCCCCCACTCCACACGCGCGAACAACACGAGAAGGACAACAGCAGCGACGACGAGCAGCCAATTGGGCGTGGCCGACTGGCTACCAGCCCCAAGGCCGACAAGAAGAAGGACGACGCCGGCTGTGAGCAACAGCGAGCCGCGAAGGTCGAGCCCGCGAGCGCCGGATTTCTCGGGCCGGCGTTCCTTGTAACCCCACACGAGCGCTAAGGCCACCAAGCCGAGGGGGAGGTTGATGGTGAAGATCCAGCGCCAGCCGATCGTCGACACGAAGACCGCGCCAAGGGCGGGTCCGATGATCGCCGCGATCGCCCACATGCTGCTGAAGAGGCCGGAAAGGGGAGCGCGCTGCTTGAGAGGAAAGATGTCGCCGAGGATGGTGAAAACGACGGGCTGAATACAACCCGCGCCGACCCCCTGCAGAGTACGAAAGGCGATAAGCCACACCATGGAGGGGCTGGTCGCACAAAGCGCGGAAGCGATGATGAACACCACGATCCCAACGAGCAGAACGCGGCGGCGTCCGTGAAGGTCAGCAAGGCGACCCCAAAGGGGCACGGTGGTGGTGGCGGTGATGAGATAGCCGGCGACGATCCAGGGATAAAGCTGGAAGCTGCCGAGATCGCGAGCGATGGTGGGCAAAGCAGTACCAACAACGGTTGCATCCATGGCCGCAACAAAGAGCGAGACCATAAGCCCGGCCATAACGCGATAGAGCTGCGGCGTCCAAGGAACGCGCTCTAGCTGAACGCTCACCTATTCAGGCTACCCAGACGACTCACGACACCGTGCGGTCCCTCCACACTACGAAGTTGGGCCCGCGCTAGAGAGAGGAGCATTTTGCGCTATCGGGTTGCTCCTCGGCGGGAAGAAAGGGAAAGACAAACCTTCGCACGCCCTTGCGATCCGGATAAGACTTACAACCCACAGTTGATAAACGATTGCACTGTGCTGAAGGCGTGTGACAACGGCCACGGGCTTTTGGCACTCTGGACACGCCGGACGGTGAAGTAAGGCTAATCGGAGTGCATAGTCCAGCGGACTCCAGTAGTCGGCGGAAGCCAGCATGAGCAGTGGCTTACCCATGCCTTCGGCAAGACCTGCGACAAATGCACATCTCGCGTTATGCATCCGCGCCCCTTCCCGCTCATTCTCCGTAATGTGGGCAATCACAGTGGTAGCCAGGTTGATTTGCTCCGCATACCAGCTCAGTGTTTGGAGCGATGCCTCTTGAGGATCGGCAACGACGATCTTGGTATTACCGCGACCCTCCTCACGGACACGCCGATGGATTCGCCGCTCTCTGCATCTGTCTCGTAAAGCGCTTTCAAGTAGAAGACCGCCGAAGGGGCATCCTCCCCCAGCGCATTGACGATCGAAGACTCGTATACCGTGCGCTCTGCCAAGTGAGGCACTTGCTTGAAGAATTCGCTTTCAATATCGTCTGAATTCACGTAAGGGCTGTAACCCAGAGTCGTTAGGAAGGCAATCGCGTCCCAGTCCTCTTTCGAAACGCTCGGATCCCGAAGCAACCAAAGCCGCCGATTGGTTCCAATTGCGTATCCGAGTTCAAAGAGCACGTTGAAGTTGATGGAGGTGACGTCGAAAGTGGCAACGTTGCTTGTCGCAATCGCTTTCAAGATTGGATCGATCAAATACCTGCCGAGGTTCGAAGATCCTCCCAGGACACGGCCTTAATACTTCCCCCATCGGAGAGCTTCTTGATCCCTTCCTTCAGTGTCTCCGCACGCGCGGTCGGCTTGGAGGGATAGCCAAAGAAAACTTCCGGGACCTCAGGCGTTAAGGACATAGCGGTAGCTTAGGGGCGTCCTAGATGCCTTGCGGGTTGGAGCCCACGCCCGGATTCGAAGCGGGGACCTTTTCCTTACCAAGTGGTCTCCGGACCCTGGCGAACTCGAGTTGATCTTCGCTCGACGAGTGGATTTCCGACCAGACCATTTACCTCGGCGCTAGCAGTCAAATGCCGACGCGCCGCATACGATCGCTTGCCTCTGGTTCAAGTGCTCCACAGCGCCTCTGCGCCCCAAGAGTCTCCTTCTTGGCGTTGCATATGAGCATCTACATGCCAGGGGGGCTGCAGTCGGACGCGCGCTGACCAGCGCCTCCCTAATTGCTAGGACGCAGACTCAGAAACGCTGGCACCGATTGCAGGCACCCGACCATCGCCTCCTGAGGTCGCCGCACTAGAACGCAACTCGGCGGCGCTGCGTAGTGGTTGGTCACGAAGGATCAGGGTGCATACCAGCCCTAAAGCTCCGGCCACGAGCGTGATCCAGAAAAGATCACCAATCGACAGCGCCAGGGCATTGTCGGCGCCGGCGATAACCTTGGGAATCAACGCCTGCAGCGGCCCCGGTAGCGCTTGCTCAAGCAAAGCGCGCCCGTTGCCTACGTTCTGTAGGGCACCCGCCAGCTTCACCAGCTGGGCGATCAGCGATTGCGGCACACCCTGTTCGGCAAGATTCGTCGGCAGCCTGCCGGCGAAAGAGGACGAGAAGATGGTGCCGGCAGCGGCCAGTCCCACCGAGGCGCCGATCTGACGCAGGAATGTGAGGGTGCTGGTGGCCACACCGAGGCGATTCGTCGGAACCGAGTTCTGAACCACAACTGTGTAGCCCGCCATCGCCGGCCCGATGCCGAGGCCGAGCACAAGCATCCACGACCAGAGCACCCAATCGGAAACACCGGCCGTCAAGTGCGTCATTAGATAGCCGCCGACCAGCATTACAACCGCGCCGGCGGTCATCAGCCACTTGTATCGTCCGAGCCTGCTGATCAACAAGCCGGTGCCGATGCTCCCCCCCATCAGGCCGACGAGCAGCGGCCAGATGTAATAACCCGACGCGGTGGCGCTGATGCCACGAACGGTCTGGTAGAAGCGCGGCATGAAGATCACGGCCGCGAACATCGCGACGCCGAACACGAATACCGCCGCCATGCTCACCGAGTAGTCGCGACTCTTGAACAAATCCAGCGGGAGGATGGGTTCTTTCGCCTTTGACTCGACGAACAAGAAGACCGTCAGAATCACCAGGCCGAGCGCAATCAGCCCTCCGACGTTGAGATCGGTCCAGCTGGCGAGCTGACCCGAGCTGGTCACGTTCCCCTTGTTGGTCAGCCCGAGCATGAAGGGCACGACCCCGGCCGTGAAGAAAACGATTC
>PLYD01000148.1:0-5839 GCA_003151665.1 Candidatus Dormiibacterota bacterium
AGCTAATAGGGGCAGAGCCGCCAAGATGGTGCGGTTCGTCCGAGCCTCTGGTGGGTGAGCACTCAGTACAGCAGAGCATTGGAGCTCTACGCCTAGACAGTGCCCCCGCCGGCAGGTGAGGAGAGATGGACGACCGGTGGGATGTTGTGCCTTGAGCACTGCTCTATTAGCTCGTCGCTGCTCTCCTTGGGCTCGGTATCCACGCGTGTACCGAGGAGATGCCAATGGTCTTTGTAGGAATCGATTGGGCTGAAGCCCACCACGACATCTGCGTGGTCGACGAACAGGGGCAAGTGCTCGCCAAGCGAAGAGTTCCAGAAGGGCTCGAGGGAGTTGGCAAGCTACACGCGCTTGTCGCCGAGCACGCTGAGGATCCGGCGAGCGTGGTCGTCGGCATCGAAACTGACCGCGGGTTGCTGGTCGGCTCGTTGGTGGCCGCCGGCTACCAGGTCTATGCCATCAATCCGTTGGCCTCAAGCCGCTACCGCGACCGCCATGCGACCTCGGGGGCGAAGTCCGACCCCGGCGATGCTCGGGTCCTCGCGGACCTCGTCCGTACCGACCGTCACAAGCACCGGCCGCTGGCCGGTGACTCCAACCTCGCCGAGGCGGTCCAGGTCCTAGCCCGAGCGCATCAGGGTCTGGTCTGGACTCGACAGCGCCAGGCCAACCAGCTTCGCAACGCACTGCGGGAGTTCTACCCCGGAGCCCTGGCCGCATTCGACGACCTCGACGCGGCCGATACGGTGGCCATCTTGGAGCGAGCCCCGACCCCAGTCCGTGGCCGCGCTCTCTCCCAGGCCAAAATCATCTCCGCTCTCCGTCAGGGCGGCCGGGAGCGAAACCTGGAGGCGAAGGCGGCTCAGATCCAAGCCCATCTGCGACTGCCTCAGCTGGAGGCGCCGGCACCGCTCGTCGAAGCCTATGGCCACAGCGTGGCCGCCACCGTGGCCGTCATCAAACAGCTCAACCTGCAGATTGCAGTTCTCGAGCAGGAGCTGGCCGCGAGTTTTGAGTTGCACCCGGACGCCGAGATCTACCTCAGTCTGCCTGGACTCGGTCTTGTCCTCGGCGCCCGGGCTATGGCCGAGTTCGGTGATGACCGAACTCGCTTCCTGAATCCTAAGGCTCGCAAGAGCTATGCGGGCACCGCGCCCATCACCAAGGCCTCCGGCACTCGCAAGGTCGTGCTAGCCCGGGTGGCCCGCAACCGTCGTCTTGCCGACGCCTGCTACCAATGGGCATTCTCCGCCCTCACTCGCTCCGAAGGCGCCCGGCATCGATACGACGCCCTGCGCGCCCGCGGCCAGACACATCATCAAGCCCTGCGAGCTCTGGCCAATCGCCTGGTCGGCGTCTTGCACGGCTGCCTAACTAATCGCCAGGCTTACAGCGAACATCTTGCTTGGCCGACTCAAGTTGAAGTTGCCGCTTGACTTTTACAGCCGTGGGATGTCTAGGCGGTGGCCGCCTTGGCGTCACGTATCAGGCGGACCACCGGGATCTCCCGGTCCGTCTTGGTCTGGTACTCGGCGAAGTTCGGAGCCTCGCTCGTGATCCGTTTCCAGGCTGCCGCCCGGTCTGCGCCGTCGAGTGATGCCGGCCGCACCCGGAAACGCTCGCCCCGCACCTGCAGGAAGACGCGGTCGGGATTCTTGGCGAGGTTCACGTACCAGCTCGGATGGCGTGCAGCGCCTCCCATCGAAGCGACGACCAGCCAGGCGCCCTCGCCCTCTGGAAAGCCGGCGACGGTGGATGAGCGCTCGAGGCCGGTGCTCGAGCCGAGCGTGGTGAGAACGACCATGTTTCGATGGCCGCGGCCGCCAACCAGCTTGTAGATACGTGCGTGGAGCCGCGCCAGCGGTCTGAACGCGCCCGGCACCTGGAAGCCGCGAGTGCCGTTCGGCGTGATCTTTACAGTCATATCTTGATTAGCTACCCGATCGAGGCTCGACTTATTCATGCGGCCTCATGATCTCGCATGAAGGCGATCATCTCTCTTAGCCTCCCGGGTCAGCGCCCGACCACCACTGTGATCGTGAAGTGCTGGTCGGGGCAGCCCGACTTGGCCATCGCCTCACATGTCGTGGCGCCCTTCGCGTCGAGCGTCGCCTGGCCCGCGCTGACCGCAACAAACTCGGCCGTATAGGTGTCAGTCCTGCCCGGTCCAGCGTCGCGCACCTGTGGCGACCGGTTCTGCGACCCCGCTTTGAGGACGTCCGCCGGCGAGGCAGCCACCGTCCAGACCAGCGACGAGCCTGGCACCGGGTAGGTGTCTACCAGCACGACCCGGACGGTGTCGCCGCCGTTCAGGTTGAAGGTCTTGCCGGCATCGGTCTGCTTCAACACGATCGTGGTGGCGGCGTTCGCTGGGGCTCCACCACACGAGACGGCGGTTATGACTCCGAATACGCCCAGAGCGACGAGTGTTTGTTTCATACGTGCATTCACGATGGCCGGCCGGCCCAGGTAACGAGACCCGGCCCGATCCTGCCAGCATGAAGGTATGGCCAATATAACCACGGCGCCCAAACCCCCCAAGGCCCCCCGGAGGCCCAAGGTGCTGGAAAAGCACGGCGACCGGCGGGTCGACCCCTACTACTGGATGCGAGAGAAAGGCAACCCTGAGGTCATTGCACACCTGGAGGCAGAGAACGCCTATACCGACGCGATCATGGCGCCGACCGAAGCCTTGCAGGAGCGACTCTACAAAGAGATCGTCGGCCGCATCCAGGAGACCGACACGTCTGCCCCGTCGTTCTTCAAGGGCTATTGGAACTACACCCGGACAGTCGAGGGCCTGGATTACGAGATCTACTGCCGCCGGCCCGGCACCATGGAAGCACCCGAGGAGGTGCTCCTCGACGGCAATGAGCTCGCGCGCGGCCACGACTATTTCGACCTCGGGTTCGTCGAGGCCAGCCCGGATCAGAACGTGCTCGCGTACGCGGCCGACTACACGGGCGCCGAGCTGTTCGAGCTTCGCTTCCGCGATCTGTCGACGGGTGCCGAGCTGGAGGACGTGCTGCACGAGGTGTACTACGGCGCCGCCTGGGCGAGCGACAACAAGACGTTCCTCTACACCAAGGCTGATGTGGCGATGCGCCCCTTCCAAGTCTGGCGCCATCGGCTCGGTACGCCCAACACTCAGGACGTGCTCGTGCTTCAGGAGGACGACGAGCGCTTCGAGCTGAGCGTCGAGCCGACCAAGAGCGAGCGGTACATCATTTTCAGCAGCACCAGCCAGGTCACGGCGGAGTGCAGCTTTGTCGACGCCGATGCCCCGGGCGCGGCGCCAAAGATGATCGAGCCGCGCCGGCAGGGCATCGAGTATTCGGCCGATCATCAAGAGGATCAGTTTCTGATCCTCACGAACGACGGCGCACGAAACTTCCGCCTCATGGCTGCACCGGTTTCGAATCCGGGCCGCGTCTCATGGGTGGAGCTGGTCCCCGAACGCGAGAGTGTTCGGCTGAACTTCGTCGACGTGCACAAGAACCACGTCGTGTTGGGAGAGCGTTCAGAAGGACTGCAGAAGCTCGAGGTCCTGGAGACCGGCACCGGGGCGCTACATGTGGTCGAGCAGCCAGAGGCCGCCTATACCGCATTTCCCGGATCGAGTCCCGTTTACGACAGCGACGTGATGCGTTTCTTCTACACGTCGCTGACGGCGCCCTTCTCGGCGGTCGATTACGACATGCGCACTCGGCAGCGGACGCTGGTGAAGGAGCAGCCGGTCCGCGGCGGTTACAACCGCGACGACTACGTCACGGAACGCCTGTGGGCGACGGCGCCGGATGGCGTGAAGGTGCCGATCTCCGTGGTCCGCAAGCGCGACGTCGAGCGCAGCGGAGAGAACCCAACGCTGCTTTATGGCTACGGCGCCTACGAGGTTTCGAACGACCCGATGTTCGACCCGGTCCGGCTGAGCATGCTCGAACGCGGTTTCGTCTTTGCCATCGCGCACGTGCGAGGTGGGGGAGAGATGGGACGTCGCTGGTACGAGGACGGCAAGTTCCTCAATAAGACGAACACATTCACGGATTTCGTTGCCTGCGCCACGCATCTGATCGAGCAGCGATACACAAGTCCCGCGAAGCTGGCGATCCGCGGCCGCAGCGCCGGCGGCCTGTTGATCGGCGCAGTCCTTAACACGCGCCCCGACCTCTTCGCATGCGCGGTCGCCCAGGTGCCTTTCGTGGACGTGGTGACGACGATGCTGGACGAGACGGTGCCGCTGACTGTCACGGAGTACGAGGAGTGGGGGAACCCGAACGACGTCGAGTACTACCAGTACATGAAGGGCTATTCGCCGTACGACAACGTCAGCGAGGCTGACTACCCGGCGATGCTGGTCACCGCGGGGCTCAACGACCCTCGAGTCTCGTATTGGGAGCCGGCCAAATGGGTGGCGAAGCTCCGCGAATCCAGACTTCAAATCGGGCGGCCACTGTTGATGCAGACCGAGATGATCGCCGGGCACTCCGGTCCGTCCGGCCGTTACGAGTCGTGGCGCGAGGAGGCTTTCATCAACGCTTTCGTACTGACCCAGCTCGACGGGGGGTTGCGCCGGGAACTGGCTCCGCCAGGCCCGCCGCCTCAAAAGGGGGCCCGCCCCCCTTCACCTTGACTTCATAGGCGGGCGGGACCATCTCCATCCTTCTCGTGATGGGCGGGGTGATGATCCCGGCCAGCCTGGTGGGTGTTTTCGTGGGCGGAAAACCGCGCCAAACGCCTCGGTCTGTTGAAGCGCAGCGGGTAAACAACGGTTAGGAACATCGCTTAAGCGCGCATCGCGCGATCCAAACTAATGTTCGTGGCTATCACATTTTAGCCCCGCATCTTGAGGACTTAGAATTTCCAACCACAAGATGTTGGGTTTGGAGCCTGTCAGGGTACGACGGTCACGCTATATGTAGTGGTAAGGGTATTGACAGGCTGAGGGCCACTTGATACGGTTCGCGGCGAATCGCGGTGATCAGTGGGGAGAAGTGGTGAATCAAGCAACATGGAAGCATACGTCGCACCCTACGTCCAAGTACGGCACGCAATACATCTCCTCTACGCCACTTCTCCCCGCAGCCGCGATGGCGCCGAACATGACCCGGATTCTCACACACCTCGTGGGGGCCTGAATGGTCAGCGGCACGCACCGGTCCAGAGCCCAGGACCAGCGTCGCCTGCAGCCCACAGCGACCTTCGCTAGGGATCTGTGGCGGCGCGCTACAGCCATGAATCATCGCTTCGACAAGCTCGGCAACGAGATGCCACTCGAGCTCCACGGCTGTGGCTGCGGGCTTTGCGCACGGCAGCAGCGGGCGCTCCGGCAGTTTTGGGAGGCCTGATGATTGTTCACCGGGGCCTACCGAGTAAGAGTGGACGAGAAGGGGAGGCTGGCCATCCCGGCCGCCTTCCGCAAGCAGCTGCCGGAAGGCAGCTACGTGTCACTGGGCCTGGACGCCGTCCTGGCGATCTACTCGCCGGAACTATGGGCGGCCCTGGCGCAGGAGCTCCTCAGCCCGCTCCCGAGCGCCGACCATCGAGCGCTGGCGCGAACCCTGTACTCGCTCTCGGAGCCCTTCGAGCCGGACGGCCAGGGTCGGATCATCCTGCGTCCGGAGCAGCGCCGACTGGCGGAGATCAACTCCCCGTCGTCGGTGGTGGTAATCGGGAGCGGAGCCAGGGTGGAAATCTGGCAAGAGGCCCGCTGGGACAGCTACAGCGCCGACGCGCAAGGACGCTTTACCGAATCCGCTGACCGGGTGATCTCAGCTCGCTGAGCCCGCACCAACCCGCACTTTCACAAGAGGTAATAGAGCTGCTTCAGCCCGGACCGGGC
>PLYD01000148.1:5864-13781 GCA_003151665.1 Candidatus Dormiibacterota bacterium
GGAGCCGACCTGATCCTCTTCGACTTCGGTATCTCCAGCACCCAGCTCGACGCTCCCGAACGCGGTTTCAGCTTTCGTGGCGAAGGACCGCTCGACATGCGCATGGATGTAACAACCGAGCTCACGGCCGAACTGATAGTCAACACGTTCGAGCCCTCCGAGATCGAGCGCATTCTTCGGACCTACGGCGAAGAGCGATGGGCGCGCCGGATTGCGCAATTCATAGTGCGGCGCCGCCCGCTCCGCACCACCCGCGACCTCGCCCAGGCGGTGGAGGCCGCGATCCCCAGGAAGGCCTGGCCCCGCGACATCAACGTCGCGACCAGGACGTTTCAGGGACTGAGGATTGCCGTCAACAGCGAGCTCGACGAGATCGAGGCAGGACTGCAAGCAGCTCTCATGACACTTAAACCCGGTGGTCGTATGGCGACGATTAGCTTCCACTCTCTGGAAGACCGTTTAGTGAAGTCATTCTTCAACGTCGAGTCCAAGGACTGTATCTGCCCACCCCAGCAGCCAGTCTGTACCTGCGGCCACCGGGCAACCCTTCGCATCATCACCCGCCGCCCCGTCCGCCCTTCCGAAGAGGAGGTGGCGGCCAACCCCCGAGCTCGATCGGCGAAGTTGAGGGTGGCTGAGAAGCTCTTAGCCGGCGTTTCCCCCCCTTCCAAAAGTCCTGGTGGCCGGCTACCCCTCCGGTCACTAGGCACCACCGTCCCACTCCAACGTCCCAGCCAACATCCCAATAAAAAATGAGGCACACGTTTTGATATCAACCCGAATACTGACGCGGCGCCGCCTCGGCACCGCCGGCGTGCAGCACGTGCCCGCCCGGCGTCGCCGGCGCACGCGCGGCTTCGTTCAGGTGGCGAGCAGCGCAACGGTCGAGCGCCTTCACCTGAATGCGTTCGGGCATGCCTACCTGAGCCTTGGCGCGATTCTGATCTGCGTCCTTTTCTATCTGGCGATCGCGGCACAGATCACAGCGTCGTCATATGAGATCGCGACGCTGCAGGACCAGCAACGCACGCTGCTGGAGGCGCAGGACCAGCTGCGCTCCCAAGAGGTCACCCAGCATGGCCCGGCCTCCATCCAGCAATCGGCGGCCCACAGCGGCATGGTGCGTACGACGCCCAGCAGGTTTGTGAACACGAAAGCGGTGGCGATCAACCTCGCGGCACCGATTGGCGCTGCTCCGACCGACTCGACCCCGTTGTGGCAGCGGATGATGGCTGCGGTTGTCGACAAGGTCGTGGGTGCCCAAAACGTCATGGCTGCCGGCCGCTGATGGCGGCAGGGGTCTTCGGTTTCAGACCCCCGGGACGTCTCGAGCGCGCCACCTCGACCCGGCTGCGGATCCTCTGCATTCTGGCTGTTGCCCTGCTGCTCTCTGGCGTTGTGTGGTCGCGACTTGCCTACTGGCAGGTGCTGCGCCACACCCAACTCTCACAGCAGGCCGCGGCCCAGTACCGCGAGCTTGTGGAGCTTCCCGCCACGCGCGGAGCGATCTTTGACCGCAATATGGTTCAACTGGTCGTCAACACGACCGTGTATTCGGCGTTCGTTTCGCCTGACCAGGTCCCCGCAGGGCAGCGCGACCAGGTGGCGACAGCTCTTTCCACGGTCCTGGGCGTCGACCGGACCTCGGTAATGGCCACGCTCTCGTCCACTCGCAAGTTCGCGTACATCCTGCGTCGCTTCTCCAAGGCCAAAGCCGACCGGCTGACGGCGATGAGGCTGCCGGGTGTCGGGCTGGAACCAGAGCAGCAGCGCTCCTACCTGCCAGGCTCATCGGTGAGCGCATCGCTCGCCGCGAACCTCCTTGGTTTCGTCTCCTACGACGGCCAGGGTCAGTACGGCCTCGAGGCCAACTACCAGAGCGTGCTGGCCGGGACTCCCGGCTACATCTCGAGCTACCGCGACCTCGCCAACAATGAGATCGTCCTCGGCACCCACGTGCACCAGGACCCGGTGCCCGGCGCCGCGCTGGTGACCTCCCTCGACGCCAACATCCAGTTCCAGGCCGAGCAGGCTCTGGCCGCAGGCGTCAAGAAGGCGAAGGGTGAGAGCGGAAGCGTGCTGGTCATGGACTCTCAGACCGGCGGCATCGTCGCGTGGGCCGACTACCCCAGCTACAACGCCAACAATTTCACCAACACGCCCACGGCCCTCTTCAAGGACAACGTTCTGAGCTACGTGTACGAGCCAGGGTCCGTAATGAAGGTGGTGACCCTGGCGGGAGCTATCGACGCGGGCAAGATCAAGCCGAGTACCGTGATCAACGACCCGGGCGCGCTGTACATCGGCGGCTATCGGATCGCCGACTGGGACGGAGCCAACCACGGGAACATCAACTACACATACGTGCTTGAGCACTCGCTCAACGTCGGCGCCATGAAGGCGATGCTTGCCGAAGGCCACGCCTCCTTCTATAAGTACCTGCAGAGCTTCGGGTTGACGCAGCCGAGTGGGGTTGACGTTGCCGGCGAGAGCTTCATCCCGCTGCCGAGCGCGAGAAACATGGCCCCGTCCCAGTACGCCACCGCGGCGTTCGGTCAAGGCATCGACGTCAACATGGTGCAGATGCTGGCGGCGGTCAACGTGATCGCCAACGGTGGCAAGTACGCTCCGCCACACGTCGTGGAGCGGATCGGCAACAAGCTCAACCCGGTGATGCTCCTGCCTCAGCGGCAAGTCATAAGTGCCGCCAGCGCCCAGCAGATGACAAAGATGATGGAGGCGGTCGTGCAGAACGGCTCGGGCTTTACCTCACGCGTGCCAGGCTTCGAGCTTAACCAGGCCGGCAAGACGGGCAGCTCGCAGATCCCGGTCAACGGCAAGTACACCCTGAACGTCTGGGCGTCTTTCGTGGGCTTTCTGCCCGCGAACCATCCGCGTTTCACGATGATCGTCGTCGTGCGCAAGCCGCACGCTCCCGGCAGCAATCTCGACTGGACGCTCAACGACGGCTACATCATCGCGGGGCCGATCTGGCAAAAGATCGCCCAAGCGATCGTCAACGACTGGCACATCGCCCCAAGCCATTCATAATCCCCTGCCGGGACCGCGTGCCTGCTGGCCCGGGCGATCGTTACAAACTAGTTAGATGCGGTTCACCCTCCTCGAGATCCTCGGGGCGACCGATGGCGGGCAGATAGGCGGGACGTTTGTCGGCAACGCCTTCTCGACTTTCCACACCGACTCGCGCGAGGTTGTGGACGGAGGCGTGTTCGTCGCGCTCAAGGGCGCTGAGATGGACGGGCACGCTTTCGTGCCCGATGCGATCCAGCGCGGGGCCGGCCTGCTCATCGTCGAGCGGCGAATGGAGACGTTGCCAGGTGTGGGCCAGGTGCTGGTCGCCAACACATGGGACGCGCTNNGGCAAGACCTCGACGAAAGAGCTGGTGTCTGCGGCGCTCGGCCGCCGCTACAACGTCCTTCACACCTCAGGGAACCTGAACACCGAGACCGGCGTCCCGCTGACGATGCTCCGACTCGAGCCCGAGCACACGGCGCTTGTGCTCGAGATGGGAATGCAGCGTCCAGGCGACATCGGCCGGCTGGTCGCGCTGGCGCAGCCCTCCATCGGCATCATCACCAACATCGGCGTCGTGCACATCGAGTTCTTCGCCTCTCAGGACGAGCTGGCGGCGAGCAAGGGCGAGCTGGTCAAAGGCCTGCCGGAATCCGGTCTCGCGGTGCTGAACGCCGATGACAAGTACTTCGATGAGCTGTCGGGCATGACCCCGGCCAGAGTCACAAGCTTTGGTTTTGCGAAAGGCGACTACCGTGCGGAGAACTACCGTGCCGACCCCGAGGGTGGATCGAGGTTCACCGTGCGGGGCACCGACGTGAGGCTGGTGCTCGAAGGCCGTCATCAAGCGCTCAACGGCGTCGCTGCGCTTGCCGCAGCTGATTTCGCCGGCGTGCCTCTCGAGATTGGCGCCGAGGCACTGTCGGAGGTGGCCGTCGATCACCGGCTGCAGGAGATCAAGGCGCCGTCGGGCTTCATCGTCGTTGACGACGCCTACAACGCCAGCCCCGAGTCGATGCTCGCCGCCTTCGCCGCCGTGAGCGAGCGACCGAGGACCGGCCGATTGCTGGCGGTGCTGGGCGAGATGCGAGAGCTGGGCGGGCTCGCCGAGGAATCGCACCGCGTCGTCGGCCTGCACGCGGCGAAGGTATTCGATGCTATTTGCGTGATCGATGGCGAGCGAGCGCGGATTCTGGCCGAAGCCTCAGGAGCGGAGACCGTTCCCAACCTGGCCGAGGCGGTGTTGTGGGTGAGGCGCAACGCGCTCGAAGGAGACCGTGTGCTGGTCAAGGGATCGCACGGCATCCGTCTTGACGAAGTCGTCAGAGAGCTGACCCGTTGAGCGTCTTCTCGGCGATCACATTCGTGGTCGCGCTGGTCCTGTCGGTAATCCTTTATCCGCTGCTGATCCGCGCGCTGCGGCGGTGGAAGTCCGGCCAGGTCATTCAGGCCGAGCTGCCCGACAGCCATCAGAAGAAGGCAGGAACGCCGACGGGCGGCGGAATCCTCTTCGTCGCGCTGGGCATCGTCGCCGGCGTGCTCGCGACGATTGCGGGACACGCGGGAGCGCTGCCTGCGGTCGCGGGCCTCATCGCCGGCGGACTCATTGGCTTCGCCGACGACCGCAACAAGCTGCAGGTCGGCACGCGTGGCATTCCCGCGCGACTCAAATTTCCCATCCAGATTCTGCTGGCGGTGCCCGTCGCCTGGCTCGCGACCGTCCAGGGCGCATCCCACCAGCTTTTCCTGCCGGTGACTCCGTGGGTCGTGTTTCCGCTTGCGGTCGTGGCGATAGTCGGCACCGCGAACGCGGTCAACCTCACCGATGGGATGGACGCTCTGGCGGGCGGGCTCTCGGCCATTGCCCTCGCGGCGATGGTGCTTCTACTGCCAGGCGCTCCTGCCGGCGAGAAGGCCGTGGCGATGACTCTGTGCGGCGCGTTGGTCGGCTTTCTGATCTTCAATCGCAACCCCGCGCGAGTGTTCATGGGCGACACGGGTTCGCTCGCAATCGGGTTCGCGCTCGCAGCCATGGCAGTGCAGCAGGGAGTGATAGTTCTGCTTCCACTCGTCGGCCTGGTCTTTGTGCTCGAGACACTGTCTGTCATCATTCAGGTGGCTTATTTCAAAGCCAGCGGCGGACGCCGAGTTTTCAAGATGACCCCGATCCACTACACGTTCCACCACCAGGGTTGGTCTGAGAATCGCATCGCGCTCTCGTTCTGGGGCGTGGGGCTTGTCTCGGCGCTGGCCGCGGCCGGGGTGGCACGGCTGGCCTCGTGACGGCCCTGGTGGTCGGAGCGGCGCGCAGCGGGATCGCGCTGGCCAACCACCTCACTGGCACGGGCGAGCGCGTCAGGCTGACCGATCGAAGGCCCAAGTCGGANNGGCACCGTCGTCGGCATCACGGGCACCAACGGCAAGACCACGACCACCGCGCTGACCGGTGAGGTGCTGGCGGCGGGCGACCGCCCGGTCATCGTCGGCGGCAACATAGGGGACACGGTGCTCGACCGACTTGGCGAGATCACGCCGCGCCATTGGGTCGTGCTCGAACTCTCGAGCTTCCAGCTCGAATCGGTCCAGGAGCCTCATCTTCACATCGGCGTGATCCTCAACATCACGCCGGACCATCTCGATCGCCACGGCACGTTCGAGCGCTACCTCGACCTGAAAGCGCGCGCTATCCAATTCGCGGGTGCCGACGATTTCGCAGTCCTCAACGGCCGGGACCCGGCGACGCGTCGACTCGCCGACCGCACCGGGGCGCACGTGGTGTGGTTCGACCAGCACAGACCCATCCCGCCGATGCGGCTCCCCGGCCGGCACAACGTGGAGAACGCGCTCGCCGCCGCAGCGGTGGGCAGGATTGCGGGACTGTCAGACGAAGCGATCGACGAAGCGATCGGTTCGTTCAAAGGCGTCGAGCATCGCCTCGAGCTCGTCGGCGAATGGGACGGAGTGCGGTGGTACAACGACTCGAAGGCCACCAACCCCGATGCAGGTCGCGTCGCTCTTGGTGCTTTTCCCAACACGTCTGTGGTCCTTATCGCCGGGGGCTATGGCAGCGGGTTCGAGCTTGGAGATTGGCTGGCGGATGTGCTCGCCAGCGTCGAAGCCGTTGTGCTGATGGGAGCCTCAGCCGGAACGCTCGCCGAGGCCCTGCACAACCACCGCAAGGTCGTGACTGCAGCGAACCTCGATGACGCGGTCGAATTGGCGGGCCGGCTCGCGCGGCCGGGCGGCGTCGTTCTCCTGAGTCCGGCTTACAAGAGCTTCGACATGTTCAAGGACTTCGAAGACCGCGGCCGGCAGTTCAAGGCTGCCGTCCATGCGAAGCACCGAGGGCCTCAATGAGCGCAAACGTGCGCGAGGAGCGCCAGCCCGATCGCCTGCTGCTGCTGACGACAGTGCTCTTGTGCGCCGCAGGCCTCGTGATGGTCACGAGCGCGAGCATCGCCTTCGCCTACACGCAGCACCAGTCCGCTCTGTACTACGCCGAGCGGCAGACGGTGTGGATGGTCATCGGCTTCACCGCGCTGTTCATCCTGAGTCGCTTCGACTACAGAAAGCTGCACCGCCTGGCGACTCCGGGCGCCCTGGTGGTGGTGCTGCTGATGCTCCTGGTACTCGTGCCGCACATCGGAGTGACCGTCAACGGGGCCCGTCGATGGTTCGATGGCGGCCCGCTTGGCACCTTCCAGCCCTCCGAGCTCGGCAAGCTCGCGTTCGCGGTTTTTCTCGCCTATTGGATTGACCGCAATGCCTCGGTCATCGGCACCTTTCAGAAGGGCCTCTTGCCGATTGCGGCGATGCTCGCCGGTGTGCTCGTCCTGCTGGTTCTCGAGAAGGACGTGGGCACGTCGATCGTCATGATCGGGATCGTCATCAGCGCCTACTGGGCGGGCGGCGCGCGGTTTCGGCACATCGTCCTCCTGGGCGCCGTGCTTGCCCTCGGGCTGGTGGCGGTGACGCTTTTCGAGTCGTATCGGGTCGCGCGCCTGGTGTCCTTCAGGGATCCCTTCTCCGACCCGCTGGGAGCCGGCTTTCAATCCACCCAGGCCCTATACGGGCTCGGGTCAGGCGGCCTCTTCGGCGTCGGCATCGGCCATTCGGTGGAGAAGTACGGCTGGCTGCCGGAGGCCCACACGGACTTCATCTTCGCCATCGTCGGAGAGGAGACGGGCCTCGCCGGCACCACATTCGTGATGCTTGGCTTCCTATGCTTTGCCATCCGCGGTTACCGAGCCGGCCTGAGAGCCCCAGATCGGTTTGGAGTGGTGCTGGCGGTCGCGATCACGACGTGGATCGCTTTCGAAGCGCTGCTCAACATGGCGACAGTCACCAACACGCTGCCGATCGCCGGGGTGCCGCTGCCCTTCTTCAGCTATGGCGGCACAGCGCTGGCCACCACGCTGGCAGCGGTCGGCGTATTGCTGAGCATCGCGCGTCGCGGCACCAATGCGGAGACCGGTATGAAACGGAGGACGAATGCGCCTTTTGATAGCGGGCGGCGGGACCGGAGGGCACCTTTATCCGGCGCTCGCGGTCGCGCGAGCCTTTCGCGCTGAGGAACCTGACGGTGCCCTGCTTTTGGTCGGGCGCGCCGGCGGGCCCGAGGAGCGTCTGGTCCCGGCGGCCGGCTTCGACCTGGCCACTGTCAACGTGCGTGGCCTCGATCGAGATGCGGTGTGGAAGAACGTCGCCCTTCCGGCCGTCATCCCGCTGGCGCTGCGCGCGGGTCTGCGCATCGTCGACGCCTTCCGCCCCGACGTCGTGCTTGGGGTCGGCGGGTACGTGATGGCACCGGCCATCGCCGCGGCTCGCTTGCGCGGCATTCCGTACGTGCTCCACGAGAAGGACGTGCGCCCCGGGCTTGCCAC
>PLYD01000009.1 GCA_003151665.1 Candidatus Dormiibacterota bacterium
ATCGTGCCCGCCCGCGCGATCTCACCGACCAGGTCCAGGGGCAGCTTGCGGGCCTGCTCGTAATCCCGGCGTGTAACGCGAACCAGGCTCGCGTCGTCTGAGTCGAACGGCAACTGGGCCACGTCGCCGTCCGCCGCATCGAGCAAGACGCCCACCTCGTCGGATGCAAACCGGCTGTGGCTGATGCGCTCGAGAGTCGTGAGCTGGTCGGCGCGATTCTCCACGCCACCCGGCGGCATGAATGTCTCCTGGTCCCACGCGAGCACGGCGCCGGCCCGATTGAGGTCGGCCACCTCGCCGAGGATCTCCTTCAAACGCTCCAGCTTGCCGGTCATTCCACCCCCCTGATGTGAAGCATCTCCCGTCTCACCTTCTGTTACCTAAGTATTCTCTCCGAGACGGCGCCTTCGCCCCGCTAGCTCAGTGGATAGAGCATCTGCCTTCTAAGCAGAGGGTCAAAGGTTCGAATCCTTTGCGGGGCACCAATCAGCGATTTGCAGTGAGGTTCAGCAGTCCGTCACGCAAAGACGTGTCGAGCTCGTATTTCGGTGACCATCCGAGGCCTCGGAGCTTTGATGGGTCGCCCACCACGTAGCTCTGCGATGGGCCACGCTCCACGTTGCGCAGCAACACGTGGCCGCCCGCCAGTGCAAGCAGCTTGTCGACCACGTCCGAGAGCAGCACAGGAACGCCGCTGCAGATGTTGAAAACATCCCCAGGAGCGGCTCTCTCGAGCAAGAGCACGCACGCCGCGGCCGCGTCGCGTACGTCGAGATAGTCGCGCCACCTGTCCAGGTCGCCAACCTCGAGAACCAGGTCGCCCCCCTTCTTCATCCCTTCGGCCAGACGCCTGGAGATATCGCCAACGGCCGTTGTACATGAAACCCCTGGCCCAATGAGATTGAACGGGCGCGCGTACGCGATGGGCAAGCCGCCCGTGGACGCCTCTTGGGCGAGTTCGAACTGCGCCAGCTTGCTTAAGCCATATGGGCTCGCCGGCCCAAGACGGTGGTCTTCGCGAATCGGTTCGCGATCGCTGCTCCCCGCGTACTCGGCGCTCGACCCTATGACCAGCAAACTCCTGAGCGGCACGCCCTCCAGCGCATCGATGAGGTGCGAGAGCGCGGTGACGTTGGCCTCGAGCAGCGATCTCGTGTCGGCGGTCCCGCCCAGGCCAACCGTATGCAGCACCAGCGAGGGTTTCGAGGCAGCGACCGCCGCGCGAACCTCGTCAGGTTTGGTGAAGTCGCAAGTCAGCCAGTGAATTCTGTCCGCCTCGCCAGTGCCGGTCGCGGGCCGGCGGACCGTCCCGTATACCTCCTTGCCGCCACGTGCCAGCAACCGGGCTGCATGGCCCCCGAGCTGGCCACCCGCACCAGTGACCAGAACCCGCACGTCACCGCTCATTTCAAGAAATGGTCGCGGTGCTCTTCGAACCGAACCTGAGCCTCGTTGAAGTCTTCCTGCCGCCCGATGTCGAGCCACCGACCATCAAATGGATAGGCGGTGATGCGCTCGCCGGAAGCGAGGAGCATCCGGACGAGATCGGGCAGGTCGAGGTATTCGCCGTGCTTGATGAAGTCGCGCACCCTCGGCTCCATCACGTAAATTCCCATGCTCACGACGTAATCGAGGGTCGGCTTCTCCACGTACTTGCTGACGCCACCGTCAACGGTCTCGAGCACACCGAAATCGATCTTCACAGTCCGTTTGTGGGTTGCGATCGTCATGATCCCGCGGCTGTCGCGATGGTACTCGACAAGATTCGCGTAGTCCAGGTCGGTGAGTATGTCGCCGTTCATCACCAGGAAGGTCTCCGTCAGCGCCTCGATATTGGCCAGCGGCCCCGCAGTTCCAAGAGGCGCGGATTCATGTGCGTACGCGATTCGAATGCCCAACTCCGATCCGTCGCCGAAATACGTCCTGATCAGGGAGGCAAGGTGGCCGACCGCGATGACCACGTCGTCAAACCCAGAGTGCTTGAGCTGCTTCAGAACGATCTCGAGGATCGGGGTGTCGACGATCGGCATCAGAGGCTTGGGAAGCACAGTCGTGTATGGCGCAAGGCGGCTGCCTTTGCCGCCCGCGAGAATCACGGCCTTCACAGCGGACGCCCCATCAAACCAGGTACTTCGCGGGGTCGAGGTCGAGGCGTTTTTCCGCGAACCATTCGATGGTGCGCTTGAGGCCTTCTTCGAACGGTGTGACGGAGCTCCATCCAAACAGCTGATGGGCCAGCGTCGCGTCGGCGATCAATGCCTCGACCTCGCTGTTCGCCGGCCGCACACGACCTGGGTCATCCACCACGGTGAGCTTTCTTCCCAGCGTTCTTGACACGCTCTCCACCATCTCGCCCACGGTCAGGCCGCGGCCCGACCCGATGTTGACAACGCGGCCAAGCGCCGTCTCGGAAGAGGCGATTCGAATGAAGCCATCGACCGTATCGCCCACGAAGTTCATGTCGCGGATGGGGGTAAGGCTTCCAAGCCTGATCTCCGAGCCCTTCAAGGCCTGGCGGATGATCGTCGGCAGAATCGCCCGCGCCGACTGTCGCGGGCCGAATGTGTTGAACGGCCTGAGGGTTGCGACGGGCAGCTTATAAGTGCGCCAAAAGCTCTCGGCGAGCTTGTCGGCGCCAATCTTGGTTGCGGAATAGGGCGACTGGCCCTGCAGGGGATGCTTCTCATCGATGGGCGTGTAAATCGGCGTGCCGTACACCTCGCTCGTGGAGGTTTGAACAACTCTGCCCACCTCCCCGGCACGTGCCGCCTCGAGCACGTTGAGCGTGCCAAGGATGTTGGCATCCACGTACTGCCTGGGGGCCTCATATGAATAAGGAATGCCGACGAGGGCGCCGAGGTGGAACACGACGTCTGCTTTTTGCAGCGCTCGTCGGACGCTGTCGGGGTCGCGCAGGTCGCCCCAGACCAGGTGGATCTCGCTGCGGATCTCCGCAGGGCACTCGTCGATGAGGCCGGCTTCGGATCGCGAGTTGTACCGCAAGAATGCTGTTGTCGAGGCGCCGAGGTTCACCAAGCGCTCGGTCAGGTGACTCCCGATGAAGCCCCCCGCCCCGGTCACAACTACGTGTTTGCCGCTCCAATCATCGCCTGGCTTTAGAGGCACCTATGTATCGCCGGATTGTATAGACGTTGCTTCGCTCACGCGATACTGCTCGACGCGTCCCATGTCTTACAACCGATCCTACCGGCGCAGGTGGGCCGCGGCACGCTTCGGCACCTCGTTATCTGGAGGCTCTTGGCAATGACCAGCATCGACTTCGTCCACCATCCGCATCCACACACCGAGAAGCGGAAGCTCCAGCCGCCGCCAAAGGTCGCCGATGAGCACGTCGGAGTCAACGGCAGGCTCGGCGCCGCCATCACCAGACGGGCGGGGACGATGTGGGCTTTCTACATAGCGGCGGTGACGATGGCGATGTGGATGGTCCTCGCCGGCTTTGCGTGGGGTCCCTTGCACAAGATCGACCCATATCCGTTCGCCTTCCTGCTGTTCCTGGGCAACATCGTCCAGCTGCTGTTGATGTTCGTGATCATGGTCGGACAGCAGGTCCTTGGCGCGGCAGCCGACAAGCGGGCGGTGGTCACATACCAGGACGCGGAGGCGATCCTGCACGAGTGTCTCCAGATGCAGGAGCACCTGACCGCGCAGGACTTTGCGCTGGAAAGGATGCTGAAGCGCATGGAGCAGCTGGAAGGCAAGATGGAGAGCGCGGCCGGATAATTGCAGCAGACGTCTGGCGCGGCTTGGACGCGCAGGGCTGGAGGTGGAGGACCGCGCACGCGGTGATTCGATGAGCGATCAAATGAGCAACGGAAAGACCAACGGTGCGCCGGCTGCCGGAGACCAAGCTCGCGACACGGGCAAGGCCGACGACAAGCGGAGGCTGATGGTCACCCAGATCCTGAAGAGCCCCGTCCACAATCCGGCGGGCGATGAGGTCGGCCGCGTCGAAGATCTGATCGTGAAGCTGGGCGAGGGCGGGGGAGCTTACCCACCGGTCACCGGACTCAAGGTCCGCATCGGCGGCAACGATGTCTACGTCAGCCTCTCGAACATCGAGAAGCTGACCCCGGGAGAGGTGTGCTTGAGCAGCCCGACTCTCAATACAGGAGCCTTCCAGCGCCGGCCCGGCGAGGTGCTCCTCTCGGCCGACGTCCTCGGTCGTCATCTCATGGACGTCGCTCGAGGGCGAATCGTCCAGGCCCACGACCTGGTGCTTGGACAAACGGGTGACGGGTGGGCGCTGCTTGGTGTCGACCGCAGCCCGCGCGCGATGCTCCGGCGTCTCATACCGCGCCGCGCGCGGCCCGACCTACGACGGCACGCCATCCTGGATTGGAAGGACGTGCAGCCTTTCGTCGCGCACGTCCCCACGGCCAAGCTGCTTATGCCGCTGCAGCGGTTGCGCAGGTTGCACCCTGCACAGATCGCGGACCTGGTCGAGGGCTCTTCGCACGAAGAAGGCGAAGAGATCATCCAAGCCGTCGAAAGCGACGCCGAGCTCACGGCCGACGTTTTCGAAGAGCTGGATACGGAGCACCAGCTGGAATTCTTGAAGTCTCGCTCGAACGAGGATGCTGCCAAGGTCCTCGGCCGGATGGCCCCCGACGACGCAGCCGACCTCCTGGCGGAGCTCGACCACGATCGGCTGACGCCGCTGCTCAGCATGATGCCGGCCCCGCAGCAGAACAAGCTGCGAAAGCTCCTCCAGTACCACCCGACCACCGCTGGCGGAATGATGAACCCCGATTACATCTCGGTGGTGCGCGGCACGTCGGCTGCCGACGCTCTCGAGCGCGTGCGCACGGACGACAAGGCGCCACACCAGCTCCTGAGCACCGTCTTCGTGACTGAGGCCGATGGCAAGTTCGTTGGGAGCCTCGCCGTGGTGGATCTTCTGCGCAGCGATGCGGCGACCAAGGTCGAGGATGAGCCGGGCATTGTCGACCTCAGGGCCAGCGCCGGCGCCGACCTTGCCGACGTGTCGATGATGATGGCGGATTACAACCTCACCGCCCTGGCGGTCACGGACACCGCATCGATCCTGGTGGGGGCCATCTCGGTCGACGACGTACTCGAAGCGCTGGTGCCAGAAAACTGGCGCAACCGCGTCGAAGCGAGCAGCGGGGTCTGACCCTCGGTGGCCGAGCGCGGGCCGGTGAGAGGCGACTCCCACCCGGTCCCTAACTCGGTGGTGGAGGAGTCCCACCCCGGCGACATACACGGCGCGTTTGGCACGATCCGGGCCAGCGACGATACCCCGCGACGAACGTGGCGTAGGCGTCTGCTCACCCTGGCCGCGATCGTCGGGCCGGGCCTCATCGTCATGGTCGGCGACAACGACGCCGGTGGGGTTTCCACCTACGCGCAGGCCGGCCAGGACTTCGGCTATTCGCTTCTGTGGACGCTCGTCCTGCTGGTTCCAGTCCTGATCGTCAACCAGGAAATGGTCGTGCGCCTGGGCGCGGTCACCGGGGTCGGCCAGGCCAGGCTCATCAAGGAGAGGTTCGGCTCCTTCTGGGGGTGGTTCTCGGTCGGTGGGCTGTTCCTTCTGAACTTCCTCATCATCAGCACCGAGTTCATCGGCATCAGCATGGCCGGCGAGTACTTCGGCTTCAGCCCCTACGTCGTCGTTCCTCTGTCGGCGATCCTGCTCATCGGCATTACCGTCACCGGCAACTTCACGCGCTGGGAGCGCGCCATGTTCGTCTTTCTATTTGCCAGCCTGCTCGTGCTGCCGCTCGCCGTGATCAGCCACCCCAATCCGGGCGCCGCCATCCGGGGATTCATCGAACCGAGCATCCTGGGCGGCTTCACGTCCAACGCCGCGCTGCTGATCATCGCGATCGTCGGCAC
>PLYD01000014.1 GCA_003151665.1 Candidatus Dormiibacterota bacterium
AGCCGGTCTTGAACAGCCGGCGCGCAACCAACATCGAGGCTATGGCGACCGCGACTATTAGACCGTCGCCAACCAGCGCCAGCGGAATCTGGCTTGCGGCGGACAGAGTCAGCGGCATCAGAACCGCGGTCAGGGCGTCCACGAGCGTGATCCAGGTGATGAGAATTGCAATGGCGGGCCCTGTGAGCCCGCGCTCTCGAATGATCGGAAAGGCGACCGCGGCCGAGCTTCCCGCCACGAGGACCACCAAGAGCGATGAATGGCCGGTGGGGAATAGTGCGCCGACGGTGAGCCCGATCGGAAGACTGAGCGTCAGCGCGATCAGGAGCGCCAGGGTTCCTCGGACAGCACCGCCACGCAGCTCCTTCGACCCGAGGTCGACCTCGTTGCCCGCCTCGAGCATGAGCATCGCAAAGCCAATAGCGGAAAACGCCGGGAAGGGTTGCAACGTGGAGACGATCAGATGGAGCCCGGTCTTGCCGAGAATCGCGCCTGCGATCAGCTCGCCAACCAATACAGGAGCCAGCGGCCTTCTGCCCGCCGCCAACAATGGCCCGAGCAGGCCCGCGAGAACCAGCAGCGTCAGAGATGTGAACATCGAACTCGTAATCGCTAGTTGAGATTATGCCGACAGGAGTTCAGAGGATCTACTTGCCATCGATAAGAGGCGCTTAGCGCCTGCAACCGGTAGTGAAGCAGTTGCTAATGGGCGGTACTCTGAGGCGTAGCATCGCCACGATGGCCGCCGAGCCCCCGAACAGCTTTCCGCCGCCGCCTGCGGAGGCACCCAAGCCGCCAGGGCCCGGCGCATCAAGCCATGAGTGGCGGGCATGGCGTCGCCAGCAGCGGGATCATATGCACGACCGCTGGGCCAGCGGTTGGTATGGTCCGTGGACATGGGGCGGCGGTGGCGTGTGGCCGTGGTTCTGGGGAGCAGCCTTGATTCTGATCGGTGCCTACTACCTGCTACAGAACCTTGGCCTGCTCAGTTGGCTTAGGGGCGACGTTCTATGGCCCAGTCTCCTGATATTGCTTGGCCTTGTGCTATTGGTCCGCCGCGGCCGGGATTCGTGGCGCTAAACCGGGTTGCCGTTCCCGTTAGGTGGGCATAACCAACTATGAAGTCGTCGCTAGGACTGACCATCCTCCTACTTCTGGTCGTCGGCTGCTCAGCGACGATGGGGCCTGCAGCTTCGTCGCCTTCGTCCGCAACGGCGAGGTGCACCTTGACGTCAGTCGTTGACTCTTACGATGGCTTTCACGTAGGCGTGCCCGATGGTTGGAACGTGTTCACGCTGGACGGCATGATCTTCGTCTCAAAGGACCGGGCCTCAACAGAAGCGACAGTCGTCCGCCCCGCGTTGCTGACTACGGGCCTTACCCCCGAGACGTACTTTGCCACCGCGCTCGAGAAGTTGAGGCAACATCTCGCGCTAGCGGGCATGACCTTGACTTCCACATTGACTGGCGGCTCCCCGATGCCGACGGCAACGCTGAACCTGCAGTCAGGTCAAGGCCGGCTGACCGGTCAGGCACGCGTAGCGATCATGCCTTATCCGACCGCACACGGCGCGTCAATTGTTGTGCTTGTTGCCTCTTGGGCGCCGGCTTCTCAGTTCGCCAGTGAGAGCAATATGCTGGCTGGCATCGGGACCTGCTACGGACCCCAGACCGGAACGCTGTATCAGGTGGTCCGAGACCAGGTGTTCACCTATTCGATCCCGACCGGATGGCAAGCCCGAAATGAGACGCAAGACACCATCGACATGTATCTGGGAAACGATGCAACAGTCAGTTATGCGAACACATTTGCGGCGCTGAGCACTGGCGTCAACTCTCCGCAGACGCTCCTGAGCTGGGCCTTCGGCAAGCTCGGCGTGCGGATCGATCAAACGCTATTCGCCGCGAAACTGCCCAACCAGCCTCTGTCGGGGGGTGCCGTCCAGGGTCAGGAATATATGGAGTTCACCGCTACCCTGAGCAATGGCAACCCTATCCACGGCCTGGTCAACGTTGTCAGCACCAGCGGACCTGGCGGGACTGGCGGAGTGATCCGTCTGGGAGTTGCTTCACCGAGCCAATGGAACGCTGTCAACGGTGCGCTCATACATATGATGTTCAGCATCCAGCACAGCATTACGCAGGATCTCCAACAATATGAGCAGCTTGGCCGGCAGTGGCAGGCTTTCGGCCAGCAGGTGCAGGGATTCGACTACGCGCTAACCGGTGTCGATCTCGTCAACGACCCGACTACCGGTGCGACTTTTGAGGCGCCGTACAACACCTATAACCCGAGCGGACCAGCCGGCCCTGGGTACTATTCGCCGGCGGGCACTCGACTCGTAGTCCAAACCCCGTAACGGTTGCGCAACGCGACGGCAGCTTAGCCCGTGCGGTGGTTAAGCCGAGGCGCAACCATTCCGGCGAAATCAGACTCCCGCAAGCCACCGTGGTTCGCTGTATTGCTTGGTCTCCTGATCGGGGGGGCGCTGGCCATCCCGTTGCTCGTGCCGTTCGACTCGGTTAGTAGCCTCCAGTTGTCGGCGGGCGACGCAGTTTTCGCGAACGAGAAGGGCCCGCATCTCGGTTTCTTCCCTCACCGCCAGGATGTCGTCATCGTGAGCGAAGACCTCCGCACAACCGTTGCAATTGGTATCCCCACTCCCACCGACGACGTGGCTCTCTATCGGGAGCTGCTGGCGCAGGGAGCGACTGTCGTCGGCGACCCTCGTACCATCACCAACCCCAATTTCGCCATGACCATAGTGCACGGGCTGGAGCAAGTGCCCGGCGCCGCCGGTCACGTGTTCCGGAACATGGCACTCCCTTCCAGCAACCCGCACTTCCTGACCGACACAGAGAAGATGAATTACGTCGCTGCTGACTTCACGTATACGGACGCGGCCACTGACGTCAACCACATCGTGCGGTACTACCCCCTGATCTCCGCGGATGCCGATGTGCACGTTGACGAGACGCTCGTTTTGAAGATGTCCCGGGTCGCTCTCGGCGTGCCACTCACCACAAACGCCTTGCTGGAGGCCCGCAATTCCGGAATCGCGGGGGTGTGGTTTCGGCTGACCCTCAACCCAAGCCAGATAACGAGTGCATTGCGCGCTGCGATCAACGTTCCGCCGGCACCATATCCGTTGGGATCTGGACATCAAATTCCGTGGGTCGTCCATCCTTCCGTGCAAGAGTCAGCACTCGCATTACCTGCGGCGATATGGATCAAGTACCGTTCGGCTCCAGGTACAGCTCCCGACCTCCCCGTTTACCCGCACTACTCATATGTGGATGTCCTCGAGGGCCGCGTGCCCCCCGGAGCGTTCAAAGGCAAGCTGGTGTTGGTCGACAACGCCGGCACCAGTTTCCCAGTACCAACTGCCGCTCGCGGCGAAACTTTGGCCGAGCTGGACGGGCAGGTGCTGGAAGAGGTCTTGGACGGCACTTTCCTACAGCCGGAATCGCCGCTGGTTGCGGTCCCAGCAGTCTTACTCCTGGCGCTTATCGGCAGCTTAGCCTTCGCCCTTGCAGGGTTGGCGAGGGCACTTGGGGTAGTGGTCGCCGCCCTCGTCGTCTACGTCGGAGTGAGCACCATCCTCTACCGCTCGGGCACGTTCCCAGAACTCATTTTGGCGCCGGCCGCCCTGCTAACAGCGTCAGCCACGAGCGGCGGTCGTCGCTACGTTCAGGAGACCATGGAAAGGCGCCGCATCTACGACCTGTTCGGTCGCTACGTGCCTCGGACCGTGGTCGCAGAGCTGGTCCGAAGGCCGGCCGACAGGGCCCTAGCTTTAGGCGGCGACAAGCGTGAGCTGACGGTGCTGTTCGCGGACGTGCGCGGCTTTACCAGCTTCTCCGACCATCTGCCACCGGAGGAGGTGCTCAGGCAGCTGAACGCGGTACTCCGATCGCTGGTGGAGGCGGCGTTCGAAGAGAAAGGCACGGTCGATAAATACATCGGCGACGCGGTCATGGTGCTTTTCAACGCGCCGCTCGAGCAGACCGACCACGCCGAGCGAGCTGTAAGGGCGGCGGTGAAGATGCAGGCGGCTCTGGCCGGCAGCCGGCTCTCGGTCGGTGTTGGCATTCATTCTGGGGTTGCGGTGGTCGGCAACGTCGGGACCGCCGAGCGTCTCGAATACACCGCGATCGGCGGCACGGTAAACATGGCGGCCCGACTTTGCGAGTCGGCAGGCAGGGCCGAGATCATCATCTCGGAGGAACTCCGGGCCCGGTTGGGCGACAGAATTGAGGCGGAGGTGAGGGCCCCGATCCTGGTGAAGGGCATCGTCCGAGAGCTGGTGACCTATAGGGTGCTCGGGCTCAGGGCCCTCGGCCCGGACCACCTCTCAGCGTCTAGCGGTCTTGCGCCGTCGGAATGAGAATGTGGGAGGCAAATATCTCGTCACGGGTGAACGAGCGGCTTGAGCCAGTCGTCGGTTA
>PLYD01000266.1 GCA_003151665.1 Candidatus Dormiibacterota bacterium
CCGGCCATGTCGTGGTCGCTACCGGCTACCAGGGACCTAAGGTGCCCGCCCTGGCGGAGGACATCAAACCCGCGATTCGCCAGTTTCATGCATCCGCATACAAGAACGCGTCGCAGCTGACCGGCGACGTTCTCGTGGTCGGCGCCGGTACGTCAGGGGTCGAGATTGCGATCGAGGCGGCGCGAGCCGGTCACAAGACCGTGCTCGCCGGCCGCGGAACAGGCGCAATCCCGCCCATCTTCTATGCGTTCGAGGGAAAGTTCTTCTGGTTCTACGCCAACAAGATCGCCTCAGTGCGAACGCCCATGGGCCGTCGCATGAAACCGCTAGTCCTTCACCATGGCGCGCCCCTGATCCGGGTGACGATGCGCGAGGCGCTGGCCGCCGGCGTCGAGCGCGCGCCAAGGGTGACCGCCGTCGACGCAGGCTTTCCTGTTTGCGATGGCGGGCGCCGGTTGCAGCCGGAGACCATCGTGTGGTGCACCGGGTTCGCTCGCGATTACTCGTGGATCCGATTCCCGGTCGCCGGCGACGACGGCTACCCGAAACACGTCGGGGGAGTCGCCGACGGTGCGAACGGGCTTTACTTCATGGGCCTGCCCTTCCAGACGCGCCTGGCGTCCGGTTTGATCGGAGGCCAGGGCCCCGATGCCGCGTTTGTAGCGGAGACGATTGCAACGCGGTTGGCCGAGGCAGGACGAGTCGCCCCAGCAACTACCGCCACCACTACCGCCTCCGCCACCGCCTGAGAACCCACTACCGCCAAATAAGCCGCTGCTGCTCCCCCGCGCTGGGACGCGTGTACGAGATGGCGCTCGAGATGCTCGAGTTCATCGATGCTTGCCTTGGCCGCGAACTGCTGGCGGTACTTCTGCGCTTTGGAGGGTGGAGCCGAAGTCCGCGATTCGTACGTGCACCGTTCTCGAAGCCGTCGGGGCGATCGAGAAGTTGCCGGGGTGTTAGCGGTTTTCCTCGACCCTGCGCTGAATGAACGGCCAGCGCTGATTGTGGTGCAAGTTGAGTAGGACCATTGAAACCCCTAGAGGCACCAGCATCACCAAGGTGGTTTGCTGGAAGCCGTCCCACCATGCCGGTCTCATTGCCATGGCTAGTACGTATGTCGCCAAATAGAGCCCCCCGATGCAGAACACAAGGGCCCCGAGCCTAACCTCGGAAACCGACCATTCACCTCGCCCGAGGTTGATCACGAAACGACCGCTGATAAGCTCAATAAGACCCACCGTCAAGCCGCCCCCCGCGATGATGCCGCCAAACCAGGCGTTGACAAGAAGAGCTGCGTCCACCGACGTTCAATCTAGGCTTCAGATTCGCGAGCGTCAATTGGCACCCGCTCGTCCAGTTGTGATTGAGTCACTCGCGGGAGCACATCAGGCGGCTACTCGGAGATCGCGGTCCAGCGCTGGGGAGCGAGGACGAGCACGCATAGCCCAGACAGGTCGCCCGCGGCCATCGCGTCCGCCTTCGCTTCGTCCGTGTAGTGCGCCCACAGCTCGCGTCGTTCCTCGATGCTGCACGGCTCGACCCGCACAGAACCCTCGGCCGTCACGTATCGCAGGTCGGTGCCTCGTGACCGCTGGACACAGAGCGTCGCCCGGCCAGTGCGCAGCGCGTTCTTCAGCTTCACCGAGCCCCGGCCGGTGATGACGCGGAACTCGCCGCCCCGGTAGAGGTACCACACCGGCACGGCATGGACCCCGCCTGCCTTGCGCTCGGTCGCCAGGACGGCCGTCAGCGGTTCCTTCAACAGCTCGTCGCGCTCGCTCTCGCGGAGCCCCCGCTCCATCCCGGGAAGGCTAGCAGGCAGTTGAAAAGGCATCGACGGAGCTCCCGCGCACATGGGACCGATCTTCCGTTGTTGCCACTAGCAATGCTCGACTCGCAACTCGACGGCGACGTTTAGATCCGATCGAGCTCGCGTTGGAGAAGTCGGAGAGAGTGACGATCGAACGCCACCAGCCGCGCCACCTGCACTCTCGTAGTGGCTGAGCGAACGGTCCTGACCGCAATCACCGATGCCTCCGCTTCCGGAAACCCAAACGCGCCTGTTGAGATCGCTGGTAAGGCTATCGATTTCGCTCCGAGCTGATCGGCGACCTCCAAGGCGCGCCGATAGCACGACGCAAGCGACTCCTCCTCCCCACTCGATCCGCCAAACCAAATGGGTCCGACGGTGTGGATGACCCATCGACATGGGAGATCAAAGCCGGGCGTTGCTTTCGCATCGCCGACATCACAGCCGCCAAGTAACCGGCAGGCTTCCAGCAGCCTTGGACCGGCGGCGCGATGTATCGCACCATCGACTCCCCCACCGCCGAGAAGAGTCTGGTTAGCCGCGTTGACGATGGCCTCTACGCGCTGTTCGACGATGTCGCCGAGTACAACTTCAAGCTCCATTTTGGGCATTAATTCTGCGCCGGCCCCGGGAGACATCCCACGGTTCTAAATGTCAAGCGGCAACGGCGACCGCAACGGTCCATGCCACCTCCTCTGAGTAAGGTGTGCGATGGCGAAGGCAGCCGTGAAGGATGCTGACCCAGCGGCTGCCGAGCGCTCTGAGAGTGTTTCGAGGTTGACTACGCGAACGGCTAGCCTGTCGGGGTGAACAGATTCACGGTGGACACCTCGGCAACTCGAGCGCACGCGAGCGTCGCACGGCCCCGTGTGCGGCGGGGACCTGAAGCGTCAGTGACGCCGGCATTCGTCTCCTGGAGCGGAGGCAAGGACTGTTCTCTTGCGATGTACCGGGCGGTGACGCAGGGATCGGCGGTGCGACTGCTCGTCACGATGATGATCGAAGACGGCACGCGCTCACGCTCCCACGGCATTCGCCGCGAGCTCCTCGAAGCGCAGGCCGAGGCTTTGGGTGTGCCAATGTTGCTGGTCCCCACCAGCTGGGAGCAGTACGACACGTCGTTTCAGCATGCGGTCGCCTCGGCCAAGGGCGCCGGCTGCCAGGTGGGGATCTTTGGCGACATCGATATCGACTCGCATCGTGAATGGGTTGAACGGGTTTGCGCGCTCGAGGGTTGTACCGCGCTGCTTCCAATTTGGCATCACGACCGGGGCGTTCACCTGTCCGATCTCCTGAGGCTTGGTTTCAAGGCGGTCGTGGTCGCGGTGCGGGACGGCGTGCTACCGCCGCAGCTGCTGGGCCGAGTGGTCGACAGCGACCTGCTGGCCATCTTCCAGCAGTCGCCGGTCGACCTCGCGGGCGAGGGCGGCGAGTACCACACGTTCGTGGTCGACGGCCCCAAGTTCCGCCGTCCGGTGCCCATCGAGGTGGGCCCGACGGTCCTCCGCGACGGAGTCTGGTTCGCCGACCTCACCCTTAGAGATTGATCCCTTGGCCGCCGGAAGGCTGCGATCCATCGTGGGGTATTAGCTTCACCACTGCCGGCAAGGTGGCCTCCCTCAATTTCGACGGTCAGCTGCGTGGTCGAGATGGTCGTGCGCCGTTCCCCTCCCCACATCACCCAAGACGGGCGATTTGCGAGCGTGCGCGCTGGAGTCGGACCCGGGAGGAGGTGGAAGGCGGCCCAGGGCGATCGCATCATGCTCGAAGCGCGCGGCCTGAGTTTGTCCGCGGCTGCTTCCGCGGTCCTCGCCGGCTGACCGTCAGGCGGTCAGGTAGCGGTTCAGCTTGCGCTCGTAGCCGAGCCGGCGGGCGAGCGCGGCCTTGCGGCGAAGACTTCTCCGCGTCACCGGCCGAGTCGGACACCGCCGTGGCAGTTGCGATAAGTAGCAGGATCCATGGCGGTCCGAACGGGGCCTGCACTTTGGAGGGTCATTTCCGTACCGTGCAGGTCCGTCTGGTTAAACCGCTTGGCGGTCGCGTTCTGGTTGATGTCCAAGGGAATGTCGGGAGCGTATGTCCCGAGACCGGAGACTGCTAGCCGCCGCGACGCGACACCCAAGTGGGATTCTCGGCACCCACAGGTTGACACACCCAAGCGACTTAGACCAGTCTGGTCTGACTGGTCACATTGGTCTGGATGTGCTAAAGTGCGGCACATGTCCAGAGGGGCGGCGATCACAGAGGTTGACTTCACCAAGGCTAAGTCCGGTCTGTCCGCCCTCGTAACCGAGGTCCTAAGAGAGCATCGCCCCTTCGTTCTCCGACGTCAGGGCGACAGCGAGCAGATGGCGGGCATCACCGTCTCTGACCTCCTGGGCCTTCTCGATCGCTACCACTTTGATCCCCAGATCGAGGGCGCTGATAAGGAGATCGTTGCCAGCCTATCTTCCTTCGGAGTCGTGGCCAGCGGCGACAGCGTGGAGGAGGCGGTCGCGCGCCTTGCGGATGAACTCGACCGCTACGCCGTGCAGTACATGGAGCGCCGACGCTTCTTCGAGCAGACCAACCGTGCCGGTGAGTTCCCCTACCTGCTGCGGTTCCTGCTAACACCACTGGACGAGCGGGTGGAGCTCCTGTTCAGCGACTCTGAAGCACTGAACCCAGTGGAGACCCCGAGCTTCTTGCCCGCATAGGGGACCGCCGGTGCGTCCCGCCACGTTCGATGAGATTGATCGGTTCTGCAAGATCGACGGCTGGCAGCTGGTACGTGCAACCGGGCACAACCGCTGGGAAAAGACATACCGCTGTCCAGGCTTCAACGAGGATTTCAACCTTTGGACCGAGACGTCCCATGCCGGCAATAACTCGCCCTCGCCTGGCGTGTGGCGCGTCATCCTGCGCGAGCAAGTGAAAATCTCGGAGGAGGACTTCTGGGACGTGCTGCACACTGCCAATCCGTTCAATCGCTGCCCCCCACCACCGCCACGTCAAGCACCTCGGGTGCCCGCCAATCTCGCCAGGCAGCTCGAACGCGATCTACATTTCGGTGCGAAACAGATTGAGGGAATGTCGAAGGAGGAGGCTCTCGAATTGCTCCGGGAGCACTGGTCGAAAGGCCAGTACCACTAGGGTCACGGGCGTCTCGCTCGGAGTCGCGCTCGACCGATGTAGCCCGATCCGCCCCGTAATTCCCCACAGTAAGGTGTGCCGTTAACTCGGCAGGTTCCAAGAGTTTTCCTCAGCCGTTCCAACCCGCCGCCCGGTGCCATTGCGAAATCGACCTGTACCCACGCATTCTTCGAATCCAGGGATTTGAAGTGCGTACGGCTCGGCTTGGCAGTCGACTCGAGACCAGCTTCCAGGTCTGAGCAGCATCCCCATTAGGTGGAAGGCGATGTCTTGAAGTGCATCGGACTGGATATACAGCCACGGCGAACTCGAATTTAGGCCGTTTGAGTTCACCGCGTCCGCGGCTTCAGTCCGCCACGTGTCGCTACGTGTCAGTGGATGCCGCCCGGGTTGCTCCACGCGTTGCTACACGACTTGGGCGAAGTCTTTGCGGCCAGAACGATGGGCCCAAAAGGCGGCGCTGAGATCCGGAATCGAACTCGACGGAGTTTCTGAACCCCGCAGCCTCGTTTTTAACTACCCGCTTGACTTTTAGAGACGCTCTAAATTAGGATTGTCTAGAAATCTGAGGGTGATGGCGAAATGAAGACAATTGGCACTCGGAAGTGGTGGGCTCTTGCCGCGATCACGCTCGGCGTGCTCGCTGTCGGCCTCGACGTGACGGTGCTTGGCGTGGCCCTGCCCACGCTGGCGACCGCGCTCA
>PLYD01000052.1 GCA_003151665.1 Candidatus Dormiibacterota bacterium
TCTTCGCGACCTCACTCCTTGCGGTTGGCATTGGAATCGCCTGGTTGGCTTACGCGCGCCGCTTGAGCTTCGCAGTCGCGATTGGCTTCCTCGTCGGCGCCGGCTTCGCGATCGTGGCGTACCACTGGGATTACGTCGTGCACCTTGACAGCGGGCCCACGTGGTTTGTGGCCATGCTCCTGGCGGATAAGCGTTACCTCCCTCCCTCGTGGACGCTTCGGCCTGTGCTTGGCTTCAGCGCAGGACTCCTGTCCGTGGCCTTGCGGGTCCGCGGCTACGGGATCGAGGCCGCTTTCCTGACCGCGGCCGGCGTGCAGGCGGTCATGGCCGTGTTGGTGGTCGTGCTGTGGGCCGCCTCGTTCGGGTCCGAGCGGATGCAGAGGAATCGCCTGCTTCGCCAGCGCGAGGCCCACCTACGGATCGTTAAGACCTAGGCGAAGTTGATCTTGACCTCGGCCAGGCCGAGGGTGGTCGCAAGCTCGTCAGCGCGAACGCGAATCTCTGAGCGCCCGAGAGGAAGGGATGGAGCTTGCCCCGCATAAGCCACGTTTTCACGTGGACCTTGTCCTTCCATCGAGCCTTCCGTACTTCCGCGACGCTGCACTTGCTCCGGACGCCAAGCCGCAGCTCGGCTGCGGACATCAGCTGTGCCCGAGCGCCACAGATGTCGCTCGCGACTCTGACCAAGTCTCTGGCCTGAGCGCGTATTTCGAGGTTATGCCGCCGAAGGCGGTACTCGTGGACCTGGGCCACGTGAGCTCGGCAGCAACTGCCGGCTTGCGGTCCATGCCGGTATATGTTCGGGCACGCACGTCGAGGCGCGATGTGACTAGGGCGTCCCCTTCACAAGAGCGGTCACGCGGCCATCCGCTGCGATCACGTAGAGGTTGGCCTGAAACGGTCCAGCAGTCGAAAGCTGGTCAACCGTGATGATCCAGATGGCCACACCTGTCCCCTCAGGCTGTGATGTCGTCCGCTGCAGCGCAAAGCCGGCAGGAGCAGACCACACCGTGGTTCCGTTGCGCCAGTTGACAACCCGAACATTTCCAGGAGCCCAGCCCTGATCTGTCACCGCAAGCGACCCATCCCACGAGAACGCCTCGACCCAATCGGCCAGATGACCGATCTGCTTGCCGTCGGGACCGTAGATCGTTGAGCCATTGGCGGTGACCGGCAAGGTGCCGGTGCTCGCGTTCTCGGCGATGTACATGCCGTCGCGGGATGCAACTACGCTCGCGGGGGAATGTGAAGCGTCGAACTTGCGGGTCCACAGGATCTTTCCGGTCGAGAGCTGGAGGACCCAGTATTGGGCCAACGCGCCACCACCGCCAATGCTTTGGACGACGACCGCTCGATCCCCCTGGACGCTGCAGGCGACCACCGTGGTCGCCGCCTGCTCGTAGACGTTTCCCACCTGGACGATGCTTCTAGGAGCCTGCCCGGGCGTGACGATCTGTAGCGTCGCCGGAACGCCGTCGGCCCCCAGATAGTCGAACGGAACCAGCTGGCAGAACTGCCTCTCGTCGTCCGCCCAGGTGCCGCCGAAGAACTTGGCGCCATAGTTGCCGGTGGCGATCAGGTTTCCTGAGCGGTCCCGAATCTCGGTCGCCGTTGCAAACAGATTGGCCGCAGGATTCCCCGAGTCCGTGCCTGGCGAAACCGGGACGGTCCCCGAGAGTTTGGCGTCCCACGTCATCCCATCGACCTGGTCAGGCACGGCCGGATCGCCATAGAGAATCACCGGGGTGCTGTTCGGCACGTTAAGGGCCCTCCCCAACGGCGTGGGTGATTGGACCGGGCGCGGCGGACCCTCGTGCGACTGTTGAATGCCGGCGCGAGAGTAAGCAAAGGTCGCTATGACAACGGCCGCGATCAGGACCGCGGCGAGGCCGGCTGCCAGCTGAATGCGGCCATCATGTGCGCTGCGGGCTGCGCGTGCAGATTGGAACATCCGCTGGCGCACACCGTTCAGCTCTCCAAAGTCAACCTGGTCCTTTTCGAACGCCTCGTTCACTTTGCGGCGCAGCTCGTCCATCTACTTGTCCTCCTCGAGGAGATCGGGGCGCAACCGCTGGCAAGCGCGGTAAATGCGGCCCTTTGCTGCGGGCTCCGAGATACCGAGGGAGATCGCGACCTCCTCGATCGGGAGGTCGAGGTAAAAGTGCAGGAAGAGGGCTTGCCGGTCGTTCTGAGACAGCCGCCCCAGCGCACGTGCGATATCGACCCGTTCGATTGCGCTCGGTGATGGGCGAGCAGGTTGAAAGACCTCGGCGATTCGGGCCGTGTGAAACCACCCCGTGCGCCGAACGTTCCTGCATTGGTTGATGACGATGGCAAGAAACCAAGGCCTGAGCGGCACACCGGGCCGAAGCTGGCCCAGCTTGCGCCAGGCCTTGGTCACCGCCTCCTGCGTCGCGTCCTCGGCTTCCCAGCGATCGCCGAGCATCGTATGTGCCAGCCGGAGGGCGGGTTCCACCAGCGGGCCGATCAGTGCCTCGAATGCGGCCTCATCACCCGTCCGCGCCAATTCGTAGAGAGGTCGATCCCCGGCGGCGGTCAAGGCTTGGGCCACATAGGTCAAGACACCTCGCGAGCCGGTTTGGTTACATCAAAGGCCAAAAGGCCTCAGGCGAAGAGCTCCTTGCCGCGAGTGACGAACTGGTCGCGGCGCGGGCCGGTCCCGATCAGGTCGATGGGAGCGCCGATCAGCTCGCCGATCCGTTCGACGTAGTCCTGGCAACGTTTAGGCAGGTCTTCCCAGCAGCGCGCGGCGCCGATCGGCGTCTCCCAGCCGGGCATCTCCTCGTAGATGGGATTGCAGTGCTTGTAGTGCGAGATGTTGGCAAGCGGGTGGGTGTGGCGCTCCCCACGGAAATCGTAGGCGGTGCAGATCTTCAGCAGGGGTTGCTCGTCGAGGATGTCGAGGCGCATGAGGGCAGCGCGCCCGACGCCGTTGATGCGCACCGCGTACCGAGCGACCGCGGAGTCGAACCAGCCGATGCGGCGGGGGCGGCCGGTGACGGTGCCGAACTCGTGGCCGCGCTCGCGGATCTGGTCCCCGATGCCGTCCATAAGCTCGGATGGGAAGGGGCCGTAGCCGACCCGCGACGTGTACGCCTTGAAGACGCCGATCGTGAGGTCGACCTTGGTCGGGGCGATGCCGCTGCCGGTCAGGGCGCCGCCCGCCGTGGGGTTGGAGCTCGTCACGTACGGGTAGGTGCCGAAGTCGAGGTCGAGCATCGTGGCCTGGGCGCCCTCCAGGAGGA
>PLYD01000167.1 GCA_003151665.1 Candidatus Dormiibacterota bacterium
TGCAGGTCACGGTTTGCCCGACCGGAGCGGGGCATGTCCAACCGGCGCCTGCCGCCCCGGTGGGGGTCAGTCCAGCCGGCAGGGTGTCTGTGACGGTCACCGTGCCGCTGGTCACCACGTTGCCGGAGTTGGTGGCAGTCAGAGTGTACGTGGATGTCGATCCCCGTATCAGGGGATCGACGTGGCTCTTGGCAATCGTCATGTCGGGCGCGTTGACCGTCACCCGTTCCGCTCCCCCGCCCGGGTATGCAGCTGACGTCGTGCCTGCGACAGTAGTGCGGGTCGGGTCAAGGTAGGTGGCTGTGGCCGGGTTGCTGTATGTGCCTGGCGCGACGCTGGCCGCGACGTTGACAGTGAAAGTGATGACGACCGATCCGGAGGCCGGGATGGTGAAGGTGCCGAATGCCGGGTTGGTGGCCCCTACAACCGGGTTGACGATCGCAGGTCTTGTCGCTCCACCGTTGAGCACGACGCTGCCCGTGGACGCATATGTGAACCCGGCAGGTAGGGTGTCCGAGATGCTGACGCTGGTGGCCGCGGCGGTGTTGGCGGCGTTGCTTACCGTGATCGTGTAGGTCGCCGTCGTCCCGGCGACTGTGTTGGTGACGCTCGGCGTGCTGGTGGTCTTGATGACAGTGAGAGCGGGCAGGCACTCGGCTCCGGACGACGATCCCGGGATGGCCCCTGGAGTGGTGGTCTGGACAAGGCCTGCCGACCCGTTGACCGAGCCGTATGTCGCCGCGTCGACGGTGGTGGTGCCGTGGGCGCCGCCCGCAACGCCTGTCTGGGCGGGTGGAAGCGCGTTCGAGGTGATGATCACGCCACCCCCGCCTCCGCCTCCGGGACCGTGGTAGTTCGCAGCGCCGGTCGGACCGGTGGGCCATGCGTTGGTGCCGGCGCCGCCGTTCGCTCGGATCGTCAGCCCGTTGACTGTGCCGGCGTTGGTGGTGACGACGACACTGCCGCCGGCCCCGCCGCCGCCGCCGCCGTCGTTAAGCGGCGTGACGCCTACGCCTCCGTTGGCGCTGATAGTGCCCGTGCCCGCCAGCGAGCCGGTGCGGATCATGACGATTCCGCCACCGGTACCCCCAGACGATGCAAACGCTGCCGAGTTGTTGCGAGTGCCGGCGCCGCCGCCGCCGCCCAGGACTACCCGCGTCGCCGCCGCGGGGAAGGCGGCACCGCCGAGACCGCCGACAGGCAGGTTGACGTTCCAGCTGTTGCCGCCCAGGCCGCCCTGCCCGCCGTTGGCGCCGCCGCCACCTCCCGAGTTCTGGTCGTTGGCAACCGGGTTGGAGTCGGTGCCGCCTCCGCCCGCATTGCCAGGAGCTCCGCGGGCGGCGTCCCCACTCGGGTAGCCGTCCGCAGCACCGGTGACTGAGGCGGCAGTGATCGCGTTGTATAGAAAATGAGGAGTACCCGCAACGCCCTCAGCTTTGTAGCCGTGATCGCCGCGTCCGGTGGCGACGACGTAGTCGGTGCCTGCGTCGGGTCCTCCGGTCTGCGCGACGCCCAGGGCGCCCTTGAATCCGAGCTGGTCGACGGCGATCGTCTGGGCGTTGAGGTTGAGCGCGCCGGCCACGTCGATCGCGAGCACACCGCCGGCGTGGAGCGCGCCGTCCCAGGGGGCGGCGGTGAGACCCGCGCCGAGGGTCGCGCTGGAATATTGCGGAACCCGGATGACCTGGAACGTTCGGAAGCCGTGTGTGGCCGTAACCGCGGCGGAGAAGTCGTAGCTGTTGACCAGGCCGTTGCCGGCGCCTGAGCCGGCAATGGTGACCACGCCTGCGACCACGCTACTTGCCGCCGAGACGTACTCGTAAAGGCCGGTCGAGCGAAGAGCGGTGGTGCCACGGCCTGTCGCGCCGTCGCCGTACGTGACTGCGTTGGTCCCCTGGATGTCCGCGTCCTGCATCTGGATGATGAGGAGCAGGTCTCCCGCCGCTATAGCCGGCGAGGCCGCTGGGATCCCGGCGCCGACGGAGATCGTGGTGGCCCCGGCAGCGGCGCCGGCGGTGGCCGGGTAGTAGGAGTTCACGACGCCGGTCAGAGCGGCGTTTGGCCCGTCGAGACCCGGCGTGACACAGCCTCGGGCAATAGCGGTTACCAGCTGGGGGGCTTGAAAGACCAGGGATGCGCCCGCCACCAGGGTTGCGATGGCTGGCACCAGCCACGCGCGAAGGGGGACCCGGGCCCGCCGCTTCAGCGGCAGGCGTGCGCTATTGCGCCACCCGTCGTCCGCGGCGGTTGGCTGAGCCTGAGAACTTGCTTTTCTGCGTCGAATTGTGGATCGCATCTAATTGGATCGGTAGCTCTATCACAAGTTCCGGCCCACGTTGGGAACGTGACTCTGCCGCTAATCTTGTCTCAGCGTAGCTGCCAGGTACGCGACCTGTCCCGAACATGCGTACGCTCGCACTCGAGATCAAAGCTCGGAAAGGACGCTTGGTCAGTCATTCCTGGCGATTTAACGCATGGCGCCGCCTTGCTGCTCGCGACTATTAGAAGACGCGCGAGGCTGGGAGGGCTATTGAGTGATTATTCCGCAACGCCAATTGCGGCCTGACGTACTTTCTGAATCCCACAGGCCTTCCAGCGGCTCTGTATCAAAGCTCGAGCGCCTCGTCCAGCCGCGACAAGAGATCGCGCGGCGAAAAAGGCTTGGTCAAGTAGGCATCGGCGCCGGCGACTAACCCCGCTCTGATGTCAGATTCCTGAGCTGAGGCCGTCAGCAGTATTACTCGGGTCGCGGTGAGGTTAGGGTCTGATTTGATCGCACGCAAAATCTCCAGACCCGTCCGCCCCGGCATCTGTACGTCGAGGAGGACCACTGACGGCCGGTGCTCTTGGATCAAAGACCAGGCCTCGTCACCATCGCAAGCTTCGACGACGTTGTAGTCGTCGGTCCCGACAGTTGCACGCACCAGGATGCGAAGGCTAGGTTCGTCATCGGCGATGATCACGGTGCGGCGGATGAGTGCGGAGGCGGTCGGGTTGTTCCTCACTAATGCGCTTCCCGAGGCGTGAGGGCGTCTGCGATGAAAGCCGCCGCCTCCTTTGCGGCGCCTGAGTGCTTCTTCAGCACCGCTACCGCACCCGCTGTGCGCAGTGCAAGAGTTTCTGTGGCGTCGAGTTCCTTGATGGTCACAACCACTACCGGAAGCTCGCCGCGAGATGTGCGCAATCGGGCGAGGAAGTCCTCGCCGCTGGCTGCCGGCAAAAGCAGGTCGAGTACTACGGCGCGCGCCGCCATCTGTCCGATGAGTTGATCGGCCGTCTCAGCATCAGGAGCCCAAACTGAGCTCAGGCCCTTAAGCGCGAGCTCGGCTTCCAGGAGTCGGGCGAAGCCGGAGTCGTCCTCGACGATGAGAACGTCTCCCAACTTGGCACCGGGGCTGGCTGCGCGCAACGTGAAGTGAAAGCGAGAACCTTGCCCTAGCCCTCCCGACTCGACGCCGATGCGGCCCCCATGCGCTTCGATTATTCGTCGGCTGATGGCCAGGCCTAGACCTGTACCCGAGATCAGCCGGCGGTCGGCGTTGGCGACGCGGTAAAACTTGAAGAAAAGCTTGGATAGCGCCTCGGCGGGGATGCCGAGCCCGTGATCCTGGATTGAAACTTCAATAGCGTCGCCAATGACGCTGGCGCCTATTCGGATCGCGCCTCCGGCGGGCGAGTACTTGCGCGCATTCGACAGCAAGTTGATGAGGACCTGGAGGATTGCATTGGCATCGGCCATCACCAGTGGAAGGTCTTTTGGCAAATCGATTTCGATCGGCGTTCGAGGGTTATCGCCCGCAGTGGTTACTGCGCGCGCGATGAGCGTCCGCAAGTCAGCCGGGCCGAGATCCAGCCCCTTGTACCCCCCTTCCATTCGCTGGAGGTCAAGGAAGTCATTGATGAGCTCTGTGAGGCGCCGGCCTTCGTGGAGCATGGTTTCGAGGTACTGGTCTTGTTGCGCTTCTGAGAATTCGCGAGTCAGGAGCAGCTCCGTGAAGCCGACCAGGCTTGCGAGTGGGGTGCGGAGCTCGTGGCTTACCATCGCAATCAGCTCGTCCTTCGCTCGGTCCAGCTCTTTCGCCGCAGTGATGTCGTGGAGCACCATCACAAAGCCGACCTGCCCGCGCTCAGATGTCAAAACGGCGGGGGAAACGGTGACTTCGAGTTCCCGACGGGGGTCGAGGATTGTCATCGCGAAACGGAAGGACTCCGCTGGCAAGCGAGAGGCTCGCTCGAAGTGACGCTGCAGACCGGGACTCTCCTCCACCCGGGCAGCGAACAACGCCCCCAGCAGTCTCATCGGCTGTCCCAAGGCTTGTTCAACAGAGATCCCGGTCAAGCGACTGGCCTCTTGGTTCCAATGTGCCACTACGTGCTCACGATCAACGAGGATCACACCGACGCCGATCGCATCGATCAGGGCCGTGAGCAAGGCCAGACGAGTCGCAGCGGAGAGATTCGCATCTTTGAGTTCGGCTTCTGCTCGGACTTCTTGTGTGACGTCGCGCCCCACCGCGTAGATCAGTCCCGCCGGCTCCGCCGGGATCGCCGTCCAGGCCAGCCAGCGGTACGTGCCATCGCGGCATTCGTAGCGATTCTTGAAGTTGACAATCTTGGCCCCTTTGGCTAGCTTCTCGACCACGTCGACTGTCACGAGTCGGTCGTCGGGATGGACGAAATCGAGGAAGGGTCGCGCCATAAGCTCGGCATCCGTGAAGCCGAGCGTTNNGCTTGAAAAAGCCGTCATACCCAGCCACGCAAAGCATGTCGACGGAGAGCGAAAAGAAGCTTTCGTACATGGCGCCTGGCATCATCGAAGAACTCATTTCTGACCGAGCAGTCGACGGAGCATCAGTCCAGGTCACAGCGATCCCCGAGCAAGGACATCCGGTAGATCTCGAGACTGCCTGAGCGCCCACGAACGGTGGACTGGTTGGTCAGCTCGCTCTGCAGCATGTTGGCCACAGCCCGGTAGACGGTTCCCGTCATGAGCACTTCGCCGGGGCCGGCATGCCCCACCAGCCTGGCGGCGATGTTGACCGCATCGCCCAGGACTCCGAGCTCGGAGCGGTCGGCTGAGCCGACGGTTCCTATCACGACCGGTCCCGACGCGATGCCGACGGCGACCTCGAGTCGAAATCCCCAATCTGCGGCGCAGCGTCGGTTCAAAGCTTCGTTGGCTCCGACCAAGCCGATCGCGGCCGCCATCGCTCGATCCACATGGTCTGGTTGGTGGCCGCTGGCGCCGAAGGTGGCCATGACTCCGTCACCGACGAACTTCTCGACCACCCCTCCGCATATGGCGATCGAGCGGAGGACCTTCTTGAGATGCGCATTGAGCACCTCGAGCAGGCCGGCGGGGTCGTGCACAAACTGCTCGGTCAGCCCTGTGAATCCGCGGAGGTCCGTGAACAAGATGGAAGCGGTCCACACGACCGGCATCGGGACGGCGGGCTCGGCCAGCAGACCAGGGCCGCGGTCCTCGTACGTCTGACGCAGGTTCAGCAGCCGGGCAAGGTCGCCGGCGTATGCCGGCAATGCTCGTCCGGTCTCTTCGCCCGAGATCAACTGGCCACCAGCTCGGACACCAGGGATTCTGCGATCAAATTCGCGGCCGTTTCGGCTATCCGGGGCCCAATGCGCAGCACCGCCGTCACGCCCAGCCTTCTGCAGTGACAGGCTTTCCGCAGGATCAAGGTCCTTCAGCGTGACGACCACAGGTCGGCCTCCACCAGGTGGGCGAAACCCGAGTCGTCCTCGACGACGAGGACATCTCCACGTTGCGCATGCTCGCGAGCCAATGGGACGGTGAAATGGAAGAGGGATCCCTTGCCCAGGCCTTCGTCTTGAACGTAATGCTGGCCGAGGACCTCACAGAGAGAACCAGTGACCCGAGCCCAGCCTCGACGATCGGGCATGTCCCTCAGCTCGCGCTCGCGTCCATGCAGCAACATCAGAGTTGGAGCGCTTCTTCAACCCGAGTTAGGAGGTCCAGAGGCGAGAAAGGCTTGGTCAGATAGAAATCAGCACCGGCGATCAAGCCCGCCTCCACATCCTTCTCCTGCGCCCTGGACGTCAGGAGGATCACTCGGGTCGCCACGAGGCTCGGGTCCTCCTTGACCAACCGCAGCACCTCGAGGCCGCTTCGCCCAGGCATCTGCACGTCGAGCAGGACCAGTGACGGCTTGTGCTGCTGGATCATCGCCCAGGCCTCCACGCCATCGGCGGCCTCGACCACCGTGTAGTCGTCGGACTCGATGGTGGCGTGCACCAGCAGACGCATGCTCGACTCGTCGTCGGCGATGAGCACGGTCCGTAGGATCCGCAGCCCGGGCGGGATGCGAGCTCTCATCCGGCCACCGGGGCGAGAGCCAACGCCTCGGCGATCAGGGCCACCGGGGCCTGCGGGGCGCCGGCCCGCCTGGGCAGAACGGCCAGCGCGCCCGCCGTCTCGAGCGCTGATATCTCCCCGGGCGCGAGGTTCTTCACGGTCAGTACGACAACCGGGAGGCGCGTGCCACCACCCGCCCGCATGCGAGCGAGAAAATCCTCCCCCTCCATTGCGGGGACACCGTCCTCGTATGCGCGTTGCGGCTGCCTGAAGACCAGGCATGCCATCCAGACGCCAAGGATGTACCCCACCGTGAAGAGGGCGAAGACCGGGCCCACGACTCCCAATTGCCTAATGTTTACGCGCAAAAGGTCCCAAGTCGCCGTGAGTTGACACTGCCCGCCTGCCCTCCGTTTGCAGGGGCCTCATGGCCCGAAATCCCGGGCCCCCAACCAGTTTCCTGCGCGGCCGACATGGTCGAGCGAGTCTCGATGCAGAAAGCGCTTCGCCCTTGGACGGATCGTTTAGGGACTCAAGGCGAAATGGTTCGACAGCTGATGTTCTTCAAGGCCTTGCAGACCGTCTTTTACGATGCCGCTTGCGATCTGTGTTGGTCGCCAGCTTCAACTGATCCCACATTCACGACGTACGTGCCGGCGAGTTTGTCGTGCCAGCCTTGCTTCTGTGGGTCGAACGCGACCCAGATCACGCCTAGGAAGAGGACACTGAAGGAAACCACCAGCCCAAGCCAGCGGATGACTGCCGTCCCAACGCCAATCAGTCGGCCGTCGGTACCCATGACCCGCAGACCGAGAAATCGCATGCCAACAGTCTGCCCGCCTCCTACCTTCGACCAGAAGACGCCGAAGTAGAGCAGCGACAAGAGGGCGCTGGGACCGGTATCCGCGAAATCAAGCGCGCGCGGGTGGAAACTGAGTTCAGTCAGGACGCCACCGACGAGAGCCAGAAGGGCAGCGTCGATCAACTGCGCCAGCACACGAATCCAGAATCCTGCGTGGCGCGCGGTCAGGACATCCATCTCTTGTCCGGCTTCCGGCCGTGTTGGGTTCATGAGACATGACCTCCTGCTGCAAAGTCCGCTCCCCGGGCCATGGCCTGCGGCGTTTGCGTATCACCCCCGGGACAATGCTCCACGTCCGTTGCTCCGCCTGCCAGCGCCCTCAACGCATTGAGGACCACGGCCACGTCAATCGCTTCCTGGAAGACGGCACCGGCCACAGGTGACAGCACCCCAAACGTCGCGAGGAACATCCCGATGCCAGACAGAGCCATGCCGGCGATCACGCTCTGAACTGCAATGTGACGCGCCCTCCGCGCAATGAGGATCGCCTCAGCCACTCGATCGAGACTGTCAACCACGATGACTGCATCCGCGGCCTCCGACGATGCGGTTGCGCCACGCGCTCCCATCGCGATTCCGACGTCGGCCGCGGCCAATGCTGGCGCATCGTTGACCCCGTCTCCCACCATCACCGTAACCTCGCGCTCGCGCTCCCATAGAACTGCCTGCACCTTCTCTGCGGGTGTCCGCTCCGACAGCACTGCGTCTGCGCCCAAAGCTGAGCCCACCGACTGGGCGACATCGTCGCGGTCGCCACTGAGGACGACGATCCGGCTGATGCCTGACCGGCGTAGGGCGGCAAGTGCGTGTGGGGTGTCGGCGCGAATCGGGTCGTCCATAACCAGAGCGCCAGCGACCTGTCCATCCAAAGCGACAAACACGCTCGAAATTCCCATGAGCTCGATTCGGCCGCGTAAGCGGACCGCAGCCTCGGACAGGGCCTTGCCGGATGAGAGCCACTTCGCCTGACCCAGCGCGACTCTCCGTCCGCCCACCGTCCCTTCGATTCCTTTGCCGGCGTGCTCCTGGACCGCGGTGGGAAATTCGAGGTCCAGGCTTCGTCGGCGCGCTGCGGCGACGATGGCATTTGCGAACACGTGCGCTGACACCTGATCCAAGGACGCGGCCATTCGCAGCACGGTGTCGGCATCGGATGCTCCGAAGGTCTCAACAGATGCGACTCGGGGCGTCCCCGCCGTCAGCGTGCCGGTTTTGTCAAACACGAGCGTGCGGGCTCTGGCCAGGGTCTCGAGCGCCCCACCGCCCTTGACGATGACACCTCGGTTCGCGGCCCTGGAGATGCCGGCGACGATGGCTACCGGGGCGGCCAAGATCAATGGACAGGGTGTCGCGACGACGAGCACGGCAAGGGCGCGAATCGGGTCGCCGGACACAGCCCACGCTGCCGCCGCCACCAAAAGCGTGAATGGTAGGAACCAAAGTGCGTAGCGGTCCGCTAATCGCACGAAGGGAGCCTTCGACACCTGAGCTTCGCGCACCAAGCGGACGATGCCGGCGTACGTGCTCTCCTCGGCAGTCGTGAGCGCGTGAAAATCAAATGGCGGTCCTGCGTTCACGGTGCCACTGCGCACTGTGTCGCCGATGAGACGCTCGGCCGGCCGCGATTCGCCGGTGAGCGCGGATTCGTCGAGGACCGCTGCGGCTGAGGCGACTACGCCGTCAACCGGAACGATTTCGCCAGGCTTGACCAGCAGCAGGTCGCCTCTTGTCACCTCGGTGATGTCCGGCGAGGTGAGTTTGCCATCCTCGTAGCGGTGCACGACATGGGGTGCTCTCGCCAACAGCGCGGAGAGCTCGCGGCGCGCACGAGAGCTCGCGTAGAGCTCCAGTGCCTGACCGCCCGACAGCATCAGCCCGACGACGGCACCGGCGAGGTACTGGCCAAGGATGAGCGAACCCACCATCGCCAGCAGTGCGATGAGATCGACGCCCGTCTCGCGATGAATGAGATCTCGCGCTACCGAGATCCCGAGAGGGATCAGCGCCACCACGACAGCTGCCGCCCATACGAGGTCGGCGGCTGGGTGCGCCCCGAACAGCCAGAGGGCCGCCCCTGTCATGAGCGCGCCGAGGACTACGACCATAATCGCGACCGGATTGCCTTCGCGCTGCGGGTGGGAGAGTTTCCGGCGGCCGAGGGCGTGCGGCAGCCGGCTTGGAGCCGAGTGGTCCTGTTGGGAACGACCGAGGTGGCGTGACTCCCGGCGCAGCCTGGCGCCAACAAGGCGCCTGGCAGGCGCCGGCTGAGAAGTTGCGTGCTCTGCTCGGCGCTGCGAACCGATCTCAGGCACACCGGGGACCACTAGGGCTACGGACTCGGTCGGGTAAACGGCCATCCCCCCGACACCAGGCTTGGTGCTCTCCGCGTGCTGGATCGTCTCGCGAGCTTTGCCGCCTTCGGCCAATACGGCCTCGTCGACCTTGGTTTGGATGAGCGAGTTCGCGTCCGGACTGAGCACCTCAAGGTCGTCCTCGAGTAGCAGATGGATTCTGTTTTTCGCCATCCGATTCAGGCTCGCACGCGAGCGCTTTCTAATACACGGCCGCTCGTCCCCCTCCAGAAAGGTCAATCGGCCCTCACGGCCTGACGACGTGATTACCCGAGGCCTCGTGACTGGAAGTGTCAGGCCTTTCGACCCTATCCGGACTTGCAGGGGGGTGAAACAGTGTGGTCATGAACACCCGAACTGGCTTCAAGAGAGTCCTGCTCACGACCGATGCTAGTGAGGAGGCTGACGCGGCTATTGACGCTACGATCGCCTTGCTCCGTGACTCGCGCTCGTCGGCCGAAGTTCGGGTCGCGCATGTCTGGAACCTCGAGGTGCACCATCCTCATGGGCATTGGGACATCGAGGTCAGAAGCGAAGCCGAGAAGCTGGTCGGCGCCGCCGTCCAGCGCCTGAATGCGGCTGGAGTGCGCACGGACAGTGAGATCCTGAGAGCCGACAGCGAGCACGTCGCCGACGCCGTCGCGATCGCCGCGCGTGAATTCAAGGCGGACCTGGTTGTCGTCGGTTCGCGTGGGCTCTCCGACTGGCAGTCGATGTTCAAGCACAGCGTCAGCCATCAGGTGCTCCGTGTAGTCGACTGCCCTGTACTGATCGTGCGCGGGCACGCCCACGGCCCGACTGGCGGGCCCCGCCGAGTGCTGCTGGCCATCGCCGGCGGAGATGACCTCGGCCCCGGTGTCCGTGCTGCGATCGCCTGTGCAGCTGGAACGAAGTCGAAGGTGATGGTCGTCCACGTCGCCCAGGCCATCTTTGGCGCCCAGGGTCTTCCGTATGTCGAGTCGGACGATGAGATTCGAACCACGATGGCGGCTGCCATAAGGCTGCTGGGCGAAGCAGGGGTGACAAGCGAGGGGACTGTCGCTCATGCGGGTCCAGTCGCAAAGACCGTGGCCGAAATTGCCGAGGCCTGGAGAGCAGACGTGATCGTGGTCGGCTCGAGCCGCATAGGCGATCTCGGCAGCCTGATGCTCGGTTCGGTTTCGCACAATCTGTTGCGTACCACCGGGCGCCCGGTGCTGGTCGCAGAACGCGTCCGGCCCTAAACTCGCGAGCTTCGACAACGGACGGTTCGGGGCGGCAATGCTTTGTGGGGAGGGGGTTGCAGGTGCACGCCTTTAGAGGCTGATGGCCACCCGGACTTTGTGGCCCGGACGTTTGAGATCGCGGTCGTAGGACCGCAAAATATATGGCTACATGAGTCAGCGCCCAAGGGTGCCAACAATTCGCTTTGACGCCACGCTGTACACGATCGCCAACTGGACGGTTTTGCGCTTGCCTGAGAAAGCGAGCGTGAAACTGCCGTCGCGCGGGCAGGTGGCAGTAAAAGGAACGATCAATGGCAATGGGTTCCAGACGGTGGTGGAACCAGACGGCTATTTTGGCCACTGGATGAGGATTGAAGGAAAGCTGCAACGAATCGCTGCTTTAGGCGCGGGTGACACCGCGACCGTCGAAATGGAGCCACTCAAAGACTGGCCGGAGCCGAACGTGCCACAGGATCTTGACACAGCGCTGGCAGCTGCGCCTCAGAAGATCCGAGAGTTATGGAAAGGTATTACGCCGATGGCGCGCTGGGAATGGGTTCGCTGGGTCAATGCAACCCAAAACCCTGATACGCGCAAACGACGGGTCGTAGTAAGTATCTCGAAAATGAAAAGC
>PLYD01000013.1 GCA_003151665.1 Candidatus Dormiibacterota bacterium
GCCCGAGCAGCGGGCGGCGCTGGAGAAACACGTGCGGGAGGCCTCGGGCGAGCTGAATGCGGCCGGCGTGACGGCTCACGGGGAAGTTCGGCAGGTGGCAGAAGACTCCTCGGCTGCAGCAGAAATCGTCGCGGCCTGTCATGAGCGGGCGGCCGACCTCGTCGCGCTCGGCTCCCACGGCCGCGGCAACCTCGCGGCCCTCTTTGAGGGCAGTGTCAGCCGCCAGGTCTTGTCTCGGGTTGAAGCTCCGGCGATTCTGGTTCACAGTCGTGCCGCTGCACAGGGCAGCTTCCTCCCGCGTCCACTCCATCGGATCATGGTCCCGGTCGACTACTCGGACACGTCTCGGCAGGCAGTCAAGGTGGCGGTGGACATTGCCCGCGAGGAGGGGGCCGGATTGCTCATCCTCCACGTCAGAGAGATGGTTCCGTTCGGCGATGTCCCTTACATCGAGGGGCCGGAGGAAGCTCAGCAGCTGATGCAGGAACTCACGGCTGAGCTACCGACCAGCGACGTCAGCATCGAGAAGCGTATCGACGCGCCGTCGCTGAACCCAGTGCAGGAAATCGTCGAGGCTGCCGAAAAATGGAATGCCGATTTGATCGTGCTCGGATCCCGGCGACTGTCCCTTGCCGGCGGACTGTTCCTCGGCAGCGTCGCCCTTGGGGTCGTCAAGCACAGCAGCCGGCCGGTGCTCATGGCGGGACATCCCACCCATCAACTTCGCAGGGGCACACCGTAACCGGCAGGCTGAGGCGCAGCATCTGCTCGTGACTGCTGCTGGCGTCGATTCGGAGCCGGATGCTGGGCTCTCCAGCGAGGAAGCCGCGCGGCGGCTCAGCCAGTACGGAGCCAATGAGACGCCGGAGGCCAGGGAGCACCCATGGCGATCGGTGCTGGCCAAACTCTGGGCTCCCGTGCCCTGGATGCTCGAGGCCACGATCATCCTCGAGGCTGCCTTGGGGAAGGCGACCGAAGCTCTGATCGTGGCAGCGCTGCTGGGCTTCAACGTGGTCGTCAGCTTCATCCAGGAGAACCGCGCTAGCACCGCGCTGACCCTTTTGCGCAGCCGGCTGACCGTGCGGGCAAGAGTCCTGCGCGATGGGCTGTGGCAGCAGGTGGAGGCGCGCGAACTGGTCCCCGGCGACGTGGTCCATCTGCGGATGGGAGATGTCGTTCCGGCCGACGTGCAGTTGAGCACCGGGCAGCTGCAGGTCGATCAGTCCAGCCTCACTGGCGAGTCTCTCCCGGCCGAGCTCGCGGGCGGCGATCGAGCCTATGCGGGCAGCGTGATCGAGCGCGGCGAGGCGACCGGGGAGGTTATCGCCACGGGTGCCAGTACCTACTACGGGCGGACCGCTGAGCTGGTGCGGACCGCGGCTGCGAAGAGTCACCTCGAGACCGCGATCGTGAGGATCGTTCGCAACCTGGTCGCGCTCGACTTCGCACTCGCCCTGGTCGTGATTGCCTTCAGTCTGCATCGAAGCGGGGTCCGACCAGAGGTCCTGCAGTTTGCGGTCGTGCTGCTTCTCGCCTCAGTCCCGGTTGCCTTGCCGGCGACGTTCGCCCTGGCGAGTGCGTTGGGAGCGCGCGAGCTGGCCAGGCAAGGGATTTTGACCACGCATCTCTCGGCGATCGAAGAGGCGGCGGGCATGGACGTGCTGTGCACGGACAAGACGGGGACGATCACGCTCAACCAGCTTGCGGTGAACGATCTGCATGCCTATCCGCCTTACGACGAAGGAAGGTTGGTCGCGCTCGCCGGTCATGCTTCGGACGAGGCGACCCAGGACCCGCTTGACCTTGCCATCCTGCGCAAGGCCAAGGAGCTCGGATCCCAACCTGGCGTCGAACGACTGAGCTTCACGCCTTTTGATCCGGCCACTAAGCGTTCCGAGGCTGTGATCCGCGGCGGCGCTGGTCAGCTGCGGGTGCTCAAGGGAGCGCTATCGGAGCTGGCTCCTCTCTGCGTTGCTACTCCCGCCAGCCTTGATGCCGACCTTGAGACGTTGGCAAACAAAGGGGAGAGGGTGCTGGCGGTCGCATCCGGTGCTGATTCTCGACTTGAGCTGGTGGGCCTCGTCGGGCTTGCAGATCCGCCGCGTCCTGATTCGCGCGGGCTCGTGCGAGACCTGCAGACGGAAGGCGTCCGGGTGATCATGATCACCGGCGACGCTTTGCCCACAGCGCGAGCTGTGGCTCGAGAAATTGGCCTGTCGGGCAACGTCTGCGAGGCGGCTTCAATCCGAGACGGAGTTCTCGCGCCCGATTGTGACGTGATGGCGGGCGTCCTGCCTGAAGACAAGTACCGGCTGGTGAAGGCCCTGCAGGCGCAGGACCACGTCGTCGGAATGACGGGTGACGGCGTCAATGACGCTCCCGCGCTGAAGCAGGCTGACGTCGGTATCGCAGTCTCGAGCGCAACCGATGTCGCCAAGGCGGCGGCGGCCCTGGTGCTTACCGAATCCGGGCTACCCGGCGTGCTCACAGCTGTCCAGCTGAGCCGGCGCACCTACCAACGGATGCTGACCTATGCCCTCAACGCCAGCGCCAAGAAGATCGAGATGCCGATCTTCCTGAGCGTGATCTTCTTGACGACAGGACTCTTTGCCCTGACGCCGATACTCATGGTCTTGCTCCTCGTTGCGAATGACTTCTCCACCATGACGATCACCACCGATCGGGTTGTTGCCTCGAGCCGGCCCGACAGATGGCGAGTCAACCAGCTATTACTTGGCGCGTCAGCGGTGGCCGTTCCATTTCTCTTGCTCAGCCTGACAGTCTTCTTCTTGGCGCGAACCTGGCTTGGGCTAGACCTCGCGCACCTGCAGACCGTGGCGTTTGTGACCCTCGCCTTCAGCACGCAGGCAACGGTGTACCTGGTGCGGGAGCCGCGCCTGGCCTGGCGCTCGCGTCCGGGCAGCTGGCTGCTCGCCGTCTCCGGTTTGGTGCTCGTCATAGTCGCTGTGCTTGCCGTCGCCGGCTGGCTGATGACCCCAATCTCGCCCGCGCAGCTGGGGATGATCCTCGCCGCCGTGGTGCTGTGGGCATTGGCTGTCGACATGCTCAAAGCTGTCGCCTTCAGGAGGCTTGGCCTTCACCGGCTTGCATAGCGGCGTCGCTAGCCGACCAGCAGCTTGATCAATGCGGCCACCCCAGCCGCAACAATCACACCGCGTAGAAGCAGCGGGCTGAGGCGACGACCGACTGCCGAGCCTACTAGCCCGCCGATGATCGAGCTGACGGCGATCACGCCGGCCGCCTGCCAGTCGACGTGGGCGACCACCACGAAGATCAAAGCGGCAACGAGGTTGGATGCTGCCGACACGGCGTTCTTCAGCCCGTTCAGCTGCTGGATGGGGTCGCGCAGCAACACAGTCAGCAAGCCCATCAGGATCACACTCTGGGCGGCGCCGAAGTAGCCGCCATAGATCGCGGTCAGGAAGATTCCAAGTGGCACCGCGTACTTTCCCCACGCTGGCGCTGATCCCTCTGGTGCAAGCCAAACCGAGATGCGCGGCTGAAAGATGACCAACAACACAGCAAACCCAACCAGTGCCGGGACGACAAATCGGAAGACCGTTTGTGGCAGTAGTAAGAGCAGCGCCGCGCCGAG
>PLYD01000219.1 GCA_003151665.1 Candidatus Dormiibacterota bacterium
GCCGTGTCTGCCCAGCCCTTGGCCTCGATGTGAACCACGTTCCAGTTGGCGTCCCAGGTCACGTCGGCGACGCCGCGCCGGCTGAAGTACAGGTCGACACGACGCGATAGATCGCCGTGGAGCGCCGCGTCGGCTGTCATCTGGTGGCTGCAACCTCCGACACCCACTGCCTTGCAGCCTCGATCGAAGAAAACGTGCGCGATTCCAGTCCATGGTGATCGACCAGAACGACGACATCCTGGATCGTCAACCGCCCCAGCCCAGTGCCGGCCGTGACGAACGCCAGCCGCCTGAGCCCTGCCTGGAGTGCGAGCGGCATCCACTTCTCCTGAATCCATTTCTGGTCTTCATGGACGATCACCCTCAGCTTCCTGGCGTCGCTCACATAGGCGGCCGCACGGTTGTCCGTGATCGCCTGGATTCCCTTCAGAAGTCCCGCTCGTAGCTCCGCGCTGTTGGCAAAACCCTTCCATTCCGAGAGGACGTGCTTGTGCAGGCTGTCCCAGCGGATGGACAGGTACGGCTCGTCGACGTAGACGTCATTGGAAGGTTTGATGCCCAACGGTATACGCCCTGAACGTGTCGCTTTGCATCCCAAAAATCGGTGGGAAAGACCCATCAAAATTGATGGCTCAAGGACGACTGATCTGGCGGCCCGGGCCCCTATGATCGGCCCACCTTGGCATTCTCGGTCGAAGACCTGGCCCGCACGGCCCTCGTTCGAATCCTCCCACGCAGCCGCTACCGCCTCGCCGCGCCAACCGACTCGCGATTCGCGTCGTTCGCCGGCAACTCGGCACGGATCGCGTACCGGCAGCAAGGCGCCACACCCGCTTTCCTGATCTTCTCCGGGCCGGGCCAGGATCCCCGCGCCGCCGCCACCGCCGCCGCCGCGTGGGCAGGGGCCAACTGGCGGCCGAACGCAATCCAGCGAAGGGTGCGCCCTGGGGTGGTCGTGGTGCAGGTGGCACCGGCCGCCGAGCTGACCACGCCCGGGTTGGTGCCCTCGACCGCGGTGCCGGCAGCGATCTGGACCGTCGACGCGGATAGCGGCCGCACCGAGGCTTCGGGCCAGCCGCCAGGCTCGCCGCCGGCAGTGGAAATCAGACGCGCCGGCGCGGCGCTTGCGCAGGGACTGCCCGCTCCTTCCCTGGGCGAGCTCGACCACGCCGAGCGGGAAATCATGCAAATGCGCACGCGCGCGATGCCGCAGGCCGTGGGTGGAGTCGTGGGCATCCTGTTGCTCCTCTTCGCGCTGCGCTACGGATTCGGGGCGCTGGGCAGCCTCGGTGCTCTGTTCGGCGTTCTCGCATCGCCGCAAACCGCGGCCACTATGCCGGGAGGCAAGCTGCTGGTCGTCGGCGCGCTCGTTATCAACGTGCTGATCCTCGCGGGCATCGTCGTTGGTCTTGGCGTGCTGTTCAACGTCAGCAACCTGGCCGCCCGGCTGCCCGGATTCTCCAGCCCGACGCCCAGAACGCGAACGATCACGTGGGTCGGCTACGCCGCGATCATGGTCGGACTCGCCGTGGTGCTCGACGGGGTGATACCTGCGATTGAGCGGACCGGCCCTCAGGACGCCTCGCAATATGCGCATGTCGCGGTGAGCGCCACCGACGACGGCAGCGAAACCTTCGTCATCGTCGGGGGCGACCTTACCGTCGACCTCTCGGCGTGGCCGTCCTCGGAGTGGGCGGGTGTCCAGTTCAAGACGAGCAACCCGAGCATCCTCAGCCTGGTCCAGCCTCCATCAACGGGAGGTTCCCCGGTCGCAGTATTCATCGCCGACCAGGTGGGCACGGCTCGCGTTGACGCCGCCTCGGCAGACGGTCGCTACACCTTCCAGGTGAGGGTCAACGTCATTGCCAGTGGTTAGTCCGCGGCCATGCCGAGCCGGCGCGGCCCAATCGATCACGAAAGTGTGGCGCTGGAACCACTGAGCTTCTGCTCCGCGCGCCGCACGCTTGTGCGATTTCGATGTCGCCTCTTCCAGTTGATCCAGAATGAGAGGACATGGAAGAAAGAAGCGAAGAGCAAATCATAACTCGTCTGTTCGACCTGGAGAACGATGGGCAAGCCACACAGCGAGCCGAGCTCACTGGCGAACGGTTCATCTCCCTGATCCAGGATCCCAACAACGGCCGCGCCTACGTCTTCCAGCACGGTCTGGATGAGACAGAGGGAGCGGAGGTGCCGCCCGGAACAGAGTTCTGGGAGTACCCCACCATGGACGAGGCCGAGCGGGCCTACTCGCAGCTGCTCGAGGAAGATCGAAAGGCCGGGGAGCTGGTGGCGACCGATTCCGACGAGGGCATCGGCGACTCGGAGAACGGCGGGGCCGAGGTCCGCGATCGCTACTCGGCGAGCGACGACGACCCGCTCATCGAGAACGGAGAAGATGCGGTGGGGCAGCAGACCGACGACGAGTCTTCGGGCGAAACCGAACCGTAGGGCGCCGCCCTGTAGGGCGGCATCTGATTCGACCAGCGCTATCCAGCGCGCCCTTTGCGCCCCTTTCGCAGCATCGCCTCAAGGCCAAAGACCAGTAAGTCCACAGTGTCCGGCCACCCCCGATCGGGGTCGCTGGCCCATACGTCCGAGAGCTCTCGGGCAGTGGCCACGCTCTTCGGAAACTGGTCGGGGTGCAGGCTCAGCAACCCGAGCTCGAAACGCTTGCGCAGCAGCTCGCGATCTCTGATATTGGCCCGCTGATCGGTCTGGGGGCCTGCCGGACGTACTAGTAGGAGATAACCGGCGAGAAGGTTGGATAGAATGCGGATCAATTTGGCGGCCTCACGGGGTTTGAAGCCGGCACTCAGCAAGATACCGAGCACGTCCTCAATCGGTCTCCAGAAGGCGGAAAGGCTGTCACCGCTGTAGGCAATTTGAAGCTGGAGTGCCAGCGGCCGTTCGTCCATCTGGTCCCTGAAATTCAGCATCGCCCGCCGCACTCGGTCGGTCCACCTCATGGAAGCCCGGAACCCGACCGTCAGGTCGAGGCCCTCCATGACGAACTCGGCCATCGTATTGATCAAGTCCTGCTTGTCCCGCACGTGGCGGTAGAGCGCCATCGGGGTTACGCCGAACTCCGACGCCAAGCGGCGGAGGCTGACCGCATCTAGACCCTCGGTTTCGCCGATCTTGAGCGCCCGCTCGACGATGGCGGCCCGTGTCAGGCCACGGTGCTTGCCTTGATCAACATGCGGCATGGGTCTTGACAAGTATGCGGCGCATACCTACGATTGCCTCGAAGTATACATTGTATGCTTACGCCACTAACACAAAGGGCCGAGGTGACCTCCGGTGATGGGAACGCGCGTCAGCTCTGCAGTTACCGCCTGGAATAGGGAGACAAGAAGCATGGAAGAGAAGAGCGTGGCGATCCAGGTCCATGGATTGCAGAAGTCCTATAAGAAATTGCAGGTGCTCAAGGGTGTGGACTTCGACGTGTCACGTGGAAGCATCTTCGCGCTTCTCGGCTCCAATGGCGCCGGCAAGACCACGATCGTGAGAATCCTCACCACCCTCCTCAAGCCGGATGGCGGCACGACGCGCGTCAACGGATACGACGTCCTGTTGCAGCCGGCGCGGGTGCGAGAGTCGATCAGCCTGACCGGTCAATTCGCAGCGGTGGACGAGATCCTCACCGGTCGGGAGAACCTGATCATGATCGCCCAACTACGGCACGTGAAGGGCGCAGGCGAGGTGGCAGACGATCTGCTCGGACGATTCGGCCTCGCCGACGCTGCCAAGCGCCGGGTGTCGACCTACTCAGGCGGCATGCGCCGCCGCCTTGACATCGCCATGAGCCTGATCGGCAACCCGCGGATCATCTTCCTCGACGAGCCGACCGCAGGCCTCGACCCGGAGGGCCGCATCGAGGTGTGGCAGGTGATCCAGAACCTCGCTGATAGCGGCACCACCGTGTTCCTGACGACCCAGCACCTCGACGAGGCCGAGAAGCTCGCCGACCGGATCGCGATCCTGCACAACGGCACCATCATCGTGTCGGGCACTTTGGAGGAGCTGAGGAAGCTGTTCCCGCCCGCGAAAGTCGAATACGTGGAACGGCAGCCCACCCTGGAGGAGATCTTCCTAGCGATCGTCGGAAGCGACCAGAAGGAGCAACCATGAACACCCATTTTTTCAGCGACACCAGGGTGATGCTCGGGCGTTCCATGCGACACGTCACGCGCAGCGTGGACACCATCATCACGGTCACGATCACGCCGATCGCGATCATGCTGCTGTTCGTCTACGTGTTCGGCGGTGCCATCCAAACAGGCACCCACAACTATGTGAACTACCTGATGCCCGGCATCCTGCTCATCGCGATCGCCAGCGGCATCTCCTATACCGCTTTCCGCCTGTTCAACGACCTGCAGAGNNGGCGCTCCTCATGGGCTTCCGCTCGCCGGCGGGAGTGCTGGCATGGCTGGCCGTGGCCGGCATCCTCGTGCTGTTCACGCTCGCTCTGACATGGGTCGCGGTGATCGCCGGACTCGCGGCATCCTCCGTTGATGGAGCGAGCGCCTTCTCATACCCGCTCGTCTTTCTGCCGTTCGTCAGCTCGGCATTCGTACCCACTGCCTCGATGCCGGGTCCCG
>PLYD01000105.1 GCA_003151665.1 Candidatus Dormiibacterota bacterium
CCCGCAGCTCGACGATGACGAAGGCCTGCGCAAGGAGGCCGAAGCGGCGAAGCGGCTCGGGTTCTTCGGCAAGTCGGCCATCCATCCGCGCCAGGTGCCGATCATCCACGAGGTTTTCACGCCCACGCCGGAAGAGCTGGCCTGGGCGAAGCAGGTGCTGCGGGCATTCGAGCAGTCAGGCGGCGCGGCGACGAAGACCGCGTCCGGCGAGTTCGTCGACAAGCCGGTGGCCGAGCGCGCAAAGCAGTTGCTGCGGGCGGGCCAGGAGCGGGCGGGCCGTGGCTAGCATGCTGCGAAACCGCCTGCGGGAGCTCATCGACGAAAAGTCGAGCGCGCTCGGCACCTTCATCACCCTCGGCGATCCGGTCGCGGTCGAGCTGGCCGGCCTGTCGGGGTTCGAGTTCGTCATCATCGAGTGCGAGCACGCGGGACTCAGTCTCGAGACGGTCCAGAACCATCTCCGCGCGGCGCGCTCTCGCGGGCTGGGCACGTTGGTCCGGGTGCCCGCCGGCGACCACGGTTTCGTCCAGCGCGTCATCGACATCGGTGCTGACGGCGTGCTGGTCCCGCACATCTCGGACACGGAGGCCGCGGCCGGCGCCGTGAGCAGCGTGCGCTTCCCGCCCGACGGCCACCGCGGGATGTATCCGAGCTCGGCCGCGGCGGACTTCGGTGGGCACGGACTTCCTGGCGTGAGTGAGGTCACGCAAACTCTCAACCGGAACACCGTACTGGCGATCATGATCGAGGAGGCCTCAGCCGTCGACCACATCGAGGCGATCGCCGCCACCCGCGGCGTCGACCTGGTCGTCGTCGGGCCGAGCGATCTGTCGGCGTCGTTGGGCGTGATCGGCGATCCGAAGGATCCACGGCTGGCGGCCGCCGTCAGCAAAGTGTTCAAGGCTTGCCGCAAGGCAGGGGTGAAGTTCGGGATGCCCGTTGAACACGGCGGCTATCGACTGACCGCCGCCGAGCTGCGCGATCAGGGTGCCTGGTTTCTCACCGCCGGGAGCGATTCCGTTTTTCTGCTCAATGCTTTCAAGGCGTCGGTGAAGGCGCACGCCTGAGCGGCTCCTCGAGGCTGAGGTCGCACGCCGAACCGCTGATGAGCCAGCGCCCATCGATACGGCGGAACCGGTGCGAGTAGACGCCGCCCAGGAGGACGCGCTCGCGATCTTTCGACCCAGGCGCTGACGAGGCCGGCCGTTGGTCGAGGATGGCCAGCAGGTAGCAGACCCCCGTCGCCGAAACCCCATCTTCCATGAGCTCGACTCGCGGCGCGAGGAGGTAGTGCAGAGTCATCGGCCCAAGATCTTTTGACGCCCCGGCGAAGAAGGTCCTGATCGCCTCGCGGCCCTCGTAACGCCCGAAATCGACCGACCCGTCACGCGTGCGGGACGACCATGTCGCGTCCTCGGTGAAGAGGTCGGCCAGGCCATCCGGCTCGTAGGCCGCGTCGCACAGCTCGGCGTAACGGTGGACGAGGGCGTGGATCTCGCGTTCTGACTCCAGCCGGTCGAGCCGGTCATCAATGGTGCGCCCTGCGCGCGCCCGGCCGGTGGTGCTGCCGCTGGCTGCGCTCATCTCGTGCCTCCGTTTTGCCGTGGTGGGTTCGAGTCGGGCCCGCGCCCGTTAGAAAATGGGCGTTGACAACGATTCCTGATCAAATATACTGGCCGGGTTTTCGGAAGGGAGATTCGAGGGGGAGCACATGTCTAGCGCACCCGCGGGCGCCCAAGGCGCACGCCTAGAGAAGAACGTACTCAGCGTTTGGAACTGCATCGCGCTCTCTGTGGCCGTCATGGGCCCGGTGCTCGCGGTCGTGCTCAATGCCCCCGCTGCAGGTCCTTCGACCGGCGCAGCCATGCCCCTCGCCTTCCTCATCGCGCTGATCGTGATCATCTTCGTAGGCAACACCGTCGTCCAGTTCTCGAGGGTCTTGCCGTCGGCAGGCTCCTTCTACACGTACACGGCGAGAGGCCTCGGTGGGGAAGCCGGCTTCTTCACGGGCTGGATGTTCTTCGGCGCTTACGCCCTGTTGATGCCAGGGCTCTTTACAGCCGTGGCAGCCTTCGCCCACGACTACGTCAAGACCACATTCAACGCCGAGATCCCGTGGTGGATCTACGCCTTCGTCTTCATGGCAATCGTGCTGGTGCTGTCGGTCCGCAGCATCAAGGCGTCGGTCCAGGTCGACCTCACGCTGCTCACGGTCGAGGTGATCGTGTTCTTCATCCTGGCGACCATCGCGATCGCGAAGGCCGGCAACGGAAACACGTTCAATGCCTTCTTGCCAAGCTCAGCGCCCACCGGTTTCTCAGGCGTCGGCCTGGGCGTGGTCTTCGGCATCCTTTCCTTCATCGGCTTCGACGCCGCGGCGGTGCTGGGAGAGGAATCGAGGAACCCCCACCGGGTCATTCCCTTCGCGGTGGGAGGCTCAGTGATCGGGGTCGGCGTCTTCTACGTCTACGTGATGTATGGCCTGACCGCGGGCTACCACCTCAACGACCCGGCCCACATGTCCGCCTTCCTCAAGGACAGCACGCCGTTTGTCACGCTTGCCCACCAGTACGCGCCCTGGCTCGAGCAGATCGTTGACCTGTGCGCCATCGCGGGTCTGTTCTCGGCCTTTCTCGCCTTGCAGAACACCACGGTCCGCGTCATCTTTTCAATGGGCCGCGAGGGCGCGCTGCCGAAGGCCCTGGGCCGCGTGCACGCGCGCTTCCACTCGCCGCACATCGCGATCTACACCCTGACGGTGTTCACCGTCATCTTCGGCTTGGCCGGTGCTGCATGGCTCGGACCGGGCGCGACCGGGCTCTATGGCTTTACGGGCACGATCGGCACGGTTGGAGTCGTGCTCGTGTACATCCTTTGCAACATCGCCCTCATCCGATACTTCTCGAAGCGAGAGGATCGAAACATCCTGCTACACGTGGTCGCACCGATCCTGGGATGCCTTGGCCTCCTCTACCCGCTGTGGGTCGTTGTGGCGCCGGGCCAAGCCTACCCCTACAGCATGGTGCCCTACATCGTCGGCGCATACATAATCGTCGGGTTGGTAGCGTACTTCTACCTCCGGAGCCGCTCTCCAGAAAAGCTGGCCGCTTTCGGCTCCATCGTTGCGGACGAACCAATGACGCACGCCGAGGAGGGCGGTCGCTTCGACGACAGGTCTGCCCACGCTCCACTGAAGTAGCCATGGTCGAAGTCGACGGGAAGCAGGTCTTCTCGACGCTCGAGGAGCTGGTGGATCCGAGCTACACCGCGCTCGTGATCGTGGACATGCAGAACGATTTCTGCAGCGCCGGCTACAACTTCGCGCAGCAGGGGATCGATATCTCAATGTACCCGCCGATGGTGCCGAAGCTCGCGCGCCTGGTCGAGAGCGCGCGGGCGGCATCGGTGCCGGTGATCTACATCATGATGACGAGGCTTCCCGACTCGAAGATCGAGTCGCCGGCGCAACTCCGCTTCACCATGCGGCTGCACTTCGCAACCCGCGGCCCGCTCAAGCCGCTCAAGTACACGGTGGAAGGCACCGAGGGCCAACAGATCATCCCGGAGCTCGCTCCCAAACCCGGCGACGTGATCGTGCGTAAGTACCGCTCCAGCGGATTCTGGGGGACCAACCTCGACATGCTTCTGCGCAGCAACGCCATCAAGAGCATCGTGGTGACCGGGGCGACCACGGAAGGGTGCGTCGAGTCCACCGCGCGCGACGGCCTGTTCAATGACTATTACGTGATCGTGCCGGAGGACTGTGTCGCCAGCGACGACCCGGCCCAGCACGACGCGTCGATGCTGCTCATGCGCCATCGCTTCGACGTGGTGCCCTCGTCGGAAATTCTGGAAATGTGGTCTGGCGCGGCGAGCGCCTGAGGAGAACATGGGAAAGCTCGAAAACCAGGTGGCGATCATCACCGGTGGCGCCCGTGGCATCGGCCGGGCGATCGCCGAGGCGTTCGTGGCGGAAGGCGCCGACGTGGCCATCGCGGATAAGGCTCCGGAGAGCGGGGCCGGCGAGCTGCTAACCGTCCTGCGCAAGGGCGGCCGCCGCGCGATCTATGTGCAGACGGACGTCTCCAAGGAACCGGAGGTCAAGGCCATGGTCGAGCGCGTCCTGGGAGAGCTTGGCCCGGTCGAGATCCTGGTCAACGACGCGGGCATCTTCTCGCAGGTGCTCCTGCACGAGATGTCGGCCGAGCAGTGGGACAAGGTCGTCAACGTCAACCTCCGCGGCACCTTCCTGTGCACGCGCTACGTGCTGCCTCAGATGCTCGAGCGCGGCAGCGGGAAGATCATCAACATCGGCTCGCAGCTCGGTCAGATCGGCGGCCATGAGATGGTTCATTACAGCGCCAGCAAGGGCGGGGTGCTCGCCTTCACGAAGGCCCTGGCGCGCGAGGTCTCGGCCAGGGGCGTCCGCGTCAACGCGATCGCGCCCGGCCCGATCCTCACCGACATGATGAAAGAGGAGACCGACGAGTGGCGCGACAAGAAGCTCACCGAGCTCCCGATCGGCCGGTTCGGCCAGGCTCACGAGGTGGCGCCGACCGCGGTCTTCCTCGCCTCCGACGACTCCACCTACTACGTTGGCCAGACCCTCGGGCCCAACGGCGGCGACGTGATGCTCTGATTCGGTGTGTGACCTGAAGGGACGCACCGCACTGGTCACCGGGGCCGCATCGGGCATCGGCGCGGCGACCGCAATCGCATTGGCGCGAGCCGGGGCCGACGTCGCGCTGGGCTGGCTGCCCAGCGATCCGCACGACATCGACCCTGTGCGGAAGGCTGTCGAGGCGGCCGGCCGCCGGGCGCTCGTGACCGAGCTCGACGTGACCTCGACCGAATCGGTGAACTCGTTCGTCGCCGGGGCTTATAAGGCCTTCGGCCGGATCGACGTCTTCGTCGCCAACGCCGGCATCGCGCGCACCGTCCCGGCCCTGGAGCTCACGGACGAGGCGTGGAACAAGGTCGTCAACGTCAACCTGCTGGGGGTCTGGCGCTGCTTCCGAGCGGTGCTGCCGCATATGCTCGACGCGGGCTACGGCCGTCTGCTTGCCACGTCGTCGGTGGCGGGCACAGTGCAGTCGTGGACGGAGCACGTTCACTACACCGCCTCAAAAGCGGGCATCGTGGGACTGGTCAAGAGCCTGGCGATCGAGGTCGGCCACCGCGGCGTGACGGTGAATGCCGTGGCGCCGGGCGTCATCGAGAGTCCTCAGTCGCTCGACCCCGTGAACTCACTCGGCGTCGAGGGGGTGGCACTGGCCGGCCGCGTCAACCCCGTCGGCCGGGTGGGAAAGCCCGAGGATGTGGCGGCTCTGTATCGCTTCCTCGCCTCTGAGGATGCGGGGTTCGTCAACGGCCAGCTGATCACCATCGATGGCGGTCGGTCGCTTCTGATCAAAGACTAGGTGCGATCCCCGCTCGGACTCAGGGCGCGCTCTTTGCAGCCGTCGGCGACCATCGCCGTGGACGCTCGCGCCAAGGCTCTGGTGGCCCAGGGCGTGGACATCGTCAACCTGACCGCGGGGGAACCGGATTTCGACACAATGCCGGCGGCCCGCGCCGGCGGCATCGCGGCAATCGAGCAGGGTTTCACCCGCTACACGCCGGTGCCCGGCATCGCAGAGCTTCGAGAGGCGATCGCCAAGAAGCTCAAAGACGATAACGGCCTCGAGTACAAGGCGGCCCAGGTCGTGGTCTCCAACGGGGCCAAGCAGTCGATCTACAACGCGCTGATGGTGCTGCTCGACCCGGGGGACGAGGTCGTGATTCCCACTCCAGCGTGGGTCAGCTACCCGGAGATGGTCAAGCTCGCAGGCGGCGTACCGGTGATGGTTGACACCCAGCCAAACCAGTACCGCCTCGACGCCAAAGCGCTGGCGGCCGCGATCACGCCGCGCACCCGGGTGGTGATCATCAACAGTCCGCTCAATCCCATTGGCCGGGTGTTCGACGCCGAAGAGATGGCGGCGATCGCGCGCGCGCTTGGCGAAAGCAACGCCTATGCGATCTGCGACGAAGTCTATGAGCACCTGACCTTTGACGGGCGGCCGCATATTCCGCTGGCGACATTGCCGGACATGCGCGAGCGGGTGGTTCGGGTCGGTTCGGCCGGAAAAATATTCTCGCGCACTGGCTGGAAAGTCGGCTGGCTCACGGGCTCGCGCGAATTGATCTCGGTGATCGCCAAGGCGC
>PLYD01000173.1 GCA_003151665.1 Candidatus Dormiibacterota bacterium
CGACACACAAGTGCCGCGCTTCCATCACAACGGCGACACCTCGTGGCCGCAACACATGATCGATCGCTTCTGCGATCTGGCGGGTGAGCCGCTCCTGAAGTTGAAGGCGGTGTGCAAACACATCGACCAACCTGGGTAGTTTGCTGAGTCCGATCACTTTGCCCGCGGGGAGGTACCCGATGTGGCAGCGACCGAAAAATGGAAGGACATGGTGCTCGCATAGAGCGTAGAAGGGGATGTTGCGTACGGTCACCAGGTCGTCGCCCTCGTGCTCGTACAGCGCGCTGCCGACGACCTGCCTTGGATCTACGCCATAACCGTTCGTCAGGTAAGTGAGCGATTCGGCCACGCGCCTCGGAGTGTCGGCGAGGCCCTCACGCTCCGGATCCTCGCCGAGCGCAACGAGCATCCGCCGAGTGATGGTCGTGAGCTCCTCGATTGGATGGGAGCGGGCAGGCTGGGCGGCGCTCATTCGCAGATGACCTCAGCGGCGTTGTTCTCCGACTCGGTCAAGCGCAGCCGCACCAACCGCGCGGGCGCGAAATGAGGCGACAGCTTGGTGAAGGCTGCGAAAGCGATGTTCTCTGCAGTCGGCACAATCCCCCTGAGACATTCAACGTCTCGGTTGAGATGCTTGTGGTCGACCAGGTCGATGAACTCGCGCCTGAGGACACGATCCACGTCCTTAAGGTTGGCGACCATCCCTGTGTCCGGATCGACTGCGCCGGCAACGGTCACCTCGACCACGTAGTTGTGGCCGTGATCGCTGGAGCACGGACCGAAAACCTCCTGGTTGCGAGTCTCGCTCCATTCAGGCCGACAGAGGACGTGCGCGGCGGCGAAGGTCGCCCGGCGGGTAATCCGAACAGTAGTAGTGGTGCTCATCGAGGCAACTCCTCTGGTACAACGGCGGCTGCGGTCAACCCTCTCGCCGGCGACGTTACCGAGTCAACGCGGGCCAAATCAAGTAGCACGATCGGCTGGATCGAGCCGGAGGTTGGAGCCCGACAACGGCGCGGATTCGGAGGATGCCAACCACACGATGATGCGAGCCACCTCCGCCGGCTGCAGGCGCGGACCTTCCACGCCAGCGATTCTGAGCATTGGCGTGTCCACCGCGCCCGGACTGATCGTGTTCACCCTGATGCCGTACGGGCGCCCTTCGACCGCCAGTGCTTCGGCGAGCCCGGCAAGCCCTGATTTCGCAGCCACGTAGGCCGCCATGCCCGGGAACTTCTCAGCGCCGGCCACACCTGAAAGGCTCGAGACCATTACGATCGATCCACCGTCTTCCCGCATCAGGCGAAAGGCCTCGCGGCTGCACAGGAAGGCTCCCCGTAGGCCCGCATCGAGCTGGGCATCCCACTCCTCGGCGGTGAGCTCGAGGATCGGTGCCTTGATGAGCTGTGCCGCGCAATTGATCAGAGCGTCAAGGTGTTCAATTCGGCCGAAGGCACCCCGCACCTGTGCTTCGTCTGAAATGTCGCAGCCTTCGCGACGGCTGAGCGAAACGACCTCCCAACCGCGCCCTCGTAATTCGGCTGCGACCGCCCGACCGATGCCGCCCGAACCACCGGTGACGACTGCGGTCGGCCTCACCCGGCGACCTCACTGAAAGCCGCCTCATAGGCGTTCAACATGCCTTCCAGGCCGAGGCGCCGTTGTGCGCTCGCCCTGACCGCCCTCCGGTCAAGCATCCGGCACCTGGCGATGGCTCGGGCAAGATCGTGCACATCGTCTGGCGTTGCCAGGAAACCGCTCACGCCTTCCTCCACGACCTCGGGCATGGCTCCGCGTCTGTAAGCCGCAACCGGACACCCCGCCATCTGCGCCTCGGCCGCCACCAGTCCGAACGGCTCCTCCCAACGGATCGCGCACACCGTCACGGCGCTGCGTCCCATCACGCGGCGCAAGTCGTCACGTGGGATGGAGCCCAGGACTTCGGCTCCGGCAAGATCGACCACGTAGCCAGGATCGTAGAGCGATCCAGCGATTCGACAGCGAACGCCGGCCAGCCCTGCTGCCCGCAGCGCATGATCGACACCCTTTTCCGGGGATATCCGCCCCGCGATCAAGGCGACGTCTTCGACTTGATCCCCGTTCACGGGTGAATCGGAGACCCCGTTGGGAATCACCCGTCCGATCTGCATGCCCGCGGCCTCCCAATCTCGCCGGCAGGATTGGGAAACCGTCGCCAGCCGCGCTGCTGGAACCAGGCGTACGGCGGTGACGACGGCGGGCTCGATCGGAGGCAGGTGCAATGTATGCAGCGAAGGAAACTTTGCGGCCAGCTCGAATGCGGGCGCGTCGAAAGCGTGCTGGCTGACGACGTCCGGCCGGCTTGCTTCAACTCCGCGAAACATTGCCGTGATCGCCTCGGTCACGCCCGGGGTTGGAATGGCTGGCGCGCCGCCTGGCATCACCAGGGCCTTATTTGCGTCCGTAGGGGTCGGCACCATGACCAGTTCCACACCCGCCACCTCCGAGCCCTCCGCGCAGTGCAGGAGCACATTGTGGCCGCGTCGGACCATCCCGACCGCCAGATCGCAGATCACCGACTGGGCGCCGCCCGTCTGGGCCGGGCGCAACGGGGTAACGGGCGATGCAACGACAGCGATCCTCACTTAATGGGCGCCAGGCGCTGGGTGCGGGTCAGGCCGGCAGGCAGCATCTCGCCTTAGTCTGATCGGAGACAGGAATGGAATATGAGCGCGCGGTCGAGACGGCTCCGCCCGGGTGGCGACACTTCACGATGTCCGACCTTGATCGGCTGCCTGCCGCAGTGCGGGACCACGAGCTGGCGCGCATCCCTCATGCCGAGCGCGAACTGCTTGCCGCCGGCGATCGGGAAGTCAGCGAGAGAATCCTTAGGGCGCTCTTCTGGACCTTCGTGTACCACCTTGAACCGGAGAGATGGGATGCGCTTGCACTGGTCGAACCGATCCACCCAAGCGTGCTCGCCGCATTACCTACCGCGCGGGGTCGAGTGCTAGAGATTGGAGCAGGGAGCGGGCGGCTGACCGCCTACCTGGCGGAGCGATGCTCGTCGCTGATCGCAATCGAACCGTCCACCGGACTTGCCAGGTTGCTTCGGAGCCGCTTGCCGCGCATTCGCGTCATTGCGGCGTGGGCCGAGGCGCTGCCGCTTCCGAACCACTGGTCTGAGCTCACGGTTGCTTGCGGATTAGTGGGACCTGACCCGACCGTGCTGAACGAGCTCGAGCGCGTGACTGTTAGTGGCGGGGAGATCGTGCTCATCAGCCCGGAGCAGCCGGAATGGTTCGAAGGCGATGGGTGGCGGCGCTTGTCCTTGGACCCGCTGCCATGCCCCCCACACGACGACTGGATCGAAAGCTTCTTCGGTCCCCTTGATCCCCCCCACGAATTGGTGTCGAAGAGGATCACATGATCCACGGCCGGCTAACTGGACTCGAGACTTGCCCCTTCGTCCGCGAGCAACGTCGGTGATGGCCGCGCGCCTTTCGCGATCAGGCGACCCGCCTTTGCNNGTCCGACGGCCGCCCGCAGCTTGCCAGCCTGAAGATAAAAGCCAACGAACTTGCGCTCGTCGAGGGATCCTCGGACAACGAAGCGATCCCATTTGGGAGCGTGGCCGATGTATTCGAGTTTGTGCTCGAACTGATCGCTCCAGANNTGTGCATATAGCGGTATGCGGTCCGCGCGCCCAGCATCGACCTTGCTGCCGCTGCTGCCATCTTTTCAGCATTGTTGTAGTGCTCGACCCTCACGCGTCCGAAGATCGGATGAAGGTGGTTGGCCACGTCACCGGCGGCGAAGATGCCGGCCACATTGGTGCGGCAGGTTGCATCGACGATGATTCCGTCCCTGACTGCAACACCGGAGCCCTTGACGATTTCGACATTGGGTTCGATTCCGACCGCGACAATCACGAGGTCGCAAGCGATCCGCCGTCCCTTTTTTGTCACGGCTCGCTCGACCCGCAACGACCCTTCGAATCGGACCACTTCGTCCTCAGCCACCAATTCGATTCCGGCCGCGCGATGGATCCCGGCAAAGACGCCGCCCACTTCGGGACCCAGAACCTGGTCCAGCGGTGCCTTGCCTCGCATGACTGAGGTGACCTTCAACCCCAACTGGCGCAAAGACGCTGCCACCTCCGAGCCTATGAAACCCGACCCCACGACAACAACTCGAGCGCCAGGTTTCGCGGCCCGTTTGATCGCATTACATTCGTCAATCGTCCGGAGCTGGTGAATGCCTGGAAGCTGAGCCCCTGGCACGTCCAAGGCTCGGTTTCGGCCGCCGGTGGCGAGCAGCAATCGTTCATAACCGATGGTGTCCCCCGACTGCAAGCTCACTCGCTTAGCAGCAGAGTCCACGCCTGAGACCTTGGCCGGCACGAGTTGAATTTGATGGTTCTTGTACCAGTCGAACGGTGCCACCATCCAGCCCGACAGTCCCTCCTCGCCACGCAAGTAACCCTTGGTTAGAGGTGGACGCCCAAACGGAA
>PLYD01000057.1 GCA_003151665.1 Candidatus Dormiibacterota bacterium
AGTACATGCCCTCCATCTGGCCGACGGTGCAGAGCTTCATGAGGTTGACGTAGCCCTCGTGGTCCGCGGCCAGGAGGGTGAGGTGGCTGGGGTCGCGGTCGACGCGCCCCTCTCTTAATAGACGCGAGCGGGGGGCGACGTAGACCTCGCAGCCCACAATCGGCTTGATGCCCGCTTCCTTGCAGGCCTTGTAGAAGTGGATCGCGCCGTACATGACGCCGTGGTCGGTGATGGCCAGGGCGGGCATCTCGAGCTTGGCCGCAGCCTCCACGAGCGCGTGGATACGACTGGCCCCATCGAGCAGCGAGAACTCGGTGTGGTTGTGCAGGTGGACGAAGGTTTCAGGGGCGTGCGGCATTCTTTTGGCTGGGTGTGGCGGACCCCGCGGATAGTCTACTTGGCCCTGGGTTCTGAACTATAAGAAGCTAACTATCATCAGTTTCGAATTGAGCTCGACGGGTCACCCAGCTCTACCCACTGTCGAAACCGAAGACGGCGTCATCACGGTCGCCTCGATGGACGCCCTGCAGCAAGACGCCAAGGAACTAGCGATTCGCGCTGAGAATCTGATCGCCCAAATTGCCGTTGCGCGGGGCCAGGCCGCCGATGCTCAGGCGAAGGCTGGGTGGGTACTCATTGCAAACCCTGCCATTTGGCAACCAGGAGACCGAACGGTTCGCCTCGACGCTGCCCGTGGGCAGGGCGAACTGGTATTGAGCCTCGAGCACAGCATCGCCGATATCAAGGCCCGGCCGCACCACGGGCTTGGCGGACTTATCCAGGGCGCAAAGGACTCGCGCGAGGACAAGAGTCTGGAGGAGAAGCTGCGATCTGCTCAAGAGGAGCTCACCCAGCGATATCGGGCAGTAGTAGATGGCCTTGAGCCGCCAACTGGCGTATCAGATGCGGATCAGCTGCTTGTCGAGGCGAAGCAAGCCGACGCACAGGTTCGCGACCTCACCCTGACGCAGGCGGCCGTTTCGTCTGAGGTAACGCGGGTCTCCGATGAGATCAAGCGCCGGAAGGATGTCGCGTCCAAAGTCGGGTTTGATGCACTCGGGCTCGAGGCTGAGCTGAAGTTCAACGGTATCCGTCCGATTGACACCAGCCTCGTCTTGAAACCGAAAGAGATTGCGGCCGTCGAAGTCCCCGCCACGTTGTGCAGGTTCAAGACTAAGACCGAATTTGTTGGAGGGAGCCACGGCGTCAGCATTCCGTTGGGACATGGATTCCGCTATCGAGTTAGCAGCTTTCGCGGGCATCCCGTTCAAAGCGAATATCTGGCACACCTGGACACGGGCAAGCTGATCGTTACTAACAAGCGCCTTGTTTTCCTTGGTACCAAACGAGAAGTTTCAGTGCCAATCGCCAAACTGCTTCAGATCGAGCCTTACTCAGACGCGTTGGGCATCGCGCGCGAAGGAAAGGAGACCAAGGATGTCTACCTGGTCCCCAATCCCGCTTATGTCATTCAGTTTCTACAGTGGGTGATCAGCCAACAAGACCAGAGCCAGGCTTGAATTCAGGAAGCGTCACTGCTCAGAGTGACGTGCCGCCGACAATCCGACCCGCGACCCTCGACGATCAGCTGACGATTCGCCGCCTCATCAAGGACGCCGGCATCAATCGCATGAGCCTCCAATGGCCGAACTTCGTCGTCGCCGAGGACGGCGGGGCGATCGTTGGGATCGGGCAGGTCAAGACCCATGGCGACGGGAGCCGCGAGCTCGCCTCGATCGCGGTCATCCCAGCTCGTCAGAGCGAAGGCATCGGAGGCGCGATTATCACTACCCTCCTCGACCGTGAGCATGGCGTCGTCCATCTCACCTGCCGGAGCCAGCTTCAGGGGTACTACGAGCGCTTCGGCTTCAGGCGTCTGGACCCGCCCGAGTTTCCCCGCTATTTCAGGCGAATGATCCCGATCATCAATGTGGTCGCGCGGTTGGTCGGGACCCAGATCCTGGTGATGCGACGAGCGGCCGAGCCCTCACGCGCGCCGGTAGCGGATTAGGTCGCGCAGGAGACGAGCAGGATTCCCGGATCCGAGTTGGCGTACACCTGCCAGATGCCCGGGAGGATCGATATCTGGTCGAACTTGTTGTCGGCCTGCAGCTCGATGAGGGGGTCCTTGGAGTCCTTGTAGCCTGTCGAGTCGGTGAAAATCGCCGGTTGATCACCTGCGTGGACCGTATGCAGGTCCGCCACCGGTCCGACGTCGCCGAACAAGCCGTCGTAGGTGTACGGCAGCACCGTCACTTTGATCCAGAGTGACGTCTTGACGCTCACGGTGAACTCCGATGACGGCGTCCAGTTAGCAAGCCTTGCATCGAGCAACGTCGTCCGCGCTCCGGGGTTGCAAACGCTGGCCGTCTGGCCGCAGGCGAGCACCAGGCCCATCAGGCCGCAGGCCGCAAGCGCCGTGAGCTTGCTGACCATAGCGGCATCGTAGGGCGAGCGCGGGCGAACCGCCGCGTGTTCTCGTGGGGGCTGAGGCGATCGTCGACTGCGCTAGCCGAACCAGACGTCCACGATGTCTTCGGTTGGGGATGTGCTTGGGGTGAGGTTCGCGATTCCCAACACCACCGAGTTGACGCCCGTCTTCAGGTTGTGCGCGATGACCCTTCCATCCGGCGCGCTCGTGCCGCCTATTCCGCAAGCGCACGGTATTCCTTCGTTCGACCAGATGACATCGGGCCCCATGAACACCGGCTGCGTGCTGGTCGCGCTCGCCACGACCGCCCTCACGCGACGCGCGATGTCCAACCGCCACGGGTGCGGAAAGCTCTGCGCACCGTAAGTGTTGAAAACCAGCGTCGTGCCATCAGGTGACAGGGTCGGCCAGAAGTAGCTCGAGACTTTCGCGCTTCGAGCTACCGGCTGGCCGCCTGGGTCCCAGCTGACCACCGTGCCGGCGATTTCGCCCACGGCCTTGGCTGCCAGAAAATACAGCCGGTTGCCAGATCGGTCCCACACGCCGAACTTCGCGGTCGTGCTCTGGAACGCCGCCGTCCCGTCCATTGCGTAAACGATGAAATTGGGGGGACCCCCGGCGTCCCTGAACAGCGTGTAGGTCAGCAGATATTGACCACTGGCCGAGAACGCGAGCTGACTGACAGGGCCCCAGGGCACGCCGCCATGGCCGCCGACCGGCGCTCGGGTCAGCACCACCTGGTCCTTGCCGCCAATCACAAGATGCGTGCGCACCCCGGAGTCGTCCCCCTCCCGGTACGCCCAGTTAGAACCGTCGGGGCTGAACACGACAGCCATCGGCGCGTTGACCCACGCACGGCTCCAGTTGAGGCTGCCCGTTTGCAGATCCGCTGTGCCGACGAACGTCGAGTACCAGAAAACGATCTTCGTTGCCGACACGAAGCGCCCGCTGGTCGCGTTGAGCAGCTGACAGACCTGAACCGGATGCAGCGGATCGGCCACGTCAAGGACGTACAGGCCTGATATGGCACCTGTCATCAAAAGGAGTGGGTGCTGGGCCACCGGCAAAGTGGTACAGGTGAGCTTCGGGGCAGGAACCGTCGCCACTGGGGAGCTACTGGGGCTTGGCGAGGTGGAGGGACTGGGCGAAACGCTGGTTGGGCTCGGTGACCCAGACGAGCTCGCCTGCGGGCCGCCGCATCCGGCTAGAGCTAGCACGACCAGAATCCCTCCTCCCAGCTTTCGCACGCCCGAAGCGTAGCCGCAGGTTCCGGCACAATGAGACCGTGGCTCGAATCTCTCTGCCTCCTCTCGCGCACGGGCCCGCTGAGGGTCACCACTCCGGGATTCGCGAGATCGCCAACGAGGCGCTCCGCACGCCCGGCGCCATCCGTCTCGATGTCGGTCAGCCCAACTTCCGAACCCCCGACCACATCGGCGACGCCGGCAAGCGCGCCATCGACGACGGCATGACCTGGTACACCCACACCCAGGGGTTGCTCTCCCTGCGCGAGAAGCTCGCCGCCAAGCTCGCGCGCGT
>PLYD01000287.1 GCA_003151665.1 Candidatus Dormiibacterota bacterium
CTCGTCAAGGTTAGAGGCGTCGACGGTTTGGGTCACATAGTCGACTCGGCCGTGCTTGACAGTGGCGCCGGATCCGGCGCCGTCTCCCCCGCCGATACGAGCGCTCCGAACCTCGTCCCGCAGCTTGTCACGCTCCTTCTCGGTCTCCTTGAGCTGCGCGCGCAAAGCCCTTAGGCGTTCGGGTAGGTGATCCGAGGTGGCGTTGAACAATCGCGCCAGCTCAGTCAGGAGATCACGGTCCTTCCTGACCAGCGCGTCCGCGGCCTCGCCCACCACCATATCGATGCGTCTCAAGCCAGACCCGATGCTGGTTTCGGAAACGATCACCACCGTCCCAATGTCAGCGCTGTTCTTCACGTGAGTCCCGCCGCAGAGCTCACAAGTCCAATCGCCGAAACAGACGACCCGGACGACGTCGCCGTACTTCTCCTCGAACAGGTGCATCGCGCCCTTCGCGACGGCTTCCTTGTAGGGCAGCTGCTGCTCGTGAAAGGACAGCGCTTCGCGCACCTTCTCCATGACTCGCCGATTGATGCGATCGAGCTCGTCCCTCGTGACCGCGCGGTTGAGCGGGATGTCGAAGGTCGTGTGATCAGGCCCCACCCATGAGCCTCTCTGGACAACCTGCTCCCCGATGGTCTCGTGCAGCGCCTTGTGCAGAAGATGCGTCGCGGAGTGGTGGCGCGCGATCTGATGACGCCGCCCTACGTCGACGGCGGCTGTCGCTTTCTGGCTGACCCGAATCTCGCCGGTGATCAATGTACCCAGATGCGCGATGATGCCATCCGCCGGCTTCTGTGTGTCCTCAACGCGGACACGCCCGGACGGAGTCGTAATCGTCCCGGTGTCACCGACCTGACCGCCCGACTCCGCGTAGAAGGGAGAGCGCTCCAAGAAAACCTCGACCACGTCACCTTCGGTCGCGACCTCTGTCGCAACACCGTCTTTGCGCAGCGCGGTGATTGTGGTCTCGGTGACGAGCTCGCCGTACCCGGTGAACTCGGACTCAGGCAGGTCCTTTGCGGCGGCGATGTGCTTCGTACCCTTGGCGCGCGAACGTTCGCGCTGGTCCGCCATCGCTGCGCGGAATGCTTCCTCGTCGACCTGGATGCCGCGCTCGTGTGCAAGCTCGCGGGTCAGGTCGAAAGGAAAGCCGAAGGTGTCGTGCAGCTGGAATGCGTCGCTGCCTGGAATCATCTGTCCATGCTTGGCCACGACGCGTTCGAACAGCTCCATGCCCTGCTCGAGCGTGCGTTGAAACTTCTCTTCTTCCGAGTTGATGCCGTCACGGATGATCGCTTGCTGCTCACGCAGCTCTGGGTAAGGGACCTCCATCACCTTGACGACCTCATCGACCACGCCGCCAAGGTGTGATTGCAGGTTGAGCCGGCGGGCATGAACCGTTGCGCGTCGGATGAGACGGCGAAGCACGTAGCCACGGCCCTCATTGCTCGGGGTGACCCGCTCCAACATGACAAAGCACGCAGCGCGAATGTGGTCGGCGATGACGCGCTCCGACAATGTCAATTGTTTGTCGGACAGCCCGCGGATCCGTTCGATGATCGGCGCCAGGAGATCGGTCTCAAAAACGTTGGTCTTGCCCTGCAGGATGTAGCTGATCCGTTCCAGCCCCATGCCCGTGTCGATTGCGGGGTGGACCAGGGGAACCAGACTCCCGTCTTCCTGCTGATCGAACTGTGGAAACACGAGGTTCCAGAACTCCGTGAAGCGCTCGCAGTGGTCAGGAACGCAGTCCTCTCTGCCGCAACCAACCTCTCGACCTCGATCCCACCAGATCTCGGAGTCGGGCCCGCACGGCCCGCGGCCGAGACCCCACCAGTTGTCCTCCAGCCGAGTGATGTACGCGGCCGGGACACCTGTCTTGATCCAGATCTCGTGAGCCTCGTCGTCGGTCGGGTGGATCGTCACACGAAGGCGGTCGGCGGCCATGGCGAAACCGCCGGTGACCAGATCCCACGCGAGGGGGATCGCTGTTTCCTTAAAGTAGTCGCCGGTCGGTGCGAAGTTGCCGAGCATCTCGAAGAAGGTGTTGTGCCTGTCGGTCTTTCCCACCTCGTCGATGTCGCCTGTGCGCAGACATTTCTGACAGCTGGCGAGCCTGGGTGCAGGTGGTCGGCTAAAGCCCTGGTAATAGGGCTGAAGCGGTTGCATTCCGGCCGAGATGAAGAGCGTGCTCGGGTCCCGTTTCGGCACCAGCGGTGCGCTCGTAAGGACCAGATGCTCCCGGCTCGCGAAATGCTCTAGAAAACGCTTGCGGATCTCGTTCCCGGTCATGTCGGGGCCGATCTAGCTTACGGTGCCAGCCGCTCCCACCGCCAAACTCCGGCCGGCAGGCGAACGTAGCGGAGCCTGTCGTGGAGCCGGTCGGCGCGATTCTCCCAGAACTCGATCCACGCAGGTCGCAGCGCATACCCGCCCCAGTCAGCGGGGATCGGCACGGCGGCCGGATATCTCCCGTCAAGGTCGGCGACGGTCTTCTCGAGGACTGCGCGCGACGCCACCACGCGGCTCTGCCGGGAGGCCAGCGCGGACAGCTGTGCCCCACGCGGGCGGCTGTGGAAGTAGTCGAGCGAAGCCGCGCGGCTGATGCGTCGGACGGTGCCTGAGACCCTGACCTGATGCCGGGTGACCGACCAGTAGAAGACGAGCGCCGCCTTTCGATTCGCCGCAAGGTCGCGGCCTTTGCGGCTCTCGTAGTTGGAGTAAAAGAAGAAAGAGCCGCCTTCGATGCCTTTGAACAGCACCATGCGCGCCGACGGAGTGCAGCCCGGACCAGCGGTCGCAAGCGTCATCGCCTCGGGTTGAATGGCGCCTGCACGCTCGGCCTCCCGATACCAGCGGCGGAACAGCACGATCGGTTCGGAGGGAGCGCGCGATTCGATCAACGGCATGCGAGTCTAGGACGCCTCTTGGGGCACGTACTTCCGCAGCTGCTCCAGCGCGGCACGCTGTAGGCGCGACACATGCATCTGGCTGATCCCCAGCCGCCGCGCAATCTCCGATTGCGACATCTGCTCGTAGAAGCGCATCGCCATGATCGCCCGCTCGCGAGGCGTGAGGTGCACCATCGCGCGGTCGAGCAGGTCTCGCATCTCGACTCGGTCGAGCTCGGGATCCGCGGTCCCGATCTGCTCAGCGATGGCACGTCCCTCCTGGCCGTCCGCCGATCCGATGGGCTGATCGAGCGACAGAGGCATGTAGGCGGGACCCATCTCCATCGCCTCCGTCACGTCTTCGGGTTTGACGCCGAGGCGCTCGGCCAGCTCCGACACCGTCGGTTCGCGACCCAGCTGATTCTTCATCTCCTCGTTTACGCGCACCACCGATTGATGTAGCTCCTGGAGACGGCGTGGGAAACGGATCGCGGTCCCCTTGTCCCGGAAGTGGCGTTTGATCTCGCCCGCCACCGTCAGGGTCGCGAAGGTCGTGAACTCGAAGCCGAGGTCGGGATCGAAGCGCTCGATGGCTTTGATCAGGCCGAGGTAGCCGACCTGGACGATGTCATCCAGAGGCTCGCCGCGATTCTGGAACTTGCGCGCGAGGAAGTACACGAAGTCGTGATACGCATCGACGAGCTGAGCGCGGATGCGGTCGCGCTCCGCGGGGTCCTTCGTCTCTTTGTAGCGACGATGAAGGGCCCGCAGCTCCTCACGGGAAGGTCGAGGCTTCGAACCCAAGTTTCAACCAGTCACAAGTGGCGCCAGCAGGCCGGATTCATTCCGGCCGTCACCAAGCGTTGCAGTTTCAAAACGCCTCCCAGCATTGCATGGAGCCACTGGTGGGGGCCCGTGGGGGGAGGCCTGCCTCCCCCGCGCTACGCGATGTACTTGACCATCCGGAAGCGGACGTGCCCCGTCCGAGGCTCGACGAGCGGGCGGAAGTCGTCGACGAAGCAGCGGATCATCTCGTAAGCGAGCCTCTGCAGCTCCGCATCCGCCTCCGGATGAGGCCGTGGGGCCGAGAGCACCTGGCCGGCTGACGGCACGAGGTCCACGTCGACGACCAGGGCCCGGTTGGTGGCGAAGTAGGTCAGCTTGAGGTCCGCATGCCCATCGAGGTCGTTCGCGGCCTCAATGGCGCTGTCGCAGGCCTGGGTCAGCGCGATCGTCAGCTCGTCAAGGTCGACGAGGCTGAGCCCCAACTGGCTGCCCAACGTCGTCGCGACCCGCTTGGCGACGGGTATGAAGTCCGACGACGCGGGAATCTTGAGCTCAGCTAAATCGCGCTTGGCCATTTAGGCGTCGGAACCCTTCTTCGAGTCTTCGCCGTTGATCGTCGCGTCGATCTTGCGGGCGGCGGCGGCTTCCAGCTCCTCACGGCGTCGCTTTGCGGCGGCCACGCCCTCCTGGATCGCCTTGCCGACCGGGTTGCCCGGGTCCGTCACCGCCCCGCGTGCGCGCTGTGCGGCCTGCTTCGCCCGCTGGGCCGGCTCGCTGGTGCTCAGCTCGATGGTCTTGCTCCGGATGCTGTCCACCTGGCCACGCCCGGGACCGGACGCAATGTAGGCACCGGCAGCCAGTCCGACGATTCCGCCGAGGATGAACCATCCAAAGCCGCCGCCACCGCCGCTCCCACCGCTGCTCTTCTCATCCGACATTGCCTAACCTCCTAATACAGTCCGAACCAGGCTTTGGCCCGCCACCCTGACGCCATGCGCCGCAGCTTTGATGCCGTGCCCAACCGAGGATGCCCCACTTCCCGCCGCGCGCAGCCCGACATTCACACCAGCAGTGATGTCGTTCACGTTGCCGATCGTCTGTCGCACCTCGGGCAGGGTCTCCTTCAACTCTTCGTTGGTCGTTTCGAGCAGCTCTTCAACGGCACCCAGGGTCCCGCGCAACCGAAACAGCACGGCTGCCAGGGCCAGCGCCACCACGAGGGCGGCGACCCCAAACGCAAGCCACATGAAGTTCTGCAACTGGTGAATACCCCCTTACCGGAGCCGGCAAACGACCTGACCAATACTAAATGTCAGGTGGAGGCTTCGGTTCCTTGGCGTCTTTGGGTTCCTTCGGCTCCNNAGGATCGGAACATAAGCGCGGCGCCGATAGGGCAGCAGCGCGTAGAAGACCAGCGAGAAGATCAGGGCCGCAAGGACCCCCACGATGACGCCCGGCGGGATGAAACTCAATAGGACCAAAGCGCTCCCTCCGGGCCACGGGGGTGGGTTGTCCTGAGCGAGCTCAGGTGGGTCCCCTGCCTTGGCTCTCCAAGTCCCGTCAAGCGGGCTTTTGGTCGGCGACCGGACTCCGAGGTCCCTAAATGCTGTCTATTGGGCAACGCGCACATCGCCCGCAACCCGTCGGGAGCCACCCAATATTACGTGGACGCGTTCGGGGGTGGCACCACTCGAATCCGAAGCTCTTCGAGCTGCGCGGGGTCGACCTCCGACGGCGCGCCCAGCATGAGGTCCGACATCGATTGCGTCTTTGGAAAAGCGACGACATCGCGAATGTTGTCGGTGCCGCCGAGCATCATGACGATGCGATCGATTCCCGGCGCTATGCCACCGTGAGGCGGCACCCCGTACGTGAAAGCGCGTAGCAGCGTGCCGAAGCGATCGCGAATTACGTCGAGTGGCATGCCCAGCAACTGGAACACCCTTTCCTGCATACCTGGGTCATAGATGCGAAGGCTTCCACCTCCGAGCTCATAACCGTTGAGGACGATGTCGTAGGCATGCGCGCGAACGTCGTACGGCCGATCCTCGACAAACGACATGTCTTCCTCGAAGGGCCGCGTGAACGGATGGTGCGCGTAGGTCAGCTTGCCCGCGTCGTCCTCGTCAAATAGATAGGTCGGGTTGATCCACAGGAACTTCCACTCGTCCTCTCTGATCAGGTGGCGGCGCCGCGCCACCTCCTGCCGGATGAGACCTATCACCGTCTCGGCCTTGCGCCTGCGATCGGCGACGAGGAGCACCAGGTCGTCGTTGCCTGCGCCGGTCGCACCCATGATTCCCGCCAGCTCCTCCTTCGTGAGGAACTTGTCGATCGTGCTGCCAGGCAGCCACGCGAGGCCCTTGCCTCCCGCACCCTTGGCGACAGTCACCAGCTCGTCCAGGTCCCGGCGGGCCATGTCGCGGCCGCCAGGCACCCGCATGCCTCGGACTACGCCGCCGGCGTCGAGAGCGCTGCGGAAGATCAGCGCTTTCGTGCCGGCGAGGACCGATCCCAGGTCGGCGATCTCGAGGTCGTAACGAAGGTCGGGCTTGTCGGTCCCGAACCTGAGCAGCGATTCCTTTATATCCATGCGCTCGAACGGAGTCTTGAGCTCGACGCCCAGAACCTCGCGCCAGAGCTCGCTGAACAATCCCTCGATCAGGCTGAAGACGTCTTCCTCGTCGCAGAACGACATCTCGACATCGAGCTGCGTGAACTCTGGCTGTCGATCGGCCCGTAGGTTCTCGTCACGAAAGCAGCGCGCGATCTGGTAGTAACGCTGGACTCCGGAAACCATCAGCAGCTGCTTCAGCATTTGCGGGGCTTGAGGCAGGGCGTAGAAGGATCCAGGGTGCACGCGCGATGGAACCAGGAAGTCGCGCGCGCCCGACGGCGAGCTGCGGGTGAGGATCGGCGTCTCGACCTCGATGAACTCCTCCCGGTCCATGTAGTCGCGGATGAGCTTGTTGACGCGGCTCCGCAGCACCAGCATCCGCGTCATTCGAGGCCGGCGTAGGTCGAGATATCGATGCTCCAGGCGCGTCTTCTCGTCAGGCTCCTCCTGATCCTCGATCGGGAATGGAGTCGTCTCCGACTTGTTGATGACCTCGAGCTTCGAGGCGGTCACCTCGACCTCACCGGTGGCCATGCGCGGATTCTCGGAACCTGCCGGGCGCCGGCCGACCACGCCTTTGACGCGCACCACGTACTCGGCTCGCAGCTCGGATGCGGCGGCGTGCGCTTCGGGCGCCTTCGTCGGATTGAAGACGACCTGCACCGCACCCCAGCGGTCGCGCAGGTCGATGAAGATCAGGCCGCCGTGGTCGCGACGGCGCGCGACCCATCCGTACAGATCAACCTCTTTGCGATCGTCCGAGGCGCGTAGCGAGCCGGAGTGAGGAGATGTGAAACCGCTCAAACCAGGCTCTCCGCAAGTTGCTTCCACGGAACTTCCACCTGCTCGCCACTCGCCATGTCCTTGAGCTGCGCCACGTGGCGTTGCGCCTCCGACCCGCCGAGGAGGACCACCCAGCGCGCGCCCAGCTTGTTGGCCGATCGCATTTTGGCGCGCAGGCTCTTGGGCTCATAGTCAACGGCGACCGTGCGCGCGGCGCGACACAGCCTCGCCACCTCCGCGGCCTCTACCTCCAGGCCCGGATCCGCCAGGACCACCACCTCAGCCGGGGGTTCCGGGATCACCTCCGCCCCACTCGCGGCGACCACCTCGGTGACCCGGTCGAGACCGCCCGCAAATCCCACACCGGGGGTCGACGGCCAGCCCTCCGCCTCAGCAAGGCCGTCATATCGCCCGCCGGCGACCAGCGCGTCCTGCTGGCCAGACGCGCCGCCTGGGTAGAACTCGAAAACTGTGCGCGTGTAGTAATCGAGCCCCCGCACCAGGTATGGGTTCAACCGGTACTCGATGCCCGCGGCGTCGAGTACCCGCCTCACCAGCACCCATGCGGCAGCGCACTCGTCGCAAAGGTGGTCGGTGATGCGGGGCGCTTTGGGCTTGAAGGGCTGGCACTGCGGCACCTTGCAATCGAGCAGGCGCAACGGGCTCGTCTCGAGGCGGCGCTGGCAGTCGCCGTGCAGCTTGTCCTTCAACGGCCGGTAGTACTCCCGCAGCAGATCGAGGTATGCGGGCCGGCACTTGTGGTCGCCGATCGTGTTCAGCTCCAGCGCCACATCGCTGAGGCCGACCTCGCGCAGCCACGTGGCGGCGAGCTCGATGATCTCGGCGTCCACTGCCGGGCTGTCGGCGCCGATCGCCTCGATGTCGAACTGAAAAAACTGGCGGTACCGGCCCTTCTGCGGGCGGTCGTACCGGAACATCGGCCCGATGAGAAACAGTCGTGCGGGTTGCGGGCCCTGGTTGAGATGACCCTCGAAGTAGGCGCGCACGATCCCTGCCGTCGCCTCTGGCCGAAGCGCGAGGTTGCGCCCGCCACGATCTTCGAAGCGATACAGCTCTTTCGCGACCGCGTCCGTCTCGGTGCCGACCCGCTCGATGAGGTCGGTGTGCTCGAGGATCGGAGTGACCATCTCCTGGTATCCAAAGCTCCTCGCGACGCTTGCGGCGGCCCTCTCGACGGTGCGCCAAAGAGCCCGCTCCGCGGGCATGAGGTCCCGCATTCCGCGGACCGCTTTGATGGGTTCTCTGCGAGGCATTGGAGTGACGATTGTAAGAAGCTGAGATCGATGAGGCCGGCGCGCCGGTTAGTATCTGCCCGAATGCGACTGCAGATGAACCACGCGGAGGTCACTCGAAGGCTGTGACAATCGCCCTCATTCAGTTCATCACCCTCATCTTCGCCGGCCTTGCGCTTCTGGTCGGCGCTTATCTATTGATAATCGGTCGGCGGCCGTGGCGCGCAGACGAGGAAACGCACGTCGCGCCTCGAGTCCGATTGCTCGGCCTGAGCTACATCCTCGTGTTCGGCTCGGCGATGGTCCAGATCATCGTGCAGCCACGCGGCCTGAACGCCGAGATACTCGGCGGGCTGATGGTGCTCGGTGGCCTCATCGTCATCGTCGTCGTCTTCCTCGAGGCACGAGCGTCGCGCCGCTCGATCGCCAGGGGCCGGCTGGGCGACTAGCTCTCCGCTTACGGGTTGGTGCGCCAGCCCGCCGCCACCCTGAAGGCCTCCCGCAGCTGCTCCAGGTGAACCGGCTTGATCATGTAGTCGTCAAAGCCCGCCTTGAGGCACCGGTCATGGTCGCCCGGGCCGGCGAGCGCCGTCAACGCGATGAGGCGGGGCCGCGTGCCCCTCGGCCAGCGGCGGCAGATCGCCTCAGCGGCTTCAAGACCGTCCATCTCGGGCATCAGCACGTCCATCAGGACCGCGTCGTAGGGCGCGAGGGCGATGGCGGCCACCGCCTCGCGCCCGTTCGAGACGACATCGACGCTGTGACCGAGCTTGACCACCAGCCGGCGAAGCAGGTTCTGGTTCAACGCATTGTCGTCGGCGACCAGCACTTTGAGCGCCCCGGGCGCGACCCTGTCGACCTCGGATGGTACGGCCGGTACCACCTGGTGAATCCCCACCTGAATCATTACGTCGTGCAGCTTGCGAGGAGGCACGGGCTTGGTGAGCGTTGCCTGCACCAGGCCGCTGTCAGCGGCTCCCGCCTCCTCCGCCGTCGGCTGGGCGCCGATAAGCACGATCGGGAGCTGCTCAGGCCCTCTGAGCGACCGCAGCGAAGTCGCCAATGCGAGGCCGTCGATCGCTGGGACGCGGTGCTCGATCAGTGCGATATCGAAGGGTTGGCCCTGCTGGGCCCTGGTGAGGGCCTCTTCCGGTGTGGCCTCGGTCGCGATCGCTCCCCACGTCTCCGTCTGCAGCGCCATCACGCGACGCTCGGTGGCGTCCGCTGCGACCACAAGCACATTCATGGTTTCGAGCGTCACCGGCGAGGTGGTCACCAGGGCGGGCAACGCCTCGGCCAGCATGGTGAACTCGAAAAGGGTGCCCGCGTCAGGACCCGCCTCGACGCCGCCCTGCTCCACCCGCAGCTCGCCGTCCATCATCTCGACCAGCCGCCTGCACGTCGCGAGGTTGAGGACAGCCAGCCTGTCGCCGGGCTCTAGCTGCGTCGGAGCGACGCCAGCCTCACCCATCCCACTACGCAGAATTCGCGCCGGCACGCCCTTGCCGGTGTCCCGCACACTGAACTGGAGTCTTGTGAGCTCCCCCTCCGGCCGGCAGCTCAGCTCGACCCCGACTCCACCACGGTCCGTCCTTTCCAGACCGCCGCTCAACAGCGTGAGCAGGATCTGGTCGACCCGCCGAGAATCCCCGACGATCACGCTCGGCACGTCGAGCTCGGCACGGAAGGAAAGGTCGAGGCCCTTGGTGCCGGCGAGCTCGGCGACCAGCCCAAGACAGCTCTCGACGCTGGACCGGACGTCAAACGGGTGCAGCGCGAGCTCGAACTCGCCGCGCTGGATCATGGCTGCGTCGAGGACCTCCTCGACGAGCCTCGCCACCTGCTCCGCGCCGAGCTCGACGATCGAGGCAAGCTCTCGTTCCTCAGTGGATGTGGCTGTCATCGCCAGCAAACCCGCCGCGCCGAGGACCGCATTGAGCTGGTTGCGAAGCTGATGGCCGAAGTCGGCAAGCAGGTCGGCGTCGAGGGCGTCGACTCTCGGCGCCTCGTCCGGTCCCTTCTCGGGACTGATCCGATCCTGGTCGTCCACGCCGATCATCTCAGGCTTACGACTGCGTGCCCTGAGGAGGCACGGTGCTTGGTTGGAAGATGGAATCCGGCAGGTCGACGCCGTTGGAGCGAAAGTGCTTCAGGAACGCGGACTGTATGCCGGTGGCAGTGTGATAGCCGACCGCGCGCCCATCCGCGGTGACCCCCGTCTGGTTGAAGACAAAGAGCTCTTGCATGGTGATCTCGCCGTCGGCGATGCCCGTCACCTCGGCCACGCTGACCACCTTGCGCGCACCGCCCCGCAATCGCTCCGTTTGAACGACGACGTTGACCGCCGACGCGATCTGGCTGCGGATGGCTCGCGATGGAAGCTCAGTTCCGGCGAGGAGCACCAGCGTCTCGAGCCGGTTCAGAGCGTCGCGAGGGTTGTTCGAGTGCAGGGTGCTCATGGAGCCGTCGTGCCCGGTGTTCATCGCCTGGAGCATATCGAGCGCCTCAGGTCCGCGGCACTCACCGACGACGATGCGGTCGGGGCGCATGCGCAAACAGTTGCGAACGAGATCGCGAATCGAGATGGCGCCACGCCCCTCGACGTTCTGGGGTTTGGACTCGAGGCTGATCACGTGCACCTGGCGAAGGCGCAGCTCGGCCGCGTCCTCGCACGTCACAATCCGCTCGTTTGCCGGTATGAATCCAGACAACACATTCAGGAAGGTGGTCTTGCCAGACCCGGTGCCGCCCGAGACGATGATGTTGAGACGCGTCTTCACGGCCGCGTCCAGGTACAACATCATTGCCGGCGTCGCGCCGCCCAGGCTGACAATCTGCTCCGGGCTCAACACCTCGCGGCCGAACTTTCGGATCGTCAGGCACGGCCCGTAGATCGCCACCGGCGGGATCACCACGTTGACGCGTGACCCGTCCTTGAGACGCGCATCACACATCGGCTCCGACTCGTCGACGCGACGGCCGATCGACGACACGATCCTGTCGATGACTCGGCGCAGGCTTGCCTCGTCCTCGAAGGCGAGGCTCGTGAGCTCGATCTTGCCTTTCCGTTCGACGAAGATCTGCTCCGGCCGGTTGACCATCACCTCGCTGATGTCGGGGTCGCGCAGCAGAGCCTCGAGCGGCCCCAGGCCCACAACCTCGTCGTAAAGGACCTCGACCAGGCGCTCGCGATCGGCGGCGGTGACCAGCGTGGTAGGGGGCTTGGCTCTGAAATGCTCCTCGGTGAGCTGCAGCAGAAGCCGCCTGATCCCGGCGGGATTGTTGATGTCGATCTGCGCTGTGTGGTGGGCCAGCAGCTGGCCGTGGATCTCGGCCTTGGCGGCAGCTAGCGATGGCGTCAGCTTGGATGACGATTCGGTGACCAGAGTCGGTGCGACGTCGTGGACCGGCGGCGCAGGGCTCGGCGCTGCGATGGGCGTAGGCGGCGCGGTAACCGTCGCCACCGGTCCGTTGGTCGACGGCGGCGCGGGCACTACAGGAGTGGCCAATGGGGTTTGCTGATACCGCCGGTCGAAGCGTTCGGAGAGCTTCATGAGCGTGGGCCTCTGCCGCCGGTTTTGAGCCGCCTTTGCGCGTCGATCGCGGCCCCTCTGATCGCGCCGTCCGGATCGCTGGTCAATAGGCCGAGCGCACCTGATGCGGAGTTGTCGCCGATCATCCCCAGGGAACGGCACGCCGCCACCCGGACTCGAGACGGCCATCGCCTGTCTTGGGCGATCGCGGAGAGCGGCCCGACCCTCAACGGGTCATGTCTCAAACCACACGCTAGGACGGTGACAACAGCAGCCTGCACACTGGCAGGCTCGCGCATGAGCGCCTCGATGTCCATATCCGAAGCAGCTCGAGCGATCTCGATCGCCAGCCGGTGCTGCGGAATGCGGTCGACGGCGGACATGAGCACATCGACGGCTCGGTGGCCCCCAAGCTCCCCAAGGGCACGGACAGAGGCCTCCCAGACCCTGGGCCTGGAGTCAGCCATCATGTCAGCGAGCCAGGGCAGCGAGTCGGTCATTCGGAGGGCGCCGCAGAGCCGGGCTGCCGCGATTCTCACGGTAGGGTCGGGATTCGCCAGCGCGTTCAAAAGATCCTCAAACAGACCGCCCGACCGCAGGGTCTGGGTCATGCGCAATTGAGGCGCCAGCCCCGGACCTGCACGGGCGAGAACTAGGCTTATCGCGGGGGCCACGGCGCCTGCGTCGGCGAGCAGCTCCGGAGCCTTGATGTTGAGGGTTACGTGCGAGTCACCGCCCAGCGCAGCGTTGAGCATGCGCTCGATGCGAGCAGCCAATTTCGAGCGCGGAACGCCCGTTTTCGAGCCTTCCTGACGCTTCGCCGGGCGTTCTGATTCGAGGTCGGACACTTGCCTGTTACCTGAGCCGTTGCTGCGATGCGGAAAGTCAACCTGGGGGGACGTTGCTACATTATCGG
>PLYD01000111.1 GCA_003151665.1 Candidatus Dormiibacterota bacterium
GCTCCAGGAGACTGATTAACGCCATGGCAACGGACCCTATTTACGTCGAGAGTGAGGAAGAAATTCCTGAGCTCGTAGAACGTTTGCGCCGTTACCGCGGCGACGACACGATGCTCGTTCTGCCGCTCCGATCGCGCATCGGCCAAAGTCGGTTCAACTTCCAGCTGTTGCGCAACTACGCGGCCGGCATGGGCAAGCGGGTCACCGTGGTGTGCGACGACCCGGCAGTCCAGAGGATGGCTTCCGAGAGCGGCTTCGCGGTATTCGGAGCGGTCGGCGCCCAGGGCGAGGGCATCCCCTCAGCGCCGGAAGCGGAGCTCCCGATACCCCACTGGTGGCAGCGTGATCACGCGGAGTCGGCGACCCACATCGGCATCGCGGCGCCGACCAGGTTGATCACCAAGCGCGCGACCGAGCTCAGGCCCGGCCGGTTCCTTCTCTACATGGTCGCAGGCATCCTGCTGGTGATCGGGTTGGTCGCCGCCGCCCTTTATGTGCCCTCCGCCTCCGTGACATTGCTGGCTTCGGCCCAGCCCTTCTCCCAGAAGGCGGTCGAGATTCAAGCTCAGCCTGGCAAGGCTCCGATTCGGGTTCGCCCCGTCATCATCACGCGCTCCGTGTCCCAGGGTTTCAAGACCACGGGCTCGATCCGCGTGCTGCTGGCCGCTGCGTTCGGGTCGGTCACGTACATGAACAACGAAGATCCGCCGCATTGCCCGGGACCGAGCTGCGGCTCACTCGGCTTGGTCGTGAGCTCCGGTCAGCGCTTGATGAACACAAACGGCATCGAATTTGCCCAGACGACGAGGGGCTTGGTGGTGCCGTGGCACGGATCGGCCTCGGCCAGCATCATTTCAACCACTCGTGGTGCGGCGGGCAATGTTGGCTCCGGCACCATCAACGTGATCGAGAACAACACCCACGACATCAGCGTCACCAATCCGCAGGCTACGGGTGGCGGGGCTGACGCCTCGAACACGCCGCAAATGACGATCGCGGACTTTTCCGCCGCTCGAACGGTCCTCGAGCAGGAGGTGCGGCAGTCGATCGCTCAACAGATCTCGGCCTCCAAGAAGGGCGGCGAGGTGCTCAGTGACACGCTGATCTATGGAGCGCCTCTGTTCAGCACCGACCACCAGACGAATGACAAGGTCGCGGCGTTCAACGCCACCATGTCGCTGCGGGGAGAAGGGGACTTTTATATGGACGCCGATGTGCACAAGGCCTTTGAGAACTACCTCGCGCAGCGTATTCCCAACAATCAGCAGCTGCTCACCGACGCGCCCATACAGGTCGACTACCGAATCCTCAGCGCGACCGCAGGCGGCCAGCTCGTCTTCGTTGGAGATGCAGCTGCGTTCGTCGCTGCCAAGCTCGACATGTCTAAGATCCGCGCGCAGGTCGTCGGGCGGCCGCTTGCCCAGGCCAGGTTCTACCTGCAGGGCTTGAACGTCAGGTCGGTCAGCATCAAGGAGCAGCCGATCACCTTGCCGTTGATGCCGCTGCTGGTCGGGCGCATCTCGATCCACTATGTCGTCGAGCAGGGGGCGGTGCCGGCCCTGCCACCGACAGGTTAGGTGCGGATCCTCGCCATCGACCCTGGGACAAAGCGCGTCGGTGTTGCCTTGAGCGACCCCACGGCCACCATCGCGCAGGCTTTGACCACGATGCCTGCGGAGCCGGCCTCGACGCTGCCGGCACGCATCGCCCAGCTCGCGCGTGAAAGCGAGGCGGCCAGGATCGTGGTCGGCCTGCCCAAGCGCCTCGACGGCTCACGCGGTCCGGAGGCGAAGGCAGCGCAGCTGCTGGCTGATGCGATTCGGGCTGAATCGGGCCTGCCTGTGGAGCTGGTCGACGAGCGGTTGACCACCGTGGCCGCGGAGCGCTCGCTGATCGCGGATGGGGTGCGCCGCGACAAAAGGCGCCTCAGCGTCGACCGGGTCGCGGCAACCTTGATGCTTCAGGCTCACCTGGACCGCCGCCGTGCCGGATGAAAATCCTGAGCCGGAGGTCGCTAAGTCAATAACCCTCATCGATGAGTCCGGTCGAGAGCGGCAGTTTCAGCTTCATGATGCCTTCGATCACGAGGGCGGCGTCTATTACCTCGTCGAGAACATCGACGACCCCTCGCAGGTCTTGCTGTTGCGCGAGGTCGACGGCGCACTGGAGACAGTCGAAGGCGATGAGTTCCAGCAGGTGATCACGGCGCTCGAAAAGGACCAGGTCGAATGAAGAGGCTCGTGGCCGCGCTGGCGGTGATCGCAGTCCTGGGCTTTGGCACCTCGCGCGGATACGACTGGTGGAACTACAACGTGAACACCCCCGTGACCACCGACAGCGAGCCAGTAGCGTTCCATATCGACCCGGGCGAGCTTCCGAGCCAGGTGGCCGATGACCTCCTCGCGCAACGCCTGATCAGGGATCGCAACGCGTTCGACCTTTACCTCAGGTTCACCGGAGCCGGCGCCACCTTCCAGGCAGGGGTTTTCCAGCTCAACCGCAACATGAGCTTGGTCCAGGTCGTCGACGCCCTACAACACGGTAACTCGGCGCAGGTGACAGTCACCATCCCCGAAGGCTTCCCACTTCGCGAGCAGGCCAAGTACGTCGAGAGATCGGGGCTTGGTAAGGGGGCCGACTACCTC
>PLYD01000096.1:0-4484 GCA_003151665.1 Candidatus Dormiibacterota bacterium
CGCCCTCGTTGACGGCTTCGGTCAGCTCATCGAGCAGCGGCTCGATCGGGCCGGCTCGCGCCGCTCGTTGGTACTCGAGCGGAGTTTCCGGTGGCGCTCGGCGGCGTTTGAGCCGCCGCTGGACATTCTCGTAGAGGCGCAACAGCTCCGACTCGCCTGGCGCTGCCCGAACGCCTCTGCCCCACCTTCGTGTGCGAAACCACGCCCACACGACGACCACGAGCAACGCGATGGCGACCGCGGGCGGGATCGCCGCGAGGATACCCAGCGAGCCGAGCGCGGCCAGCGGCGCGCCGATCGAGAGGTGCGGGATGAGGCTCGCAAGGCCGGCGGCCGCCCAGCGATTCGGAAACTGCGTGGCCGCCAGCGCTGCGAAACCTGGCGAGGGGTCGACGGGCACCCAGCCGTGACCGGAGAACCAGACCTCGACCCATGCGTGTGCGTCGTGCTCGCGGACTATCGACTCGTTGAGCACGGGGTTGTAGTCGCCGGTCGAGTATCCGGTCGCGAGCCTCGCCGGGATGCCGAGGCTGCGCAGCATCAAGGTCTCGGCGGTCGCGAACTGTTCGCAGTACCCGATCTTCGCGTCGAAGAGGAACCAGTCGACGGGGTCGAGGCCGGGCGGCGCCTGTCCGAGCTGCAGCGAGTAGCGGAAGTTCGTCTGCAGGTAGGTCGTCAGCGCCATCACCTGGTCGAACTCGGTGTCGGTGTGGCCCGCAACAGCCTGCACAGCGAGCAGGTGGGCTCGCTGCGAAAGGCTCTGGGCATTCAGGTATTCGGGGTTGTTCTCCGGGTTTCCGGGCAGGAGAGGGTCTGACTGCAGCTCCTGCGGGGACAGGTTGGGCAGATACGAGACCACCGAGTAGGTCTGTCCCGGCCGCAGCACATCCGGCGTCCGGAACGTTCCGTAGACGTCGCGGCGCAGCGCCGACACGGGCGCATACAGGCTCTGGATCGGGTAGGCCGCGCTGATCACGCCCGGCAGCGTCCTGACGACGCGGAACACCTGGGCGAAGGTGCCGAGGTTGTGCTTGGGAGCCGGCGGCAGGAAGCGCGGCTGGATGTAGGGCTGGAACGTGACGAAGCTGCGCTGCGACGCGGTCCACTGGCCGCCCCGGTAAGTGTCGAACACCAGGCCGCGCCAGTAGGCGGGCGCGCCAGTGCGCACGTACATGACTGGTGCGTCCCCGAGCCTGCCGCGGAAGCGCAGGTCGATGCTGTTGGTGGCGCCGGACGGATCGCCGCTGATCTGCACGAGCGGCAGGGCGGGATTCTCCATCTCGCCCTGGAAGCTGGTGAAACTTGGCAGTGACACCACCAACGGCGTCGGAGAGAGGGCAGTTGGCTGCGGGATGAAGACGAAGGCGATGACGCCGAGGGCGAGGGCGCCGGTCAGGGCGAGCGCCAACGGGCGGATGGGCCCAGCGACCTTGGCATCGATGCGACTCAGGTGCGAGGTCATCCAGAAACCGGCCAGGCAGATCGCCCACAGCGCGACCAGGATGCCGAACGGGTAGTCCCACGCGAACACGGCCGCGAGGTAGAGGATCGCGAGGCTGATCCACAGGCTCGAGTAGCAGTTGCGCCGGGTCTTGAGGTCGAAGCTGGTGACCGCCACCAGGAGGATCGCGAAGTTTGCCTGGGGCAGGATGCCGCCGAAGATCGCGAGCACCGAGTCGGCGAGGAAGTAGGCGAGGGCGGCCATCACGAGGCCCGCGACCAGAATCTGTCCGGCGAGGCGCCGCCTCTTGTTGCGACCGCGGTAGCTGACGACATGGCCGATCGCCGCCACGACCACGCCGGCGGCGGGCACGACATAGTCCTGGCCGTAGATCGCGACCGCCACCGAGGCCACGACAAAGCCGAGGAAGACGAAGACACGAGCCTGAAGCGAGTTCTCGACCGGCGAGGGAGGGAGCTTCAGGAAGCGCGGCAATTTCAAAGTGGCCACGCCGTGCCCACACGCTGGACGGGGGCTTCGATTTCCAGCTCCGCCTCGCCGACCACCCACGCCCGGATACGCCCGCCGCGCTGCCGGACCGTCTCGAGCGCCTCGATAAGCGCGGCATCGGTTCCCGCGGTGACACCGACGGCATCAGTGACCGAAGGCATCGTTTCCTGTGCTGTGGAAGGCGCCGGATACCTCGCCAGCCAATCGAGCAGCGCCCACAGCGAGCGTGCCGCGCTCGGCAGGCTCGGCTCCAGGCCTGGCGCCCATAGCACCACCCTTCCCCCACCCCGAATGCAATCCCACGCCTCCGACGCAGCCAGGCGCGCGACCTGGTCGGCCGCCTCGCGCGACGGCGGGTGCGGGTCGCAGAAGATGCCGACCGTCTGGACCCCCGGCGGCTCGTACTCGCGCACCACCAGCTCGCCAAGGCGAGCGCTGGACTTCCAGTGGATGCGCCGCAGCGGATCGCCCGGCCGGTACTCGCGAACGCCGAACAGCTCCATCCCGGAGCCGGATCGGGGTGCCGAAACGCTGGCCTCCAGCTCCCGTGCCTGGGGCGAAGACGTGAGCGACCCGAAGCGCGGGAGCACGAGGCCAACCTCTCCATTCGCGCCTGTGCGGCGGAACCGGAAGAAGCCGAGAGGGTCGCTCGATTCCAGCACCCAGTTGCTCGCCACGATGGCGCCGCGCCCGAGAGGGCCGAGGGTCCGCCGCTCCACCCACCCGGTCCTGGGCACCACGCCAGTAGCGGCGCTCACCTCGACACCGCAGACCGAGCCCGAGAGGCGAGCGGGGCCCCGCGAGCTTCCGGTCGTGGTCAGCCTCAGCTCGATGTCGGCGTGGTCGCCTTCGAAGAGGGGAGCGGGCAACGGGCCGCTCCGCAGAAGCTGCTCAGGGAGCGCCTCGATGGGTGAATCTGGTCCAGGCCTGGCGCCACCGAGGCCGAGGTCGGCCCGCAGCCCGCGCCAGTTCCACCGCGCGTAGACGTACGCCGCCACGACGAGCGCCACAATCCAGTAGGCGAGCAGAAAGAGCCACGCAACCTCGGAGGTCGTACCGTAGTAAAAGACAGCGGCCGCCACCGCCAGCGCGCCGACCAGGCGCCAGGAAATGCGACCGATCAGTGTTGCCTCAAAGGAGGTAGGGGCAGCGAAGCGACCACCTCTTCGACGACGTCCGCCGCCTTGAAGCGGCCCCGCATGCCGAGACGGTGAGACAGCACCGGCAGCGCCAGCAGCTTGATGTCGTCAGGCAGGACGAAGTCGCGTCCCTCGAAAAGCGCCCACGCCTGCGCGGCGCGCTGCAGGTACACGCCCGATCGCATGCTCGCCGGCAACAGCACCTCCTGCCGCAAACGGATCGCATGCAGCAGAGACACGATGTAGGTTCGAATCGCAGGCGCGGCCACCACCTTCAGGCACGCGTCCTGCAGCTCGATGACCTCGGCCAGGCTCACCACCGCGCGCAGGTCGGCGATCGGGTCGCCGTGCTCGCGGCGCGCGAGCACCTCCATCGCCTCGTCGTCGGTCGGCGGTCCCATCGCCGCGGCGAGGATGAATCGGTCGAGCTGCGATTCAGGCAGCGGGTAGGTGCCGTGGAACTCGGTCGGGTTCTGGGTGGCGACGACGAAGAATGGCCGCTCGAGCGGTCGCGTCACGCCCTCGACTGTGACCTGACCCTCCCCCATCGCCTCGAGCAGCGCCGATTGCGTGCGGGGCGTCGCGCGATTGACCTCGTCCGCCAGGACGATGTTGGCGAACACGGGGCCGGGGATGAACTGGAAGGTCAGGTCTTTCTGATTGAAGACGCTGGACCCCGTGATGTCGGAGGGCAGGAGGTCGGGCGTGCACTGGATGCGCCGAAACGCGCCGCCCACCGATGTCGCGAGAGCCCGGGCCAGCAACGTCTTGCCGGTGCCAGGCAGGTCTTGCAGAAGGACGTGGCCTCCGGCCACGAGGCCCGTGGCCGCGAGCCGTACCACCTTGTCCTTGCCGACGATCACGCGATGGACGTTCTCTTCGATTCGCCCTAAGAGCTCTGCGGCGCGACGCGGTACTAGAACGGGTTCTCGGTCAGCCGACGACATCTCGGATCAGTCTAGTTGCGCGCGCAGCCAATTCCTAAACGCGAGATCGCTCTCGGTTCAGGACTGGCCGATCATCCTGCTGATCACTTCGGACAGGTTCGGCCCGCCCTTGCCGAACGGCACCGAGTGCACGCGGTGTGCGAACACCATCTCGGCGACCTCGCCGATCTGGGCCGGCCCCACCTTCTCCTTGCTGTCGTACGCGGCCTTGGCCTGAGCGGCACGTGCGCACACGAGGTCGGATCGGTGACCGTCGACCTCCAGCGTGATCGAGAGCTGAGCGATGAGGCGCAGGATCTCGCGCGGCAGCTCGACCTCCGGAAACGTCGCGATCGCCTCAGCGATGTGCGAGCGAACGTCCTGCTCCGACTCAGCGTGCTGCTGATAGAACTTCGTGGGGTCGTCTTCCCACACCGCCCTCTTCTCGACGATGGAGACGCGCTGGTC
>PLYD01000096.1:4501-31133 GCA_003151665.1 Candidatus Dormiibacterota bacterium
TCGACGATGTGGTCGTCCAGCAGGTTCACCTCGTCGACGTAGAGGATGTTGCGGTTCGCTTCCGCCAGGACGCCAGGTTCGAAGCGCCTCGCGCCCTCCTTGAGGGCAGCCTCCAGGTCGATGGTGCCCACCACGCGATCCTCAGACGCGTTGATCGGCAGCTCGACGACGCGCATGCGGCGCGTGGTGACCGGGAGGGCGCCTGCCTTGGCGCGCTCGCGGCAGTCGAGGCAGAAGTCCTCGGGATCGTCGGGATGGCAGCCGAAGTGGCAACCCTCGACGACCTGCTGCTCGGGCAATAGCTTCGCCAGCGCCCGCACCGCGGTCGACTTGCCGGTGCCCTTCTCACCACGAATCAGCACGCCGCCGATGGCAGGATTGATCGCGTTCAGCACCAGGGCAAGCTTCATCTGCTCCTGGCCGACGATCGCAGTGAAGGGGTAGGAATACCTGTCTATCGCCATTTAGAAGATGTTACCGGCGTGGCTGCCTGGCCTGGCTCCTAAGCGCAGTAAGGCGGTTGGTCCAGGGAAGTGGTCGGGTCGGTTCCAAAACTCCAGCCGTAGTAGGCGGCGGCGAGGCTGTACGCATTTATCTCTTCGGGCCGCGTCGCGTGATTGCTCTTGTTCAAGTCGCGGCACAATGCCGTTTGAACGTCTTTGATCGTTGCCGTGCGATCGAGTGACATGACGTTGACGCCCAGTGGTGCATAAGCCCTCCACGCCAGCACGTTGATGGCGCCGCCGCGACAGAACGTCGGAGTGAAGTTTCCATCTGCGGTGGTCGTCAACTTGTAAGAGCAGAGATGGGCGATTGGAAGCCCCTTGGCGGGCGCCAGGACCTGGCGCGAGACCGCGGTCCCAACCGGAAGAGGCTTCGGGCTCGGGTAGACGAGCGGGATGGGCGAGGGATCAGGACTGGGGCTCGCGGCCACCGCCGGACTCGCAGGCGGCTGGGATGATGCGCTGGGCGACGAGCCGGCGACCGGGGACGAGCTCGTGCAGCTGATGAACATGAACGCTGCCGCCGCCGCGCCCGCCCACCTCATGCACGTTCAACGTGGCGACGTGAGATTCGGTCACGGCCAATCAGCGGCCGCCTCGGCCCAGCTCCCTCTCCACCGCCGACGCAATCTCATCCCGGGACAGGTCGTACAGCCCGTAGTAGCGCGCGCCCATCCTCTCGGCGAGGTCGGCGCAGGCGTTGATCGCGTAGGTCTGGTACATCGGCGCGACGCGCGCCAGGTGCTGCACGGACGGCAGGTGGCTGTAGTCGCGAGCCGAGTCGATGACTAGCGCGTCGATGTGCTCCGCGGCGATCATCGCCGCGATCTTCTGCGCCTCGACCAACGGCTCCTCCTTGAACATCGAGATGTTGCCGCGGCCGTCGCTGATGAGCACCAGGAGCGGCCTGATGGTCGGGTCGCGCAGGAGCTCGGTCTTGACCACCTTGTACCCGGCCATCAGGCCATGGGTGAGCGGCGTGGTGCCGCCGACAGACAGCTTTTCCAGCCGGCGCCTGGCTAGTGAGACGCTGGAGGTGGGACGCAGTACCACCTCGGCGGTGCGGTTCTTGAAGATGACGACGGCCACGCGGTCGCGCCGGACGTATGCGTCCTGGAGCAGCGAGAGGATGGCTCCCTTGGTCGCGGCCATGCGCTGCTCGGCGTCCATCGAGGCCGAGGCGTCGACGACGAACACGATGAGGTTGCCGATCTTCCGTTCGCGAACCTTCTGGCGAAGGTCGTCGCGCTCGATCTTCAACCGCTCACCGGGCAGGCGACCGCGGTCCACCTGCATCGGCGCGGCGGCGCGCACCGTGGCGTCGATGGCGAGGTCGTTGACCTTGGCCCTGGGCTGCGCGCGCACGTAGCGGCCGCGGCGGTCGGCGGTCTGGCTGGCCGAGCGTTTGCCCCCCTGCTTTCGGATCCGTCGCTGCCTCGGCAGATCGATGCGCTTCAGGTTGAACAGCTCGGTCGCATCCGGCGAGGACTCGGTGCCGCTCGAGCCGCCGGTCGTCATCCCCTGGTCGCTGCCGGCGGACTGCTGGCCCGAGTCGGCTGCGCTCGAGCTCTGCTCGGCAGTGGAGTCCGAGGCCGAGTCGCTCTCCGAGGCTTGAGGCTCGCCCGAGTCCGACTCGGGCTCCTTCGTGCCTTGCTGCTCGTCGCCCTGCTCAGACGAGGTGGTCTCCTCCTGGTCACGACGCACGGGTTGGCGCGCGCGATGTGCGAGCGCGAGGGTGGCGGCGTCGTAGATGTCGTCGCGGTCGGGCGTCGCATGACGCCGGTACGCGGCGAGCGCGCGGGCGGCGTGGTCGATGACGACGTCGGCACGATGGCCGAGCACCTCGGCCTCCACGCAGATGGAGGAGATGAGGCGTGCTTGGGCCGATGTGATGCGCACTTTCTTGACCGCGACAATCGCCTCGGCGAGGGCACGAGAAAGGTTGTGGTCGGCCGCTGCGAACTCGGTGGCGAACTCGTGCTCGCCCTTCTTGAAAGCGGCGTCGCGCTCCGAGATCAACACGCGCTGGTCTGGGTCGCGGATGCCCTCGATGTCGACGCATAGGCCGAAGCGGTCGAGCAGCTGTGGTCGCAGCTCGCCCTCCTCGGGGTTCATTGTGCCGACGAGGATGAAGCGCGAGGGGTGCGCGAACGAGACGCCTTCTCGCTCCACCACGTTGACTCCCATCGCGGCGGCGTCGAGCAGGACGTCGACCAGGTGGTCGTCCAGCAGGTTGACCTCGTCGACGTAGAGGATGTTGCGGTTGGCCTCGGCCAGCACGCCGGGCTCGAAGCGCTTGGCGCCCGCGCGCAGCGCGGCCTCGATGTCGATGGTGCCGACGACGCGGTCCTCGGAGGAGTTGATCGGAAGCTCGACCACGCGCATGCGGCGCTTGTGCGAGGGCAGGACGCCGGCGTGGGCGAGACGCTGGCGGCATTCGGTGCACAGAGCGCCGAGGTCGTCTGGGTCGCAGCCGAAATGGCAGCCCTCGACCACGAGGTGCTCGGGCAGCAGGCGGGCCAGGGCGCGGACCGCTGTCGACTTGCCGGTTCCCTTCTCGCCACGTATCAACACCCCGCCGATGGTGGGCACGATCGCGTTGAGGATGAGGGCAAGCTTCATCGACTCCTGCCCAACGATGGCGGTGAAGGGAAAGACGTGCCGATCGAGCTTGACGCTCACTTGCTCAGGATAGTTCGGGGCCTGGATCGCGCCGTTCGTGCCCTTTTGGCTGGCTCGCCGGCCGGCGGCGGCGCGTTTTGTGCCCTTTTGGTCGGATCCCCCGCCGGACGGGATGCTTAGCTAGCTAGGAACTAGCGCCTTAACGAGGTCCCTCTCTTGAACAAGCTCCTCGGTGGTTACCCGGAGGCGCTCTTTGGCGTCCGTGTCGTGATCGAGCCCCTCGACCACCTTCCACGTCGTGCCGTCGGTGGAAATCGGGTATCCGAACTGCAGACCCTCGGGTGTCCCGTACTCGCCCTTGCTGCACACCGCGAGCGACGTCCAGTCCCCATGGGGTGTGGCCGTGCGAATGCTGTTCACGGAATCGATCACCGCGTTCGCGGCCGACGCCGCGGACGACAGGCCCCGCGCCTCGATCACCGCAGCACCACGCTTCTGGACGGTGCTGATGAAGTCCGCCTTTAGCCAGGCGTGGTCCTTGATCACATCGAAGGTGGGCCGCCCACCAATTCGCGAGTTGCGCGCATCGGGATACTGCGTCGCCGAGTGGTTGCCCCAGATCGCCATGTTGGTGACAGAGGCGACGGGCGCACCGGCCTTATTCGCCAGCTGGGTCTTGGCCCGGTTCTCGTCGAGGCGGGTCATCGCGAACCAGCGTTCGGACGGGATATCGGGCGCGTTGGAGCGCGCGATCAGGCAGTTGGTGTTGCATGGGTTGCCGACGACGAGGATCCGCACATCGCGGGCCGCCTTGGCCTGGATGGCCTTGCCCTGCGGCGCAAAGATGCCTCCGTTGATGGACAGCAGGTCGCCTCGCTCCATCCCCGCCTTGCGGGGGACCGAACCGACGAGGAGGGCCCACGACGTCCCGTCGAAAGCCTCTTCGGTGTTGCTGGTGAGAACGATGTCGGTGAGGAGGGGGAAGGCGCAATCGTCGAGCTCCATGGCGACGCCCTGGAGCCCCTTCATCGCGGGCTCGATCTCGAGGAGGCGGAGCACGATCGGTTGGTCGTGGCCAAGCAGCTGGCCCGAGGCAATCCTGAAAACGAGGGAGTAGCCGATCTGGCCGGCAGCGCCGGTCACCGTGACGTGGACTGGCGCGCGCGATCCGTCGACTTTATTTGCCATATGACGAAATGCTAGCCCTATGCAGGGTCGCACTTGGTGAGGCGCCGGCGACGATCGCGAGTCCGTCTATTGCGCGGGCGTGGTCATGACCTGTCATGGAACGCGGCGCCTCGTGTCAGTTAGAACGGTGACGCGACGGCGAAGGTTTCGGTTATGGCCCTCCGCTGAGCCCGTAGACGACATAACTGTCTGGACCTGTTTGCACCCATACCTCCATGGTGCAGACGTCCGTATGGAATGAAGCCCTTGTCTCGGGTGACATGAGATTGGCCACGATCGGCAGTCCTGACGGTGTCGAACCGATCCGGGTCAAGCCGCCTTGCCCGCTGGAGGCCAGAAATGAGGTCAAGTGAGCGAGGGAGTCTGCGCGGGCGGTGTCGCCGGGGTAGTACGTGCGACCGCAGTAGCTGATCCTGGGCGGAGCCCCGGCTGTGTAGAACGTGCCGAAGTAGATGCGGTTGTAGACGGCGATTGAGGCACCGGCGATGAGAGTCGCTGCCGGAACGCCAAGGATGACCAGTTTTAGAGTCCGGCGCCTCACACCAGGCGCAACGACCCAATTTGCCAGAAGGTTTCGGCTTTGCCAGACCTCGGGGCCCCCTCCTGGCCACGCTAATGCGTGGCCTATCCCTCCCCGCAAGCTGTAGCGCCCACGGACCTTAGCCATGAGCGATGTATCTGCGCGAGATCTGCGGAACCACACGGCTGAGGTCCTCCGTCGCGTTGAGGCCGGCGAGCGGCTACGCGTGAATGTGAACCGGCGACCGGTTGCGGAGCTGGTCCCGCTCGCACGCCCGGTCTGGAGCACCGGACCTGCCATGGAGCGTGTCGTACGCGAGGCCTCCGCGGACGCCGGCCTCCTGCGGGATCTCGCCGAGGTGCGCCAGCAAACGGTCGAAGAATGGTGAGCGTACCGGCCATCTTGGACACCTCGATATTCGTGGCCATCGAACAGAGGCGGCCACTCGCGCGTCCGCTGCCGGACCACGTCGGCGTTTCCGTGGTCACCCTGGCCGAGCTCGAACTTGGAGTGTTGATGGCGAAGGACGGCGAGTCCAGGGCGACGCGCCTGGCAACGCTCACGCGAGTCCGGGAACAGACGGCCGGCTTGCCCGCGGACGAACGGGTCGCCTCGGCCTACGCACGCCTGGCTTCAGCCGAGTTGCAGGCGGGGCGTACACCTCGTGTCCACGACACGTGGATCGCGGCGACGGCCCTGACGCATGGCGGCGAGGTCTGGACCCAGGACAGCGACTTCACCAACTTCGCTGCCGTGAAAATCGTCCGCTTGTAGATCGGTACGCAGGAACCCTTCTACCTGAAGCCCTCGCCCTCTGGTTCGAACAGCTCCCCTTCCGCGATTCGCCGGGCGAAGCACAGGAAGCCGCTGTGGGCGACCATCCTGTGGGACGGCCGCAGGCTCCGGCCCCGCACCGTCCACCCCCTCTGCAGCAGCTCGTAAACCTCCAGCATCCCGAACCCCCGCACCTCGCGCAGGCCCTCGAAGAAACGCTGCACCTGGCTCACGTTCGGACAGTGGGCGAACACGATCCCTCCAGGCCGCAGCGCATTGCACACCGAGGGGATCGCCTGCCACGGTTCGGGCAGGTCGAGCAGGACCCTGTCCATGTCGCGCTCGACCACCCCCAAATAGATGTCGCCGAGCTTCAGGATCAGGTTGGGCGGCACCTCCCCCAGGGTGTCGGTGATCCCCCGCCTCGCCGCCTCCAGGAACTCCTCTCGCTGCTCATATGAGACGACCAGGCCGCTCGGTCCCACCGCGCGCCAGGCCGCGAGCGTCAGCGCCCCGGTCCCTGTCCCCGCCTCCAGGACCCTGGCGCCGGGATGGAGGTCGGCGCTGATGAGGATTGCCCCCAGGTCCTTCGGATAGATCGGCTGCGCCTGCCGCACCCGTCCCGTCACCTGCTCGGCGAACGTGGGCCGCACCGCCAGCAAGCGAGCGCCCAGCTGGGTGGTGACGACCACGCCCTCCTGGCGCCCGATGAGGGCGTCGTGCTCGATGGCGCCCGAATGGAGCGAGTGGCGCGCCCCCGCCTTGAGCCGCACGCGATGCTTCCTGCCGACCTTATCGACTAAAAGGACCAGCTCACCGTCCGCGAACTCCGTCATGCGGGTTTTCTCGCGCGGATCAGGCAGTGCCAGTACGCGTGCCACAGCTTGCCCTCGCGGCGCTCCGGGTGCAACTCGTCTCGTGCCTCTCCCTCGGCGGACTCGATCACGCTCGCCAGGTCCGTGACCAGGACTGGCGCAACCGCCATGTTCCCCATCCAATCCTCGAAGTCCCAATCCAGCTCGCGGCTCGAAGCGACCTCGACCACGAAGCCCGCCCGCTCGAGCCGTTCGGTCCACTCCGTCACCGTCAGGGAGCGAACGTGCGACGGGTCGCGGCGAACCTCAACGTCATGCAGAACCTCGCGAGCGGCAGGCGGTGCAGCGCAATCGACGAACGCTGCGCCGGCCCCCGCCTTGAGCACGCGCATCGCCTCGCTCAAGAACCCATCGAAATCGGTGAAGTGATGTGGTGCCGCCCTGACCGTGTACAGATCGAAGGAATCGTCCGCGAAAGGAAGACGCGACGCGTCCCCCAGCACCCACTCCGCATTGGCGATGCTCCGCTCCCCTGTAAGCCGGCGGGCGTGCGCCAGCATCTCCCGCGTCAGGTCCAGCCCCACGACGTGGCGCACGAACGGCGCCAGCGCCAGCGCCGTGTTGCCGGTGCCGGTGGCGACGTCGAGCGCCAGGTCGGTCGGCTTCGGCTGCGCCAGCTCGAGCACCTCGCGCAGCCGCTCGGTCGAGGTGTGAAACGCAGCCTTCGCGTAGTTCGCCGCCACCGGAGCGAACCGCGCGCGTACGTCTTCGGGCACCAAGCGAGTTTAGGGCTGCCCCTCCATTGACCCGTGGCGGCGCGAGCGAAGGAAGGCGACACCGACGACCACCAACACGATCATCGCGGCGCCACCCCCATAGACCAGCGGGCTCGACCGGATGGAGCGTTCGAGGCTGTCGCCGAACAGCACGCCGAGCAGCAAAAACACGGCGGCCCACGCCGCGCTCGATATCGCAACGCTGATGGCGAAGATGCGGTAGCGAAGCTTGAGGATGCCGGCGGCCACAGTGAGCGGAACTCGAAATCCCGGAATGTGGCGGCCGAAGATCAAAGTCCACGGACCAAACCTCGCAAACCAGGCTTCGGCGCGGTCGAGTCGATCCGGCGTCAGCTCCAGAAAGCGGGCGATGCGGTGCTGCAGCAGGCGGCGCCCGTACCGGCGCGCCAGCAGATAGAGGTTGGTGGCGCCCAGCGTGACCGCGAGTGTGAAGCCGAGCCACGCGGCGAACAGGATGGGAAAGTTGTGCGGCAGCCGATGCCCCACATAAAGAACGAAGGCGTCGCCCGGGATGAAGAGCGGGACGCCTGACTCTTCTATATAGATCAGGACGAACCCGACGAGGTAGCCTTCGTTTCGCAGGATTTCTCCAATCGATCGGTCCGTGCCCGGCAGCTCGCCGGAGACGTCGTGCTCGATCAGCAGCCACATCACCACGATCACGACGATCAGCAGGCCGACCCCGCCGACGATTCGCCACCGCGTCGATCGGCCGAACACGTTCTCCGGCTCCGTCGCCTTGCTCATCCGCGGGCCAAGATACGAGCTATCGTTCGGACCAATGGCCAAGGCAATCGCCCGCTGGAGCGGTCACAAGGTCAAGTTCGACATCGAGTCGGCATCCGGCCACACAGTCAGCATTGACGAGCCCCCGCTCTTCGGCGATGACGCCGCGATGCGACCCACCGAGATGTTGCTGGGCGCCCTCGGCAGCTGCGCGGGGCTCAATGTCGTCCTGCTCCTCAAGAAGTTCAAGCAGCCGCTCGCGTCCCTGGAGGTCGAGGTGCAGGGCGAGCAGGAGACGGAGTGGCCGCGCCGCTTCACCAAGATCGACATCACGTTCGTCACCGGGTGGTCGGGAGACTTCGACAAGAAGATGGTGGACGAGGCGATCGAGCTTGCCTGCAACCGCTACTGCCCCATCCACGCGACCCTGAGCCACGGGGTCCCAATCGAGCACAGGCGAAAGAACACCTGAAGCGCTTCGGGCTCCTCTGCGTCCTAGTGCTCTGTGCGGCTTGCAGCAACAACCAACCGCTGGCGACGATACCCACTCCAACGCCGACTCCATCGCCCATCGCAAGCCCAGTCGCCTCACCGACCCCCACCCCATCCGCTGAGGCCTCCCCCACCGCAATCCCATGCCCGTCCTCCTCGAGCCTCGTGAGCGCGCCGCTGTGGCCGCGCGCGACGAACATCGCCTACGACTCGACCCGGTCCCAGGTCCTTCTCTTCGGCGGCCTCGGCGCCACGATCAGCAACGACACATGGGTCTGGGACGGCAGTCAGTGGACCCGAAAACAGTCGAACGCCATGCCCTCAACCCGAGCGGGCGCCACGCTCGCCGACGATTCCCAGCACCACGTCGTCGTGCTGTTCGGCGGCGACAAGACCGGCGAGTATCGCGGCGACACGTGGCTGTGGGACGGCGCCTGGCATGAGGCGTGCCCGGCTCACAGCCCCTCACCGCGCACTGGCGCCGCGATGACCTACGACCCGGTCCGTCATTTGATATTGCTGTTCGGCGGCTTCGACGGCACTGAGCTGAATGACACGTGGGTGTGGAACGGCACGGATTGGACTCAACTTTCACCGCAGATCTCGCCGCCGCCGCGCCAGTACGCACGACTTGCGTTCGACGTCGCGCGGGGAAACGCTGTCCTTTACGGAGGGTTCGGCGGCTTCAGTGACACCTGGACGTGGGCCGGGACCAGCTGGACGCAGCGGCATCCCGCCACGACTCCACCGGTGCTTGACGAGGCGACGCCTTTCCCCGAGCCCATGGTCTACGACCCCGCGCGCAAGGTGATCGTCTTCGTCATGCCTGTGCAGCATTCGGCGGCGCCGGCCGACGACACGATGGACACGTGGACGTGGAACGGGAGCAGCTGGACACGCCTCGCGCCGGTGGCATCACCCCCAGTTCGGGATGGATACGGGTTGACGTACGACGCGGGTCACTCATTGGTGGTGTTCGCCGGAGGCTTTCCATTCGGCAGCGCCGATCCAACAAGCACATGGGGCTGGAACGGAGTGACCTGGGCGGAGCTCGGCGGCTTGCCGGCCTGAGTCAACGGCGTTTCTCAACACCCGAATAGAATTGATCCTCGTTCCATAAAGCCCCCGTTGACTGAGGCCGCTACGGAAATTTGCTCGAGAGCTACGTCCCGCTCCTGATCTTCGTACTGATAGTTCTCGGTTTGATTGGCGCATTGGTCACCCTCAGCTTTGTGCTGGGCCCCAACAAGCCGTACAAATCGAAGCTCGCCCCGTACGAGTCCGGCATCGTCACTGACACCCCTGCCCACAAACGGCTCTCGGTTCGCTTCTACCTCACGGCGATGCTCTTCATCATCTTCGACGTCGAGTCAGTGTTCTTCTACCCGTGGGCGGTGATCATGCGGCAGCTCAAATGGTTCGGCCTCATCGAGATGTTCGTCTTCATGGGCATCCTGCTCATCGCGCTGGCTCACATCTGGCGCAAGGGAGGCCTTGATTGGGACTAGAGGAAATGCTCGACCCGATGGGACAAAACATCCTGACGACCACACTCGGCAAGCTTGTCGGTTGGGGACGCGGGAACTCCGTGTGGCCGGCCCAGTTCGGCCTCGCGTGCTGCGCCATCGAGATGATCGCCACGGCAACCGCGGGCGTCGACATCGCACGCTTCGGTTCGGAGGCGATGCGCGCTTCGCCTCGACAGTCGGACCTCATGATCGTGTCCGGCCGCGTCTCGCAGAAGATGGCGCCGGTGCTGCGCACCGTCTACGACCAGATGCCAGAGCCCAAGTGGGTCATCTCGATGGGCGCGTGCGCGTCGACCGGCGGCGTCTTCAACAACTACGCGCTGCTCCAGGGTGTCGACAAGATCGTGCCCGTCGACGTCTACATCCCCGGCTGCCCTCCGCGTCCAGAGGACCTGCTTAACGCCTTGATGATCCTGCAGGAGCGCATCAAGGCCCAGGGAATCAAGCCGCGCCAGTGATCGCGGACACGCTGATAATCGACCGCGGCGTCAGCGCCGGGGATGCCTGGATAACCGTGCCTTCCGATAGCGTCAGGGACGCGCTTTCGGGCTTGCGATCCGAGGGCTACCGGCTGATGACCTTCCTCACCTGCGTCGATCATCTCGCCGACGCCTCACGTGAATGGCCCGCGCGATTCGAGATCGTCTATCAGCTGCGCAACCTCGATTCGCTCGAGCAGCTGCGGGTCCGCGCGTTCGTTGACGGTGACCCTCCGAAGATCGACTCGGTCCAGGACATGTTTCCGCCCGCCAACTGGGACGAGCGCGAGACCTACGACCTGTTCGGCATCGTCTTCAACGGCCACCCCGACCTCACCCGCATCCTCATGCCCGACGACTGGGTGGGCCACCCGCTGAGGCGCGACTATCCCGTCGGCGGCGAAACCGTCGAGTTTTCACAAGAGCACGAGAAGTGGCAGACCGCGCCAGAGGACGCCTGATGAGCGAGACCCAGGGCGTGACGATCACGAAGACCGGGCAGGCCGGCGCTTTCGGCGGCGAGATCCTGACCGTCAACTTCGGCCCGCACCATCCCTCCACTCACGGGGTGCTGAGGCTGATCGTCGACCTCGACGGCGAGCAGATCCGGGGGATCAAGCCAGTGATCGGCTACCTGCACACAGGAATCGAAAAGCAGATGGAGGCGCTGCGCTGGCAGCAAGGCGTGGTCGTCACCGACCGCCACGACTACCTCTCACCTCCCATCAACAACCTCGCCTACGCCCTGGCGGTCGAAAAGCTGATGGGCGTCGAGGTGCCTCCGCGAGCCCAGGTCCTGCGGGTGATCATGTCAGAACTCACCCGCCTCTCGTCTCACCTCGTGTGGATGGGGACGAGCGGGCTCGAGCTGGGCGCGATGTCGATGCTCATGTACTGCTTCCGCGAGCGCGACACGATCCTGGACATGAACGAGGAGATCTCCGGCTTCCGGATGCACACGTCGTACATCCGGCCCGGCGGTGTGTTCGCCGACGCGACCCCACGTTTCCTGGAGATGCTCGACCAGTTCATCGGCACGATGCCCGGGCACGTCGACGAGTACGAGAACCTGCTGACGATGAATCCGATCTGGCGGTCCCGCACCATCGGCATCGGCCGCCTGTCGCCCGAGGACGCCAAGGTGCTGGGAGCGAGCGGGCCCATGATCCGCGGCTCAGGCATCGCGTGGGATCTTCGCAAGACGATGCCGTACTCGGGCTACGAGACCTATGACTTCGAGGTCGCAACGTCCAACGATTGCGACTGCTACGGGCGCTACCTCGTGAGGATCAAGGAGATGCGCGAGTCGGTGAAGATCCTCCACCAGGCGCTGGATCACCTGCCCGACGGGCCGGTGAACGTCGACGACCGCAAGATGCTACCGCCGCCGCGCGAGGAGCTCGAGACCTCGATGGAGGCCGTGATTCACCACTTCAAGCTGTTCACCGAGGGCTACTCGGTGCCGGCCGGCGACGTCTACGTGGCGGTGGAATCGGGCCGCGGTGAGAACGGGTGCTACGTCGTCAGCGATGGCACCCACAAGCCCCGGCGCGTCAAGTTTCGCTCCGCGTCGTTCGTCAACCTCCAGGCCCTCGAGCGCATGGCGCTGAACCACATGGTCGCCGACATGATCGCGATCATCGGCACCGCGGACGCGGTGTTGGGAGATGTGGATCGATGAGCGCTTTGTCAAGCCACCTTCTCGAAGAGATCAAGGCCCTGCCCGCGAAGTACCCGCAGCCTCGCTCCGCGGTGATGCCCGCGCTTGACCTCGCGCAAGAAGAGCTGGGCCACCTGACGCCGGAGGCGATGAGTGAGGTCGCCGTGGCGCTGCAGCTCGACCCCGGGTACGTCGAAGGCGTGGCGACGTTTTATACGCTCTTTCACCTCCAGCCCGTGGGCAAGCACCGCTTTTACGTCTGCACCAACCTGAGCTGCATGCTGCGCGGAGCCGAGGACGTCGTCGATCGCCTGAAGGCTGCGATCGGAGTGCGCGAGCCAGGCGAGGTATCGAAAGATGGGCTCTTCTCGTACGAGGAGGTCGAGTGCCTGGGGGCGTGCGAGTACGCGCCAGTGGTCCGGCTCGACCATCGATATGAGGTCGACCTCACCCGGGCGAAGATCGACTCTCTTGTCAACGACCGCCGCCTCGTGAGGTCGCACGTCAAGACCGGGGTTCGAAGCTCACCGGACACGGCGCCCGAGCCGCCCCGAAAGAAACCCGTGCGGACCAAGAAGAGTGGCTGAGCAGCGCGGAACCGTCGGCGGGCCGGTGCTGACCGAATGGTTCGGCAGAGCCAACCTCTACAAGCTCGACGTCTACGAAAAGCTGGGCGGCTACGAGGGCCTGCGAAAGGTCGTCACCGGGATGAGCGCCGCCCAGGTGATCGACGAGGTGAAGGCTTCAGGGCTGCGAGGTCGTGGCGGAGCGGACTTTCCGACCGCGACCAAGTGGTCGTTCGTGCCCAAAGACCACCCGGGGCCGAAGTACATCGTCGTCAACGCCGACGAGTCGGAGCCGGGCAGCGCCAAGGACCGCTACCTGATGGAGAACTCGCCTCACGCGCTGATCGAAGGCGCGGCGATCGCGACGTTTGCCATCGGCGGCCACCAGGCGTGGATCTACATCCGCGGCGAGTACGACCTGCCCTACGAGAAGCTGCGCGACGCCATCGCCGAGGCGCACGCGAAGGGCTACCTCGGCGACCACCCGTTTGGCACCGACTATCCCCTCGACATACGCCTGTATCGCGGCCACGGCGCGTACATCTGCGGCGAGGAGACCGCGCTGCTGGAATCGCTCGAAGGGAAGCGTGCGCAGCCTCGATCGCGTCCCCCCTTCCCCGCCATCAAGGGCGCTTGGGGTCAGCCGACGGCCGTCAACAACGTCGAGACGCTTTCGACGGTCCCGTGGATCATCCGCCACGGTGGCGCGGAGTACGCAAAGCGCGGCACCGAGAAGGCGAAGGGCACGCGAATGGTGACCGTGAGCGGTGACGTTCAGAAGCCCGGCAACTACGAGATCGAGATCGGCGTCACGTACCGGCACATCATCGAGGAGCTTGCGGGCGGCCCCTTCCCCGGTCGAAAGGTGAAGGTCTTCTGGCCCGGCGGCTCATCGGCGAAGGTCCTCCCCGGCTCGATGCTCGACACGTCAACGGACCTCGACGGCCTCAAAGCTCTGGGCACCATGGGCGGGTCCGGCGGGATCATCGTGATGGACGACTCTCATTGCGTCGTCAAAGGGGCCGCTCGCCTGCTGCGCTTCTATGCGCACGAGTCCTGCGGCAAGTGTACGCCGTGCCGCGTGGGCAGCAACTGGGCGGTGCGCACCTACGACCGCATCCTGGCTAACCAGGGATCGCAGATCGAGCTCGCCCTTCTCGATCGCGTCCAGCAAGGGCTTCAGGGTGGGCGCTGCCTTTGCGGCCTGGGCGACGCCGCCGGCTGGGTCATCCAGTCGACGATGAACCACTTCCGCAACGAGTACGAAGAGCACTGCCTCCACCACACATGTTCGGTCGAGGGCGCGCTGATCCATGCCTGACGTGAAGATGGTCAACGTCACGATCGACGGCCATGTCGTCACCGTGCCCGATGGCACGCTGGTGGTCGAGGCGGCGAAGCTGGTCGGGATCGAGATCCCGGTCTTCTGCTATCACCACAAGCTCGACCCGGTCGGCGCCTGCCGCATGTGCCTGGTGGAGATAACGCCCGGGCCGCCCGTGGCGCAGGCCGGCTGCATCCGGCCGGTCGCCGACGGCATGGTCGTGAAGACCCAGAGCGCCATGGCGGTGCAGGCTCGGGCTGACATCCTCGAGTTCGAGCTGGTCAACCACCCTCTCGACTGTCCCGTGTGCGACAAGGGCGGCGAGTGCCCGCTCCAGGACTTCACGTTCCGCCACGGGTATCCAACGAGCCGGATCGACGGCCCGCGCCTGCACTTCAAGAAGCCGATCCCTCTATCGCCCAACATCGCCCTCGATCGCGAGCGCTGCGTGCTCTGCTACCGCTGCACGCGCTACTACGACGAGGTAGCGTGGGAGCAGGAGCTCACGGTTGCCGAGCGCGGCGTGCACTCGGTGATCGCCAGCCAGTTCGACCAGCCGCTGACGTCGAATTTCAGCGGCAACATCATCGACCTCTGCCCCGTCGGGGCTCTGACCTCTCGCGTGTGGCGATTCGAGTCACGACCATGGGACCTGCACCACACCCCCAGCGTCTGCTCGAAGTGCGCGGTGGGCTGCAACGTCACGCTTTGGCAGCGGCGCGGCCAGCTGGTGCGCGTCACCTCACGCGAGAACGACGACATCGACGAGGGCTGGATCTGCGACCGCGGCCGCTTCGACTACACCGACGTCAACGACCCGTCNNGACCTGACCAACGAGGAAGCCTTCCTGTTCCGCCGTCTCCTCGATGGTCCTCTTCGCGGCGCCAGGGTCAAGATGCACGGCCGCACGGCCCTGCCGGCTCCGAGCGGCGAGCAGCTGATGATCAAGGACATAGATGACGCGCGCCTCATCATCATCGTCGCGTCAGACACCGAGAACGACGTGCCCATCGTCAACCTTCGCGTCAAGAAGGCCGCGTCGAAGCGGGGCGCCAAGCTCATCGTCATCTATCCCAACGCGGTCGACCTCGACCGCCACCGGGAAACCGTGCACATTCGCAACCAGCCGGGCGAGGCGGCCGCCGAGGTGCGCAAGCTGGCCGACCACGAATTGCTCCGCGAGCTCGGTGGTCCGGTCGCGATCCTGTACGGCGATGGCCGCGGAAGTGAGGATGCAGCGGGCCTGGTAGCCGCATGCGCTGAGCTGGCGGCCAAGGTCGGAGCGAAGTTGATGCCGCTGTACCGGGGCACCAACGAGCGCGGCGCTCTCGAGCTCGGCGTGGCCGGGTGGGATTCGCTTGACGGAGTCGAGGCGCTGCTCAGCTGGGGGCCGCCGCCCACTGCCGGCGTTCCCGCAAGCGTCAAGTTCCACGCGGTGTGGGATCACCTGCCACGGCCCGAGCACCAGAACGCTTCGGTCGTGCTGCCGGCCACAAGCTTCGCCGAGCGGCAGGGCAGCTACACCAACCTCGAGGGACGCGTGCAGTTCTTGCGTCCTGCTGTCGACGCCGAGGCGCCCTTGAAGGAATCGTGGGAGGTCCTTTGCGAGCTCGCCACAGCGCTGGGGCTCCCCCTCGACTACGTCGGCATCTTCCCGATCCAGCGCGAAGCGGCCAACGCGTTCCCCGCCCTGGCGGCCCTGGCGCAACCACCGAGCCCTGAGCCGGAGCCAGTGCCGGTACTCATGGGACCGGCGCGGCCGTGACCGGCTTCTACAACGACCCGGTCGGCCACTGGGTGGTCGTTACCGTTGCCATCGCGGTGCTGCTGTTCGTCGTGCTCACTGCGACCGCATACACGGTCTGGTTCGAGCGTGTAGCGCTCGGCCGCATCCAGAGGCGACCGGGCCCGAATCGCGTCGGACCTTATGGGTTGATGCAGCTGGCGGCGGACGGCGTAAAGCTGGCCTTCAAGGAGAGCTTCATCCCGGCCAATACCGACAAGGTCCTGTACGTGATCGCCCCCTCCATCGCCGTCGCGGCCGCCTTCCTGTCGTGGGCGGTGATCCCAATCGGCCTTTGGTACAACGTCCAGTACTGGATCGCCGACATCAACATCGGCGTTCTCCTCATCTTCGCTTTCAGCTCGCTCAACGTTTACGCGATCCTGCTGGGCGGCTACTCCTCCAACAACAAGTACTCGCTGCTTGGTGGCTTGCGTTCGGCGGCGCAGCTCATCAGCTACGAGATCGCGCTCGGCCTCTCGCTGGTCCCGACTTTCATGATCGTCGGCTCGCTGCGGCTGCGAGACATCGTCGACTACACGGTTCATTGGGGGCCGTACACGGGACCGATTCCGCTCGTGCTGCTGACCCCGATCGGCTTCGTGATCTACCTGATGGCAGCAGTCGCCGAAACCAACCGGGCGCCCTTCGACCTGCCGGAGGCGGAGCAGGAGCTGATCGGTGGATTCCTCACCGAGTACTCGGGCCTGAAGTTCGTGATGTACTACCTCGCCGAGTACGTGAACATGATCACGGTCTCGGCACTCGCAGCGCTTCTCTTCTTCGGCGGCTGGTACCTGTGGTTCGTCCCACCGGTGCTCGCTTTCGTGCTCAAGGTGATCTTCTTCCTCTTCCTTTACATTTGGCTGCGCGGCACGCTGCCCCGCCTTCGCTACGACATGCTCATGCGCCTCGGCTGGAAGGTGCTCATGCCACTGGCAATCGCGAACATCATCGTGACCGGGATCGTCCTGGTGGCAGTTCAGGGGTAGGGATTTGAGCGAAGAGTACGGCGAACAGCCGGACGAGAATCCTCCCCTCTCTGAGGGGAGGGCGGCCACGCCTCAGCGTGGCCCGGAGGGGCCCGGCGACCACGACCCGACGCCGCTGAGGCAGCCGGGCGAGGGCGTGCCGCCCAAGCCCGCAGGCGAGAAGCCCAGCATCGCCGGCGACGTGGCCGCGCTTGCCGGCGGGTTAAAGACCACCCTCTCGGAGTTCTTCAGGCCGGTCGTCACGACGATGTACCCGGAGGAGAAGACGCCGCGGTCGGAGCGCTACCGCGGGCGCCATTACCTGCGCCGGTACGACAACGGACTCGAGCGCTGCATCGGTTGCGAGCTATGCGCGGCGGCTTGCCCGGTGGGCTGCATCCTGGTGATCGCGGCGGAGAACACCGATGAGAAGCGGGTGTCACCCGGCGAGCGCTACGCCAAGACGTACGAGATCAACATGCTCCGCTGCATCTTCTGCGGCTACTGCGAGGAGGCCTGCCCGGTGCAGGCCATAGTGCTCGGCCCCGAGTACGAGCTGTCGGACACCAGCCGCGAGAAATTCATCTACACCAAGGAGAAGCTGCTGGAGCCGCTGCCGCCGGACGTCGAAGCGCGGCTCAACGCCAAGAAGAAAGAAGAGGCGCCCTAGCGGTGGGGCTTGTTGTCTTTCTGGTCGCCGCTGCGATGGCTGTGGCGGGAGGCATTGGCGTCGTCGCCTTCCACGAGCCCATCCGCTCCGTGCTGAGCCTGGTGGTGGTGATGCTGGCGCTGGCGATCCTGTTCCTGCTGCTGAGCGCGCAGTTCGTCTTCGTCGTCCAGGTCATCGTCTACGCCGGGGCGGTGATGGTGCTGTTCCTGTTCGTGGTCGCGCTGCTCGGGCCGGCCAAAGAACTTGGTCGCGGGCGCCTGCGCTTCCAGCCGTGGCTGGCCGGGCTGTTTGCCGCCGTCTTCCTGATTCTCATGTGGGTGATGCTTCAAGGCGTTCAGTACCGGCAGCCGGCGATTTCCGACCTGCACATCTTCGGAACAGTGCAGTGGATAGCCGTTGAGCTGTTCACGAAGTACCTGTATCCCTTCGAGCTCACCTCCCTCCTACTCCTCGTCGCCGCTATCGGCGCGATTTACCTCAGCAAGCGGAGCATCGACGACCTGTGAGCAATATGTCGATCGGCGGCTCGCAGCTGGATGCGTCCTGGTTCCTTCTGCTCGGCGCCGTCCTGTTCACGCTCGGCGCGATCGGCGTGCTCGTGAGGCGCAACCCGCTCGTGATCCTGATCTGCATCGAGCTGATGCTGAATGCGGTCAACCTCACCCTGATCACGTTCTCGCGCCAGCTGCAGAACCCGGAGGGTCAGCTCTTCGCCCTGATGGTGATGACCGTGGCCGCGGCCGAGGCGGTGGTCGGGCTAGCGATCCTGGTCGAGATCTTCCGAGTGCGCGACGCCGAGGACATCGACGACCTCAGCGAGCTGAAAGGATGAACACCGGGCAACTCGCGCTGCTGGTCCTTCTCCTCCCCGCGGCGGGCGCGATCATCCTCGCGGGCCGCGGGTGGCGGCTGCCACGCATCTGGACCAAGCTCGTCGGTCCGGGAGTGGTGTGGGCCTCGTTCGTGGTCACCATGGTGCTGTTCATCAACAAAGCGTCCGAGGACGTGACGTACTTCACGTGGATCAAGAGCGGGTCGTTCGAGGTGCCGTTCAACCTCCTGATCGACAACCTGTCGATCTTCATGTGCCTGGTCATCACCGGCGTCGGCGCCCTCATCGTCACGTACGCCGTCGGGTACATGGCTCCGGAGAACGATGCGAGCTACGCGCGCTTCTTCACCTACATGGACGTGTTCATCTTCTCGATGCTGCTGCTGGTCCTGGCCGGCAACTTCGTACTCCTCATCGTTGGCTGGGCACTGGTGGGCCTTAGCTCCTACTTGCTGATCGGCTTCTGGTACCAGCGACGTTCTGCGGTGCTCGCCGCGCGAAAGGCATTCGTGATGAACGTGATCGGAGATGTCGGCATGATCCTGGGAGCCTTCGTCCTGTTCACGACCTACCACGCGATTACCTATGCAGGCGTCTTCAACGCCTTACCGTGCTCGAACGGCAAGTCGTGCCTCTACGGTGACTCGCCGACCCTGGAGCTGGCTGCTTTCCTGTTACTGGTCGGCGCTGTCGCCAAGTCCGCCCAGCTGCCGCTCCACACCTGGCTGCCTGACGCGATGGAAGGCCCGACGCCCGTGAGCGCCCTGATCCACGCGGCCACGATGGTGACTGCGGGCGTTTACCTCGTCGGTCGCATGCACCCCATCTACGACGAAGCTATTTACGCCCACGCTGCCGTCGCCATCATCGGCGCGGTCACAGCGTTGTTCGCGGCTTCGATCGCCATCGTCCAGACCGACATCAAGCGCGTGCTCGCCTACTCGACCATGAGTCAGATCGGCTACATGTTCTTGGCGGTGGGCATCGGCGCCTACTCGGCCGCCTTCTTCCACCTCATGGCTCACGCCTTCTTCAAGGCCCTCCTCTTCATGGCCGCGGGCAACGTCATCCACGCGATGCATGACGAACAGGACATGCGCAAATACGGCGGCCTCTTCCGTCAGCTTCCCCGCACGTCCTGGTCGTTCCTAATCGGCTCCCTCTCGCTCGTGGGCGTGATCCCGTTCATCGGCTTCTTCTCGAAGGAGCAGATCCTGGGCGCCGCTTTCTCGAAACCTGATGACACCCTCTCGCTGATCGTCTGGGGCATCGGCTTCGTCACCGCGCTGATCACCGGCTTCTACACGGGCCGCATGTGGTGGATGTCCTTCGCCGGCAAGCCCTCGCCCCAGCGCCCCGTCGAGCACCCGCACGAGGCGCCGCCGGTGATGCTGGTCCCGGTCATCGTGCTGGCGGTGCTCGCCACCGTCGGCGGAGTGATCCAGACCCGCGCCCTCGGCTTCGGCCCGCAGGCCGTGTCGGACTTCCTGGCGAGCGTCGTCGGCGCGCAGGCCTGGGAAGGCGGCATTGCCGACGTGGTGCTCAGCCTCGTGACGATGATCCTCGCCGGCCTGCTCTTCCTGGCGGCATACCGCTTCTACGTCGAGCGCACCTGGAAGCCGTGGAGCCCCCGCTTTCCATGGCTCCAAAACCTGCTCGAGCGCAAGTACTACTTCGACGAGGCCTACAACTTCGCTTTCGTGCGCCCCATGGACGCGATCGCCGAGGGCGGGCTGGCCCACGTCGAGCAGCCCTTGATCGATGGCGTCGTGGTCGGCACCGGTCTTGTGACCGAGGCCGGCGCCGGCAGCCTCAGCCTCACCCAGAGCGGCTACTTCCGGAACTACGTCCTGGTGTTCCTCGCGGGCGCGTGCATCGCGGCGATCCTGATCCTCGTGAGAGCGAACTCATGACGCTCACGATCCTGTGGCTCCTGCCCCTGATCGGCGGCGTGCTCGTCGCCTTCATGCCTGCGCGGTTGAGCAAGCTTATGAGCGCGATCACGGCGATCGTCACCCTCGGCATCTCGGTCGGCGTGGCGCTCGTCTTCGACCCGTCGGCGCACCAATATCAGTTCACCGAGGTCGTGCCCTGGGTGCCGCAACTCTCGATCTTCTACCGCCTCGGCGTGGACGGCATCAGCATCTGGCTCGTCGTCCTGAACGCATTCCTCACCGTGATCGCGGTGCTCGCGACGCCGATCACGATGAAGAACGCCAACCGCTTCCTCGGCCTCATCCTCGCGATGAGCGCGGGCCTGGCGGGCGTTTTCCTGGCGGTCGACCTCGTCCTCTTCTATGTGTTCTGGGAGGCGATGCTCATCCCCGCCTACTTCCTCTTGTGGCTGTTCGGTGAGGACGAGGAGAAGCCGGGCCGGGCCGCCATCAAGTTCGTGCTGTACACGCTGGCGGGATCGCTGCTGATGCTCGTCGGCGTCATCGGTGAGTACGTCAGCACGGGCGCCAAGACCTTCGACCTCGCGACGCTGGCCACGACCCCACCGACGGCGGCGATCCAGTTCGGCCTCTTCTTCGTGTTCGCGCTGGCGTTCGCGATCAAGACCCCGCTCTTCCCCTTCCACAGCTGGCTGCCCGACGCCTACCTGGCGGCGCCGACCCCGATGCTGATCACCTTCGCCGGCGTGATGGGCAAAGCCGGCGCCTACGGCTTCCTGCGCATCGCGATTCCACTCTTCCCCCATCCCGTGCTGTGGTGGGACTGGCGTTGGGTGATGCCTGTGCTCGCTGTCGCCGCGATCATCTGGGGCGCGCTGATGGCGCTCGCACAGCGCGACATGAAGCTCCTGGTCGCCTACTCGAGCGTGAGCCACATGGGCTTCATCGTGCTTGGCATCTTCGCGTTCAACGTCCAGGGCCAGCAGGGCGCCGTCCTCCAGATGGTCAACCACGGGATCATCGTTCCCGCCCTCTTCCTCCTCGTGGCGTGGATCGCCGACCGCACCGGCACGCGCGACCGCTCAGCGCTCGCCGGCCTCGCGCCTCGAATGCCCGTGATGGCCGGCGTGTCGATAATCGTCGTCCTCGCCGCCCTGGGCTTGCCCGGCCTGAACAGCTTTGTGGGCGAGTTCATGACGCTGCTCGGTGCCTGGCAGCGCGCCCCTGTGCTCGCCGCGCTGGGCGCCATCGGCCTCGTGCTGGCGCCCGTGTACATGCTCCGGTTCTTCCAGGGCACCTTCCAGGGTGAGCCCGTCGACAAGAAGCCGATGCATGACATCTACACCGGACAGCTCGTGCTCCTGTCGCCGCTGGTGCTGCTGATGTTCGTGCTGGGGATCTACCCCTACCTGCTCACGCAGCTCATGCCCGCCCTCGGGCAAATTGGCCTGGCGCGATGATGCCGCTGGCCACCGCCGTCGACCTCACGTATTCATGGAGCCAAGCGCTCGCCGACCTCAGCCAGATCGCGCCGATCGCCGCCCTCACCATCTTCATGCTGTTCGCCATCGTGGTCGACCTCGCCCTGCCCAAGAGCCGGCGCGGCGACGCCGTCGCGATGGTGGCGGCGGTCGGTTATGTATCAGCGTTGGCCACGGCTTTCTATCGCTGGAACTATGGCGACAACGGGCCTGCTTACCAGGGCTACGCGACCGGTGACAAGTTCTCGCTCTTTTTCGAGATGCTGTTCGCGATCCTGGGCATCCTGACGCTCGCTGTCTCGCACTCGTATCTCAAGCGACGTCGCTTCGTCGCGGGCGAGTTCCACGTGCTCATCCTTGCCGCTGTCATCGGGATGATGGTCCTGGCGTCGGCCACATCGCTGGTCACCGCCTTCCTCGGCCTCGAGCTGCTGTCGATCTCGCTGTACATCGTGTGCGGGTACGCGAGAGGCGAGACGAAGTCGCAGGAGTCCGCGGCGAAGTACCTGCTGGTCGGCGGCTTCGCGAGCGCGTTCGTCCTTTACGGGATGGCGCTGGTCTACGGCGGGACTGGAACGACCCTGATCCCGGACATCGCCAAGACGTTGCAGGCGTCGTCATCGAACAACCCACTGATCCTGCTGGGGATAGTCCTGATGGGCGTCGGCTTCGCATTCAAGATCTCGGCCGCTCCATTCCACATGTGGACGCCTGACGTTTACCAGGGCGCGCCGATCCCGGTCACCGCGTTCATGTCGGTCGGCACCAAGGCGGCGGGTTTCGCGATGGTCATCCGGATCTTCGCGGGCGGCCTTCCCCACCTCGCGCCCGAGTGGCAGGTCCTCCTGGCGTTCGTGGCCGCGACCAGCATGATCGTCGGCAACCTCATGGCCATCGTGCAATCGAGCCTCAAGCGCCTGCTCGCGTATTCCGGCGTCGCGCAGGCGGGATACGTGCTGATCGGCGTGATCGCCGGCGGTCAGCCCGACCCCGCCGTCCGCGCGGCCGGGCTTGCGTCCGTGCTCTTCTACCTGTTCGTCTACATGTTCATGAACTTCGGCGCATTCGCCGTGGTGACCGCGCTCGCCGGCCCGGAAGGGGATCGCGACCGGCTGTCCGACCTGGACGGCCTGTACCGCCGCAGCCCGCTGATGGCGATCCTCATGACGGTCTTCATGCTCTCGCTCGCCGGATTTCCACCATTCGTCGGATTCTTCGGCAAGCTGTTCCTGTTCACGGCCGGCGTGAGCGCGGGTTACACCTGGCTCGTTGTGGTGGCCGTGGTGATGAGCGTCGTGTCCGTGTACTACTACGTGAGAGTGCTCGTCCCCGTGTGGTCGTCGTCGGTACGCACGGACAAGCTCGAGTGGTCGGTCAGCAGCACGATGGCGATCGTGCTGTCAGGAGCGCTGTCGCTGGTGCTCGGCCTGTACCCGACCACAGTCCTGATCGCCAGCACGTTGGGAGTCCCGATCTCTTTCTTCGGCCCGTAGCCAGCAATCAGAGCGAGACCCAGCCGCTTGCCTCCACGTCGTATGGCCTGATCACGACTTTCACCTTTCTGTCGCGTCCCGTAACGGCCTGAAATGCGGTCGCGACTCGAGTGGCCAGCTCCTGGAGAGCGGCCTTGGTGCGCACCGGCCGCTCCCAGAGATCGACATTGATCCTGGTCACCGTTCCGTGAAAGCCTTGTGGCGCAAGCACCGGAACCAGGTCGACCTCGAAGTCGTTGATCCCGAGCTCGGGCATGCTGGTCAGCGCCACCCTCACGGCTTCCTCGATCTCGGACAGCCGATCATCGGGTCTCAGGTTGAACGCAGTCACCAGCGGCACTGAACCAATCGTCTCAGTTTCAGATGTTGGAGCGGGACTGCCCGCCGTCGACAGCTATCGCCGCTCCATTTACGAGACTCGCCTGCTTCGAGCAAACGAAGGCGACGAGCCCGGCCACCTCTTCGACCGAGCCAAACCGCCCGAGCGGCATCTCCCGCCGGATGAGGTCGGCGGTGGCATCGGGATCCGCCTGTTGGCGCCGGTGCCACCCCCCACCCTCCCAGAGGATCGAGCCCGGTGCGATGGAGTTGATTGTGACGCCCTTGCTCGCGACCTCTCGGGCCAGCGAGGTGACAAAGCTGATCTCGGCCGCTTTGGCGGCGTTGTAGGCGGGGGCGCCGCCGGCCTCGCGTCCCCATACGGACGAGATGACGATGACCCGACCCCAGCCGCGCGTGACCATCCCAGGCAGTACTAGCTGCGTCATGCGCACGCTTGTGCCGACGTTGCCCGCGAAGGCTGCCTCGAACTCCGCGGGCCCGGTGTCGCTCCATGAGGTGCCGGCCCTCACCCCGAGGTTGTTGATGAGAATGTCGATCGGCCCAAGCGCTTGCTCGGTCTCCGACACGGCGCGGCGGCACCCATCCTCGGTGAGCAGGTCCGCGACTATGCCCGCGCCGCCGATCGCTGCCGCGGTCTTTTTGACGTCCGCCTCGGTGCGCGCCGCAACCGCCACGCGCACGCCCTCGGCCGCCAGCGCGCTCGCGATGCCGAGCCCGATGCCGCGTGTCCCGGCGGTGACCAGCGCCACCTTGCCGGCAATCCCGAGGTCCACTCCCGCATCCTAATCAGATGCTGCCGCCGACCGCCATCAACGACGGGCCGCCTGTCACCCCACGTCACTCGGCCACGGTGCTGCTCGTCCGAGGTCGCGAACCGTGGGAGCTGCTGTTGATGCGCCGGCCCGGAGAAGCCGACTTCGCCCCTGGCGCATACGTTTTTCCCGGTGGGACCGTGCACGAGGACGACCATGCGTCGCATGACGACATCCGGGCCGCGGCGGTGAGAGAGCTCTTCGAGGAGATGGGCATTCTCCTGGCCCGGCGCAGAAAGCGATTTGCCCGCGAGAGCGACTCGGAGAAGGTACGGCACCTGATCGCAAATGGGAAGACGTTCGGCGAGGCTCTTCGCGAGCTGGGCCTGGAGCCCGCTTTCGACCGGCTGGTGCTCTTTGCCCGGTGGGTCACGCCGGCGCAGCTTCGCCGGCGATACGACGCGCGCTTCTTCCTCGCCCAGCTGCCTGCCAACCAGGTGGTCACGCCGCAAGAGGGCGAGGTGACGGACTGGCTGTGGATCGAGCCGCAAAAAGCGCTCGCCAGCCAGGAGCTGACCCTGGTCTACGCGACCCGCACGGTGCTGGAGTCGGTGGCTTCAGACACGGACTCCGCAAGGCTCTTTTCGCGGGCGCGGCAGCTGGGCGATGTCCCGACGGTCGAGCCCGAGATCGTCCAGACCGAGAACGGCTGGGAGATCGTGATCTAGCGGGGTTGTCTCCAGAGATCGCGCCACTGGTCGTAATGCTCGACCTCGACTCCGCCCTGGCGGAGCACGTCGAGGCCGGCCGGGTCGCGGTACGCGTTGCGGTAGTAGACCCGGACCACGTTGCAGTTGATGATCGATTTGGCGCACATCACACATGGCGAGGCGGTCACGAACATCAGCTTGCCGGGCAGCTGAGCGCCAGCCTTGACCAGGCTGTTCAGCTCGCCGTGGATACAGCCACAGGAGCCCGGCTGGCTGGAGTCGCAGCGGTTCGGCAGCCCGCGCGCGTTGCCGTTGTAGCCGATGCCCAGCACCTGCGTCAGGTCACCCGAAGTGATGACGCTGCCCACCTGCAGGCGGGCGCAGGTCGACCGCTTCGCCAGCTCTTCGGCCATGCGCATGTAGACCTCTTCGAGCGGGATTCGGTCGGGCGCGGGCTGGTTCTCGGTTAGGGGTTCGGGGCGTGCCATTTAAGTCAGATTAACAGGCTTGTTTATACCCACTTCGCGGACTACAATGCCCAACATGTCGGTGCTCGAACTCTTGTTCGCCCTCCTCCTTGTATGTGTACTGCTCGCGGTTGGCGTGGTGGCCGCCCTGGTCTGGAGCCTGGTAAGGCGGGCCGACGGACAGGTCCGGGACGTGGCGGAGCTGCGCAGCCGCCTGGAGTCCGGTGGCCAGACCCAGGAGTCACAGGCGGCGGAGCTCCGCGAACGCCTGACGCAGACGCAGTCGGTGGTCGAAGGTCTGCGCTCAGCGCTCACCGCCCGCCAGCCCGTCGAGGACGAGGCCCGCGCCAGCTTGCGGCGTCTCGAGAGCGTCATCGCCGGCAGCTCCACCCGCGGCGCTGCCGGAGAGAACATTCTCGAGGAGACCCTCAAGCACCTGCCGCCCGAGATGCTGCAGCGCAACGTCTGGGTGGGTGGCAAGGTGGTCGAGCTGGCGCTCCGTCTGCCCGGTGGCAAGCTGCTGCCCATCGACTCGAAGTGGGTCTCCAGCAACGCCCTAGAGCAGCTGGCGGGGCCCGGACTTGATGCTCCGCGACGGGCCCAGCTCACCGCCCAGGTCGAGCGCGAGGTCGAGCGCAGGGTGCGCGAGGTCAGCCAGTACATCGATCCCGCCACCACGTCCCCGTTCGTCCTGGCGGTCATTCCCGACGCGGCCTACGACGTGTGCCGCGGCTCCATTGTCAGCGCCCACCAGAGGCACGTGATGGTGGTCGGCTATGCGATGGCGCTTCCCTACCTCCTGACCCTCTACCAGCTGCACCTTCAGTTCGCCCGCAGCGTCGACATGGAGAAGCTGCAGTCGGCCCTCATCGACGTCGAGAGGCACCTGGACACGCTCGAGAGCGTGCTCGAGAACAAGCTGCAGAGGGCCGTGACCATGCTCCAGAACGCCTACGGGGAGGGCAAACAGGTGTCCGCCAGGATCCGCGCCTCGGCGCAGAGCGTCCAGGTGGCGGACCCCGGAAACGGGGAGATTTTCACAGAGGCGAACGGCCGTGGGCAGCCCACCTACTCGGAGCCGGGCCTGGCTCTCGTCGATTCGACCCCGTAGGCCGGTTTTGCCAGGTTTCCCCCAGCCCATGCCCAGCCTTTGCCCAAGTCATCACCAGGGTTGTCCACAGGTAATCCACCTATATGTGGGGTTCGAAGGCCCTACGACACCTAACATCTTGTGTTTTGG
>PLYD01000067.1 GCA_003151665.1 Candidatus Dormiibacterota bacterium
GCGTGACTGGAAACCGCGTGCTTCCTGGCCTAGCGATCGTGCCAATCGACCTGATCCAACCCTGCCCGATCCAGCCACGTGTCAACGTCTCAGTCGACCTGATCGAACAGCTCTCTGACTCGATCAGGTCTGGCCGCCATCAACCGTTGCTTGAGGTCGAACCCGCCCCTGGCCAGCGCGGCCGCTACCAGATCGTCTGCGGAGAGCAGCGCTGGCGCGCGGCGAAGGCGGCCGGCCTGCTCGAGATCCTGGTTCGGATCCATCCGCACCTCGGCTATCTGGAGCGACTCGAGCAACAGTACGAGGAGAACCACCTTCGCGCCGACCTCGATGTGGTCGAGGAGGCGCACTGCATCCTGCTCGACAAGACCATCCGTGACATCGCGGTTGCAGAGCAACTGCTGCGGGATTCGCTGGTGCCCTTCAAGCCGCTCGATGAGAAAAGGATTGTCCATCGAGAAGAGTTCGCGCAGCACCTCGTCGGCCTGCGCGAGTTGCTGGTCAAGCACAAGACCCGCATCGTCAAGGGCGCTGACGGCGAGCCCGTTGCGGGGCTGCTCTCACCCTGGCGCGAAACCGAAAAGGCGCTCGGCATCTCCGAGTCGCGACGCAAGGTGAAGGTTGGCCTTCTACGGTTGGATCCCGAGGAGCAGGAGCGCGTCCGTCCGCTGCCCCAGGAACATGCCGTCCAGATCTCTCGGCTGGCTGACAAAGAGCAAAGGACCGAGCTGATAGAGCGCGCTGCCGAGCTGACGCACCGCGAGGTCCGGCGGGCGGTCAATCGCCTGCTNNCGCGCTCTTCGAAACCTGGCTCGCGAGATTACTTCCGAGGAGCGCGAACTCGTGAGCGGAGTGCTCGGCGGGCTCGACCCAGACCTCGCGGAGTTCCGCGTTACCGAGGCGATTGATATCAAATGATTCAGCCAAAACGCAATCATTCGGCCGCGGGCATCAACCCTTTCAGGCCGGGAATGGGACTTGATCCACCCTATCTGGCGGATCGGACCTCACAACTCAGGCGATTTGACCAATACCTGGCCGGGTTCCCTGACTTTCCTCGCAACATCAGGCTGACAGGCCTTCGCGGCGTGGGCAAGACGGTGCTGCTGCAGCATTACGCCGACCTCGCCGAGGAGCGGGGCTGGGTTGTCGTGCGCCGCGAGTGCAGCGAGCACCTACAGGACGAGTCGACATTCGCGCTCGCTCTGGTCGAGGACTGCCGGCGCGCGGTCGAGCACTCGTCGCGAACGGGCGCAATGCGGATGCGATCGAGCACCGCAGCAAGGCGGGCACTCGACATGCTCGGGAGCCTGACCATCTCCCTCGAAGGCGTGACCCTGGCGGTGAAGCCGCCGGCGGTGGCAGCCCGTCAGCCAGCCCTGCTTGAGGACCGGATGTTCCAGGCTCTCGAGCTCGCCTGCGAGGGGGCAGTTGAGGGCCGCCGGCCCGGCGTCCTGCTTTCCTATGACGAGGCTCACGTTCTCCGTGACACGCCCCGGCTGCACGATTATCCGCTCGGTCTATTCCTCGCGAGCGTGGCGCGTGCCCAGCGTCAGGGACTGCCGGTGATGCTGATCGCCTGCGGGCTGCCGACCCTGACCGACAACCTCGCTAGGGCCAAGAGCTACTCGGAGCGTATGTTCCAGGCCGAGCAGCTCGACGCGTTGTATCCGCCCGAGGCCGCGCTCGCCTTCACTCGCCCGCTGGAAGCTGGCGGTCGACGAGCTGATGACGAAGTCATCACCGCTGTCCTCGCGGACACCGGCGGCTATCCGTTCCACATCCAATTCTTCGGCGCCCTGCTTTGGGATGCGGTCCCAACGCTGCCAACGATCTCGTTGCGCGACTTCCAGCGTCAGCGTCCAACCATCCTGCGGGCCCTCGACCACGCCTTCTTCGACGCCCGCCTGGCAAAGACCTCAAGCCTGGAGCGCCGGCTTTTGCACGCCATCGCTCGTGAGGGCGAGGACGCATCAATCCAATCCCTTCTCCAGCTGCTGAAGCTATCCAACCACCGGATACAGCCGCTGGTCGCGCGCCTTGAGCGCAAGGGCTTGCTCTACCGGCCAGAGCGTGGCCGGCTCGCCTTTACCGTGCCGCTCCTCGGCGACTATCTCGTGCGCAACGCGGGGGACCGCTGATTTGTCGGGCATTACTTGTGGCCTTCACTGCGATGCATGTCCCGCCGCTGTTCGCTGCGGCAAGAAGCCCAACTTCTGCCTTCGCGGTCGATGCGAGGGATGCCTCGACCCGGAGCGGATGATGGCGGAGCGCCGCCAGGTTGTCGAGCACCTCGGCGGCCTCGACCTCAGGTGGCCACGACCGGTGCGCCACCCCGTTCTTCCCGAGTTGCCCGATCACCTTCCTGTCCTGGTCCAGGCGTACGCCGATCCATTGGATGTGCCCTGGGTCGCGCTGCATGGCGGCCGCGTCTTCGGCACGGCGGGTCGGTGGATCACGCGGAAGCACCGACGGCCGGTTCACGAGGTCTATCGCCTTGGGCCGGACACCAAGGTCGCGCTGCAGCTGTACGTGGAGGACCGGGTGCTCGAAGGCTTCTGGGTTGCGAGGCGTCGCATCATCGCCGAACTGGCCGGTATGGGCTTCGATCTAGTGCTGACGCCGAACTTTTCTGTGTGGCGGGCGGCCAGTCGCTGGGATCAGATCGTCCAGCAGAGAAGATCGATCGCTGTCTACCACGAGCTCGTGGAAGCCGGGGTCCGCGCTGTCCCGGATATCGGCTTCAGCTTCTTCGAGCCGGATGGCCGGCTGTGGGCGGACTGGATCAATAGCCAGCCTGACCTGCAGGCGGTGTCGATCTTCTGCGGCGGCCGCAAGATCCACGCCGAGCTGCGCGCGCACCGCGAAACCGTCGAGGACATCGCGCTCTTCCACCGCGCTGTGAGGCCCGACGTCACCTTCATCCTGGGTGGGATTCACGCGGCGGAGCGACTCGTCGATTACCGGCG
>PLYD01000221.1 GCA_003151665.1 Candidatus Dormiibacterota bacterium
GGCTGGGCATCGGCATGCGCTCGTATGCGGCAAACGCCGTGCGTCGCCGCTCACGCAGCCAGTCGGGTTCGCCCTGGCCGGTCTGCTCCAGGGTTTCTGCGTTGAATCCCACGCTCAGCCTACCGACCCCTCCATCTCGAGCTGGATCAAACGGTTCAGCTCCACGGCGTACTCGAGTGGAAGCTCCTTGGTGAAGGGTTCGATGAAGCCGTTGACGATCATCGTCTCGGCCTCGTTGCGAGTAATGCCGCGGCTCATCAAGTAGAAGAGCTGCTCGTCGGAAACCTTGCTCACGGTCGCCTCGTGGCCGAGGGTCACGTTCTCCGCGTCGACGTCGTTGTAGGGATACGTATCGGAGCGCGACTGGTCATCGAGAAGAAGCGCGTCGCACTTCACGAACGACTTCGAGTTCTTCGCGTCGGGGTACATCTTGATATGGCCGCGGTATGAAGTCCGGCCGCCGCCCTTGGAGATCGACTTCGACGTGATCGTCGATGTCGTGTTCGGGGCGACGTGGATCATCTTGCCGCCGGCGTCCTGGTGCTGGCCCTTGCCGGCAAACGCCACCGAAAGCACATCGCCCTTGGCGCCGGGCTCCATCAGGTAGACGCTGGGGTACTTCATGGTGATCTGCGATCCGAGGTTGCCGTCGACCCACTCCATGGTGGCGTCGGCATACGCGAGGGCGCGCTTGGTGACCAGGTTGTAGACGTTGGTCGACCAGTTCTGAATCGTGGTGTAGCGGCACCGCGCGTTCTTCTTGACGATGATCTCGACCACCGCCGAGTGCAGCGAGTCGGTCGTGTAGATGGGGGCCGTGCAGCCCTCGATGTAGTGCACGAACGAGCCCTCGTCGCAGATGATCAGAGTCCGCTCGAACTGGCCCATGTTCTCCGCGTTGATGCGGAAGTACGCCTGCAGCGGAATGTNNTGATCGCGCAGCGCCGAGTCGGTGTCGGTGAAGATGACGCCCTTCTTCGACAGCTCCTCGTGGAGTGAGTGGTAGACGACCTCCGACTCGTACTGCGCCGACACGCCCGCGAGGAACTTCCTCTCCGCTTCGGGCACGCCCAGCCTGTCGTACGTCTTCTTGATGTCGGGCGGCAGGTCCTCCCACGAGGTCGACTGCTTGTCGGACGCCTTGAGGTAATAAAAGATGTTTTCGAAGTCGATCACGCTGAGGTCCGCGCCCCAGGTGGGCATTGGCTTCTTGCGGAAGATCTCGAGCGAGCGGAGCCGCATCTTCAACATCCACTCGGGCTCCTTCTTCATCCACGAGATCTCCTTGACGATCTCGGGGTTCAGGCCGCGCTTGGCTTTGAAGACGTAGTCCTCGGGGACGGAGAAGCCGTACTTCTCCTTGTAATCGGAACCGATCTCGATTTGCTTGGGTACTGTCGCCATCAGGCAATCTCCTCGGGCTTCAGCACTGCCGGCTCGTCAGCGTCTGCCCATTCCGAATAACCGGTTTTCTCCAGCCTATTGGCGATCTCGGGACCGCCCGACAGCACGAACTTCCCGTCGACGAGCACATGCACGAAGTCGGGCTTGATGAACTCCAGGATGCGCGTGTAGTGGGTGATTATCAGCACGCCGAGCTCCGGTCCGCGCATGCGGTTCACCGCCTCGGCGACGAACTTGATCGAGTCGATGTCGAGGCCTGAGTCGGTCTCGTCGAGGATCGCGATCTCCGGCTTCAACATCGCCATCTGCAGGATCTCGGCGCGCTTCTTCTCGCCGCCGGAAAAGCCGTCGTTGATGTAGCGAGGCAGGAACGAGTCGTCCATGTGCAGCACCTCGAGCTCGCCCTTGAGCATCGAGCGGAACTCCTTGGGAGAGATCATCTTGGATTTGTCCTTACCGTCATAACCGCGCTTGGCGTTCAGCGCGGTGCGCAGGAAGTTGGTCATCGAGATGCCCGGNNGTGCCGCCATCGACTGTGTAGCCGGGGTGTCCCATCAGCGTGTGGGAAAGAGTCGACTTGCCCGAGCCGTTGGGGCCCATCACCGCATGCACCTCGCCCTTGTTGATGGCGAGCGTGACGCCCTTGAGGATCTCCTTGCCGTCGACGCTGGCGCGCAGGTCTCGGATCTCGAAATCAGCCAACTCTCTTATTTCTCCTTCACGTCATATGTGCAGTCGGGCGCGGCCTCTGCCATCCATGTCGACCGGGTCACTGAGGCGCCTAGGAGGCGCTGATACATCTGTTGCTCGTTTTGACAGGGCAGCCCGGTGCGGGCGGCGACGTCCTGGATCGGGCAGTTGCAGTGGCGGATCGCGAGCCCACCCTCCGGAAGCTCCACCACCTCGGCCATGTGACCGTGCTCGGTGGCCAGCTTCGCCAGCTCGCGGACGCGCCCTTCAAAGTCTAGCCCCGCCAAACGGGGGGCATACTCGGCCTCGAGCCTCTCCGCGCGCCGCTCGAAAAAGCGCTTTAGCTGCTCCTCTGAGAGGAACTGGACGAGGTCGCCAGCAAGCTCGCGATGGCCGTCGGGAAAGTGGCCATCGGCCGCAGGGGTCAGCTCGTAGAGGTTCTCGGGACGGCCACGCCCGCGCGGCTGGGCGTGCCCCGTGTTGGCCAGTCCGTCGGTCTCCAGGGCTTCCAGGTGGCGCAGCGCGCCCTGCTTGGACACCTCGAGGTGAGCGGCGACCTCGCCGAGGGTCGCCTGGCCTCGGGTCTTCAAGAAGGCGAGGATGCTCTCGCGCCTGGAATCCACGAGATCATCCTACGAGTTTTTCAACACGGAAGTTTAAATAGTCGCCGGCGCCACATGGCGCGATACTCTCCGCCAGATGCGGCGCCTGTTAGCCGTTCTGGCAGCGGCTCAATACTTGCAATCGGGATAGCGATCGTGGTTGCACTGCTGGTTGGCGTGGCGGCCCTCCGACGGCGTCGCCGACCCTGACGCCGGCCCTGGCTCCCGGCGCGGACAGGGCGCTGCTTCTCGGCGCCCGCGGTCTCCGCGCTTTCGGTTTTGGGTTCTCGGCGGTTCTCATCGGCGTCTACTTGGAACGTCGCGGACTTTCTCCGGGTCTAATCGGCCTCACGCTCGGGTTGGGATTGGCCGCCGCTTCGCTATCGGGTCTGGCCTCGGCCAAACTGGCCGCGCGTTTCGGCCGGCGCCGCGCACTGTCGATCGCAGGCCTGCTGATGGTGCTCACAGGCCTGGACCTGGCGCTGGCAGGACCACCCGGATTGCTTGTCGCGTCAGGGCTGACCGGCATGCTTGGTGCCGCCAGTGTCGACCTCGGCCCTTTCGCGTCGGTCGAGCAGGCCGTGCTTGCCGAGGCGGTCCCCGCCTCGACGCGCACCGTTGCGTTCGGCCGCTACTCGCTCATCGCCGGGTTGTTCAACGCCGCGGGCGGACTGGCGGCGACGCTGGCGACCGGAGACGCTTCAGGCCGTGCCTTCTTCCTCCTCTACGCGGCGCTCGGCGTCGTAACCGCAGTCCTTCCCCTCTTGATGAGCGCGCGTGTCGAGGCGCCAGGGCGACCGGTCGCCTTCGGAAAGCTGCGCCCCCTGGCGGGGTTGGCGGCGCTCTTCGCGCTCGACTCCCTCGGCGGTGGCTTCGTCGCCAACGCGGTGATCGCTTATTGGCTGCACGTTCGTTTCGCAGCCGACGTGCAGGTTCTTGGGCCGCTTTTTGCGACCGTCGCGATTTTGCAGGCGCTCTCGTACGAGGTGTCGGGTCGACTCGGCAATCGATTCGGCCTGGTCAACACGATGGTCTTCACACACTTGCCATCCAACGTTCTTTTACTACTAGTCCCGTTCAGCCCGAGCTTGACGTGGGCCGCCGGCCTCTTGCTGGCTCGATTTGCGCTTTCGCAAATGGATGTGCCGGTGAGGCAGGCATATGTGGTGTCGATAGTCCCTCCCGAGGAACGCGCCGGTGCCGTCGCGATGACTGGAGCAGTGCGCGGCGTCGCCCAATCGTTCGGTCCAGTGCTCGCCGGCCTCGCGATCGGAGCAGCAAGTTTCGGCCTTCCATTTTTCGCCGGCGGGGGTTTGAAGATCATCTACGACATCGCTCTATTCGCAGGTTTTCGGAACCGGCGTGCTGCTCACGAGCGCTAGGGGGTCGGGCCACGGCCGCCCCCCTACGCGCCGGCCGTATAACTTGGACGCGTGTCCGACGAGCTAAACGCGCTCGACGCCGCCGACCTGGACCGTCGCGTGGCCGAGGTGCGGGAGCGGATGAGGCCGGCGGAGAAAGAACTGGCCGCTCTCCGCGCAGAACGTGACGTGCTGCTGACCGAGGTGCGGCGGCGCGAGCGCCAGGCACACCGCGTCTCGCGAGCCGATGTCAAAACGGCGATGAAGGAAGGCCGCTTCCCCACGATCGCGGAGCTGGTGGCCGCGGTGGATGCGGGATCGCTCGACGACTATGTCTACAACCTCAAGACTGGCGGCGAGGTGCGCCTCGGCTTCCCTGGGGCGAAGCAGGCGCTATCCCTTACAGATGGGGTTCAGATCATCCAGGCGAAGGATTTCGCGGAGGTCGCCCGCTTGTACGGGGCGGGCTGGGAGCTCGGGAGCCCGGGGCGTCCAGGAGTGAGAGTCCACTTCCCAGGCACCCGCCAGGAGCGCCTGTCTCCCTCGGAGGAGGTGTACGCTCGGCCTCGGCCAGATGAACTTCCTGCGTAACCCACTGGCGGCCAGCGCCGTTGGTGTGAGTGGCCAACGTAGAATCTACGAGCTCCCTAACCATGTCTAGAGACATTCCCGAAACTATCAAAACCAAGGGCGGCCACAGGCCACGGGCCAGGATCCACGCGAATTGGTCCCCGATCGGCCAGAGGCTGCGACGCAACGCAATCCTGCGCGGGGTGGGCGTCCTGCTCGCTCTGGTGCTGGTCGTCGGCCTCGCAGCCGACGCGTATGCGCAGTCCTTCTTTGACAGCCTGCCCTCGATCCAGGGCCTCGACAGCGCGGTCTTCTCCGGGGACACGGTGATCACCGACAAGAGAGGAGTCATCCTCGCCGACGTCGGCGACCAGGGCAACCACCGCCTTGCGGTCAGGCTCAAGGACATCAGCCCCAACGTCATCAAGGCGACTGTCGCCATCGAGGACAAGGGTTTCTACAGCAACCAAGGATTCGACGTCACGGCCATTGTCAGGGCCGCATACGACAACCTGAAGGCGGGACACATCGTCAGCGGCGCCAGCACCATCACGCAGCAGCTGGCCAAGCAGCAGTTCCTGACCCCCGATCAATCGGTGTCGCGAAAGCTGAAGGAGCTCGCGCTCGCCTACGAGCTGAGCCAGTCGTACACGAAAGACCAGATCATGGAGCTCTACCTCAACAAGAGCTTCTACGGCTCGCAGTCCTACGGCGTCGAAGCAGCCGCTGAAGGCTACTTCCACATCCATGCGTCACAGCTGGACCTGGCCCAGTCGGCCGTGCTCGCCGGCCTGCCCCAGGCCCCGACCGAGTGGAACCCGGTGCTGCACCCCGACGCCGCCAAGCTGCGGCAGACCGAGGTGCTGAATGCGATGGTCCGCAACGGCTCCATCACGCAGGCGAATATGGACACGGCGCTGGCCGAGAAGCTGGTCTATTACGCTCCGATCAACAGCTTCAAGGCGCCTCACTTCGTGGACTACGTACTGCAGGAGCTGCGACAGCTCGGGTTCCAACCCGGAGTTCAGCAGCTCTACGTCAAGACGACTCTCGATTACAAAATGCAGCAGCTCGGCGAGAAGGCCGTGACGCAGACCCTGGCTTACGATGCCGGCACGTCGCCCGCGCCCCCCAATTCAGCTGCTTACACCCAATATATGCCGGGCGGCAACGCCGACCCGGGCGGCAAGCTTTCGGCAGGACTCGTAGCCGAGGACCCGAAGACGGGCGAGATCCTGGTCATGGTCGGCTCGCCCAACTACAACGCGTTCGGCGGTCAGTACAACTGGACCACCACGCCGCGCAACATGGGCTCGTCGATGAAGCCCTACAACTATGCGTCGGTCATCAACGCCCGCGCGGCGACAGTTGAAACACCTGTCTATGACGGTCCAAGCCCTTTCATCTACAAGGACGCCTACAGCACTACTAAGTTCTACAATTACGACGGCAGGAGCCACGGAGTGCTGCCGCTCAAGAGGGCGCTGGGCAACTCGCTCAACATCGCCGCAGTCAAAGTCGAGCTCTCGATCGGAGTTCCCGCGGTACTGACCTACATGCGCAGCATGGGCGTGTTGCCGCGCTACTCAGGTCCCAACAGCACCGGCGCCTACCAGACAAATGCTCCTACCAACGTCTACGGCCCCAGCCTCACGCTGGGCGGATACCCGATCACTCTGTTGGAGCACGTCGGCGGCATGGCCACGTTCGCCGATCTGGGCGTCTACCACTCCCCAGAGGCGATTCTCCAGGTGACCGATTCTCACGGCAACGTCCTGTATACGACACGCCCGGATCAGCGCGCTCGCCAGGCGATCGACCCGGGAGTCGCCTTCATCATGGCCTCGATCATGTCGGACAACAACAACCGCTCGATGATCTTCGGCGTCAACAACCCCGTCCACTTCACCAACCACATAGTCGCCGCGAAGACCGGGACTTCCGACGCCTTCAAGGACGTGGCGACTGTCGGCTTCACTCCGCATCTCGCTGTCGCGATGTGGGTGGGCGACATTCTCAGCAGTGCTCATACGATGAGGTTCGGCCTGGACGGTGTCTATGTTGTGACACCTGGTTTCCACTCATTCGTGGAAGGCGCGCTGGCCGGGGTTTCGGGCACCGACTGGTTCACACCGCCCGCGGATGTCGTTAAGGGCGCCGACAATAGCTGGTTCCTGACCGACGCGCGCAGCATCGCCAAGCTTCCTGGCGACGCCGGGCCGAAGCCAACCCCAAAGCCGGTTCCCTTCGTCGTGCCGCCCGACCCTGGCACTGGTCCAATACTGGCGAGCCCGCCGCCTTCGCCGACGCCCTCGCCCTCGCCCTCGCCCTCGCCCTCGCCGTCGCCCTGAACACCTCCTAATCCGCCTTTTTGCTGAGCCGCCACCGGCCCTAACCGCCGGCCCGCGTCGGGGCCAATCGGTCTGGCTTGATTGATCGCCAGTAGACTTCGTTAGATGGCCGCCAACCCTCTCTCCGTCGTGACAGAGCAGCTGCCCAAGAGCCAGGTTGGTATGACGATCGAGGTACCGGCGGAGACCGTCGACGCCACTTATGACAGGGTTCTGAACCGGTTGACCGCCAAAGCGAGGATCGAAGGCTTCCGTCCTGGACGCGCGCCGCGATCGCTGGTGGAAGCGCGGATTGGTCCGGCAGCCGTCCGGGAAGAGGTGGTCGAGCTGATGGTGCCCGAGGTCGTTCGCCAGGTGCTCCAGGAGCACTCGATCGATCCCATCGAAAGCCCCGACGTCGAGGTGCTTGAGCTGGAGCGAGGACGGCCTGCGCGGCTGAAGGCGACGGTGAGCGTGATGCCGGAAGTGAAGCTCGGCGAGGTGCCGAAGCTCGAGGAGCCGATCGAGCCGATCGAGGTCACCGACGAGATGGTCGAGCGCCGCCTGGAGGACGTTCGCCAACCGCTGGCCGAGATAACGCCGGTGGAGCGCGAGGCCCGGCTTGGCGATGTGGTCGTGATCGACGTCGAGGTTGACGTCGACGGCAACGTCGTCGAATCGGAGACGCGAAAGGCGATGGAGGCAGAGCTGAAAGAAGGCGTGCTGGTCCCTGAGCTGCTGGCGGCGATTCCTGGAGCCAAGGTCGGCGAGACACGATCGGCGATGGTGAAATTCCCCGACGACTACAACGAGCCGATGCTCGCCGGCAAAGAGGCGACCATCAAGGTCACCATCCAGGGCGTCAAGGAGAAGGTGCTGCCTCCGCTCGACGACGAGATGGCCAAGCAGCTCAGCAACGGCGAGCACGAAAACGTCGAGTCGTTCCGGAGCTCGACGCGAGCCGCGCTCGAGGCGTCGGCCAAGGAGATGGCAAAGCTCGACCGCGAGTCGGCGCTCGTGAAGGGCCTCGTCGAGTCGTCGAGCGTGGACGTGCCTGTGGCGCTTGTCGATCGTGAGCTGACCAGCCAGCTCGAATCGATGGAGCGCACGCTGAGCCGCCAGGGCTTGAAGCTCGAGCGGTACTTCGAGTACATGGGCAAGAACATCAACCAGTGGGTCGAGGAAGAGCGGCCGGCCGCCGAGCAGCGGCTGAAGGTAGACCTCGTGCTGGGTGAGTACGCGAAGCGCCAGGACCTCGAGCCTTCGGACGCGGACGTCGTGCGCTTCCTCGAAGAGCAGGCGGGCGAGGACGACGAGCTGAAGGGCCAGGTCGAGGAGCTGAAGCGAAGCGAGAGCGCGAGGCGGTACTTCGCCTCACGGCTACGGCGGCGGCGCGTGCTGGATCGCCTGGCCGCGGAAGCCCCGACCCCTGACTGAGGCGCCCCCCGCTCGACTTGACGGAACCGGGGTGGGGCGTGTCTAGAATGACGTTGTGCACGATATGAACCGGATACAGCGCCCCGAGAGCTACCTGGTGCCGATGGTGGTCGAGAACACGGGGCGCGGCGAGCGCGCCTTCGACATTTACTCCCGACTGCTGAAGGACCGCATCGTCTTCATCGGTACGCCCATCGACGATCAGATCGCCAACCTGGTGGTGGCGCAGCTTCTGTTCCTGCAGTCCGAGGACCCCGACAAGGAGATCTCGCTCTACATCAACAGCCCGGGCGGCCAGGTGACCGCGGGGCTCGCGATCTACGACACCATGCAGTACATCCGGCCGGCGGTCTCGACGATCTGCATCGGGATGGCCTACTCGATGGCCGCAGTTCTGTTGGCGGGCGGAGCGCACGGCATGCGCTATGCGCTGCCTCACGCCAACATCCTCATCCACCAGCCGTGGGGCGGGATGCAGGGACAGGCGACCGATATCCAGATCCACGCCAAGGAGATCCTGCGCACCCGCGAGCAGCTCAACCAAATCCTGGCGCGGCACACGGGGCAGAAGATCGAGAAGGTGACGCTCGATACGGAGCGGGACTACTTCCTGACCTCCGACGCGGCCAAGGAGTACGGGTTGATCGACGACATCATCCTCACTCCGATCAAGCCGCTTGACGTGGCGCGCGAAGCCGCCAGCGCGAAAGAGAAAGAGAAAGAGAAAGAGAAAGAAAAGGAAAAGGTGGCAGCCTCTTAGCCATGATCTTCCGACGAAGGGGGAAGAGCGGCGAGGTAAAGAGGCACAAGCCAAAGTGCTCGTTTTGCGGAAAGGGGCAGGGTGAGCTAGGTGTGAGGCTCGTTGCAGGGTCGGGCGTTTTCATCTGCAGCGAGTGCATAAGCGTTGCGAACGAGATGCTGTGGGGCCATAATCCCCCGGCACCGGCCTCGTCTTGATGGACACGGGCCGAGCAGAGACCGCGAAGAGGGATCAATGAACGAAAGAGAGGATCGACGCCGCTACACGCGCTGCTCGTTCTGCGGCAAGGGGCAGGACCAGGTGCGCAAGCTGGTGGCCGGCCCGGGCGTTTTCATCTGCGACCAGTGCATCGATCTCTGCCAGGAGGTTCTCGAGGACGACAACCGCTCCGCGGGCACCAAGAAGCAGAAGACCGGGTTCATCCCCAACCCCAAGACCATCAGCGCGGCGCTTGACCAGTACGTGATCGGGCAGGACCGCGCCAAGAAGGTGCTTTCGGTCCAGGTCTACAACCACTACAAGCGCATTTCGGCGTCGAAGTCGGTCGGCGATGTCGAGCTGACGAAGTCGAACGTGCTGCTCGTGGGGCCGACGGGATGCGGCAAGACGTACCTCGCGCAGACGCTCGCCAAGATCCTGGACGTGCCCTTTGCCATCGCCGACGCCACGAGCCTGACTGAGGCGGGATACGTCGGGGAGGACGTGGAGAACATCCTTCTCCGCCTGATCCAGGCGGCAGACTTCGATATCAGCCGCGCTGAGCGCGGGATCATCTACATCGACGAGATCGATAAGATCGCGCGCAAGTCGGACAACCCTTCGATCACTCGTGATGTAAGCGGCGAGGGTGTACAGCAGGCGCTGCTCAAGATCCTCGAAGGTACCGTCGCCAACGTGCCGCCACAGGGTGGACGCAAGCACCCGCACCAGGACTTCATCCAGATCAACACGACCAACATCCTTTTCATTTGTGGTGGCGCGTTCGATGGGTTGGAAAAAGTGGTCGAGCAGCGTATCGGACGCAGGGCGATCGGATTCGGGGCGCCGCACACCAAGATCGAGCGCAAGGCGGCGTCCGAGACGCTCAAGCTCATGCAGCCGCAGGACCTGCTGAAATACGGGTTCATCCCCGAGTTCATCGGGCGCTTGCCGATCATCGTCACGCTCCACCACCTGGATCAGCAGGACATCGTGCGAATCCTCACGGAACCGAAGAACGCGCTCGTCAAGCAGTACCAGAAGTTCTTCTCGCTGGACAACGTTGAGCTGGTGTTTCAGACGGGATCGCTCGATGCGATCGCAGAGCTTGCTCTGCATCGAGGCACCGGTGCGCGAGCTCTGAAGTCGATCATCGAGGAGGCATTGCTGAACTCGATGTTCGAGATCCCCTCACGGCCCGAGATCAAGCGTTGCTTGATCTCCGAGCGGTCGATTCGCGAGGCGCTGGAGCCCGAGTTCGAGCTGGGCGAAGAGGGCGAAAGCCCAGCACGCCTGGTGGGGGAATCGGCCTAGCCTTCACCCGGCCGGCGCCGCGCGTGGCCTGGCGGCCGGCGACAAAAGGCACGGTTGGCGCCAAAAGTGCGGATTCCGCGTTAGGGCTGACTCGCGCTATTCGAACCTTACCTTGTGTGCCTTGGACCTCTCGGCTTCGATGTGTTTCTGATCGCGCCCGGCCGACGCAGCCTGAGCGCGAATGCGCGCATCGCGCTCAGCCTCGAAGCGCTGCGTCTCTTCGTTCGCGTACTTCAGCGCATCCTGGGTGAAAGCCTTGCAGTGCGCTACAAAACCATCTACGTCCACGCCGCGAAAAACGATGGTCTTCTCGGAGAAATGCGAAAAGGCTTCTTTCTTGACGGTGAACTCAAGGACTGACGTGCCACCAATCGTCTCGGGCCTTCCCCAGTAGTCCCGAAACGCCTCCATCCATTGATCTGGTGGCGTGTCGTTGAGCTTCACCAGCACATGTCCGTGTTCATCGACGTCCAGACCTTCGGCAACAATTGAGGTACTCATGGTGCACGAACTCCTACCGATGGATTCGATCTGAGCGCTCCGAGCGAACGAATCGTCACCAAACCATCGCATGTTCCGCCCTACGGCGAGGCCAGCAATGGCCTTTCCA
>PLYD01000260.1 GCA_003151665.1 Candidatus Dormiibacterota bacterium
CTCGACGACTGCGCCTTCCCGCTGCGCAGCGACATCGTCCTCACCAGCAACACCTACGAGGCCTTCGAGGGCGCCTCATGGGATCTGCTGGTCGGGTCGGTGCCGCGGAAAGCCGGAATTTCCGGGAGTTCACCACTCGCCTTACCCCGTATCGACATCGAATGTCGCTAGGGCGAGACATGGGTCGCCGTCACGTCCCCACGAATGCTGCTAAGGGTGAGTCGCAGCTGCGGGAAGGCAGTGGCGAAATCGCCATAGTCGGCCACCAGCGAATCGAGGTCCTTCACATATTCTGTGAACGCCGAACGTGGACGGCGCGTTCGCCGCCGAGCTCAAAAACTTTGACACTGACCTCGCGGCCGCGACGAGGCATTGTTGATGGCCTGGCCGGGAGATCCGTTCAGCGCCGGGTCATTGAGGTCGACAAAGACGAGGCCAATGTCGCGGAGGAAGTGATACTGGTATGTCAGCTCGACAGCTGCACTCTGAGGGCGAGTGAAACTACGAGGCGGGGCTCCGACTCGACTGCCGTGACCCGGTGTGATCGACTGTTTACTGTTTGCCGAGTGGTCCATCCGATCTACGACAGCCAAGATGACAGCCAAGCCGGCGAACGCCTGCGGACGCTCACGAACGATCATGGATTGACGCTGCGTATGACTGAACGTGTGCGGACCATGCTGCACGTCTGTGGATGGCAGTCCCGCGGTCTTCAAAACCGTTTGCGGGGCGCTGCTGAGACGTCCTGGGTGGGTTTGATTCCCATCCATCCCCGCCACCTTTAGTGGCGATGACAGCCAAGATGACAGCCACAGACGCCAGCGCGCGTGCGCTCGCCGGCGGCAACCCAACAGCTGGCCTAAAGCCTCTCCTCAAGAGACCTTGAGAAAACTGGCCGGCGGATCGTCACTTCAGGCCGACGTCGTCCACCAGCGTGGGGATTCACGATCGGCCGATTCGCGGCCGATTATTAGTTGGTTGCGATCATGGAAATTGGTGAGCCCGAGACCTGGTCAGCTCGGAAGCAGGGCGGGGAGCTCGAGCGCTGAGGTTGTGACTTCTAGCCGCCGCGGACGGTGCGTCGCAAGGAGTCTCACAGTGAATTCCACCTTGATCACAAAATTGAGCGAGACGAGCACACTGCCCTAAGTGAGCTGACCGAAAGTCGGTAACCTCAAGGACGTGAGCTTGACCCGGCTGGGCAACATCAAGCCAGGCCGATTGGGCATTTTCTCCGGTGCCCTCGCTGCCCAGCCATCCACCATCCAGAGACAGGTTGCGGCCGAAATCCAGGAGCTGGGCTATGGCACGCTGTGGTACGGCGAGGCGGTTGCGCGGGAAGCTTTCGCGCAAGCCTCGATCTTCCTGAGTGCGACCTCGAAGTTGGTGATCGCCAGCGGCATNNGGCGATGGGGGCCGGCGGCCGCGCTTTAGCCGAGGCGTGGCCCAATCGATTCATCCTTGGTTTGGGCGTCAGTCACGCCCCCGCGGTCGCCGCCCGTGGGCACGACTACGCCCGGCCGGTCTCTGCTATGCGGGGTTACCTGGATCAGATGGCGCAAGCCCCCTGGCGCGGTCCCGAAGCGCAACTTCCTCCGGTTGTTCTCGCTGCTCTCGGTCCGCGAATGGTCGCGCTGGCGGCTGAGCGCACCGCCGGCGCCTATCCCTATTTCACGACAGCCGAGCACATCCGGCTGGTTCGCGAGCAGCTTGGACCAGAGCCGTTCCTGGCGGCCGATCTTCCGGTCGTGCTGGCGTCTGACCGCGCGGAGGCGCGAACCATCGGGGATGTGCATACGAACCTCTACCTGCGACTTGATAACTATCGAAACAACCTGCTCCGGCTGGGCTGGAAGCCCGACGAGCTCGAGCCGCCGGGGTCAGACGATCTCTTCGATGCGGTCGTGGCCTGGGGCGAAACAGCGACGGTTCACGAGCGCATAAATGCCCTATTGAGCGCTGGCGCGGACCAGGTTGTGCTCAACCTGATCACCCGAGACCGATCGGTGCCCTACCTTTCGGAGCTGAGAACCCTTGCCTCGCTGAACTCGGTTTTGGCTGACCGATAGAGCCGGCGAGGACCACGATGTATGGCGAGCCCACTGCTCCTCGCCGGCGGCTAAGCGGTAAGCCCACACATATAAGGAGTGACGGCGCTGCCTAGGGCGATCGGAGCAAGTTGGGCGGCGTGCCGGCCGACCTTGCCCAGCCTTCCTGAAGGGGGCCGTGGCTCGCCCAGATGGAAAGCACCAGCACCGTGGCCACCGCCACCACGGCCACCGCCGCCCACAGCGGTGGAAGCCGGTTCCACGCTTCGGCCACCCGAACGCCAAGGAAGACGGCCAGCGCGATGGCAACCGCCGCCACATTCAGCAGAAAGAACACCCGGTTGCGTGCGTCGGATCCCGTGCCGAGCGAGTGAACCAGGGCCAGCAGCCACGCCGCATAGTTCGCGCGATGCAGCCAGAGCCAGACCGGCCGGCTCAGCCTTCTCGCCGGCCAGCTCAAAAGCACCGCGGCGATGTAGAGGTACCCGGAGATGACCCCCAACCCGAGCCACGTCCCGCGATAGGCGGACACGAACGGCACCAGCGAATCGATTGGGCCGAGGTGGGCGAATGGATCGAGCAGCGCGGCCAGGATGTGAAGGCCGGCGAAGGCGACAGTTAGCAGCGCGATGTTGACATGCGCGCCTTCGGTCAGCACTGGATTGGTGCTCGGAAGGGCTGCCCGCACGATGCCGAATATCAAAACCACGGTCATCAAGACGAGCGTCACCTCGCCAGAGCTTCGGTCGACGAACCAGAGCGGGTTAGGCGTGGCGCTTACCGCGGGTTGCTGGGGTTGTACGCGGTCATGACCCGCCGGAAACCGCGATCGGCGTGGCGCCGGGCGCTGGGCTGGGCGCAATGTCGGGCGCCCTAAGGTTGCTGCCTGGAAAGATGCCCGCGATCAACGACACGATCGCGCTGGCAGGGTCGCCCGACCCAAACCACCCCGCCGCCGACTGCAAGAAGAGGATCGCGTTGAGGCCGACGGCCGCGATCGCGACGTAGACCGTCAGCCGCCGCAGCAGCGCGCGATCTTCTTCAGGGTGACGCCGCCTTCGAGGCCTTGCATCGCTGCCCGCGCCTGCTTCCGAGTGCCAGCTCAAAACGAGATTGCCTTGCCGGCTCGAGCTGCCAGATCAGGTACCAGAGCCGCAAATCGGCCGCCGGCAATAAAGATCGAGTACACGTCGGCGCAGGATTTCCACCTATTCGGGATTATCCCATCCGTGGATCTCCATCGATCACAACTACGGCATGGCTTGTTTAGCCATCTGATGAAGCCACGTGGAACCATGCCTGTGCCAGATCGAGAGATGGCCGCAAACAAATTGAATGTCGGTTGTATATCATCCGGCCAAGTGTCACCAGCAAGGCCCCGGACGGAGCCGGCTCGCATAGCAGCCCGGCGCCGGTCTCAACGAAGTCAGGCGTTAGTCGAGTTCGCTCTCGTCTCTCCGCTCTTCTTTCTCATCATCTTCGCGGCCATTGATATCAGCCGGCTTCTGTACGCGTACACGGCGATCTCCTCTGCCGCCAGGGATGGGGCTCGAACCGCATCACTGTCGGGGTCGCTTTACACCGACTGCCAGATCATCCAGGAGGTCGAGCTCGTGGGCCAGGGCTTCCCCGTGCGCATGGACCCGAACTCGATAGTCGGCGATTCCGACCCGAACACCCCCAGCGGCGCGCTGCAACCAACGACGCCGCCGCCTAACGTCGGTTACGCCTACATCTGGCCCGCTGTGGCGACAGCGGCTCCCGCCGACGCCAACTGCACTTCCTCGACCCAGCGTGCGATCGCGCCTTCCGTCAAGCACGTTGCTGTGGAGATTCAGTATCACTTCACCCCTCTCCTTCCGTTCGTGGCGGCATTTGCCCCCAACGTGATCGTTAAGACGGTTTCAGTGGTTACAACAGAATGATGTACTGCAGCTCCCGACGCCAGAAAGGCCAGATCCTCCCGATCGCAGCGGCCGCGTTCTTGATCATGTGTGGCCTGGCGGGCCTGGCGATCGACGCCAGCCGCGACTACCTGACCAAGCGCAACGCGCAGAATGCGGCGGACTTCGCCACCCTCGCGGCGGCCAAGCAGATGACCCTCTTGGGCAGCATCAACTCGCCGATTGCGCCGAACTCGGACACCGTGAAGGCGGCTCACGATTTCGCCCAGAACAACGGCTTCACCACGCTCTACTCGAATGGCTGTGACAATTCAACCGGCACGTCTTTTACCGCTACCTGGTTTGACGTCGGCGGCCCAGCGTGCGGTGCCACCACAGGCTTCACCAACAAAGTGACTATCAACTCGCCGCCGGTGAACCTGCCCGGTTCTCCCGTGCCGACATCGTGCTTGGGCACCGGTAAGTTCTCCTGCGTCCAGGTTGTGATCACTGCCCGCATCCCGCAGCTGTTCACTTCAATGGTCGGGATCCCGTTCGCATACGTGACTGTCGGCGCCGCCGCGCAGGCAGCCCTGCCCGCCTCGGCCTTCGACGCGCCGCCCCCGAACGCCCTGACGCTCTACCAGCCGCAGAGCGGCTGCGTCACAGCGACCCAACAGTGCTTCGATGAAACCAAGGTCGCGAATCGCGCCGCGTTGGCGTGCACCGGCGGCACCAACAACTGCCCCACCCTGTGGGTTCAGTCCGGTGCGGTCTCGGAGTTCGATGGCTACGACGGTTCCGTGTACAGCCCCGTGCGCGACCTCACCACAGTCCAGTCGAACGGCGACATGGTCCTCCAGTCGCAAACGACCTTTTGCGACCCGTACAACGGTGGAGTGTGCGCGCTGAACACTGCGAAGGGCGCCTCGGGCTTCGCGGTCCCAGGTGGCACCAAGCTGTATTGCAGCGGGTACGCTGCCGGCGCGGGCACTACGGCGTGCACGAACGCGGTCCAGCCAACCCTGAACAAGATCTACGGCAACCAGGCTGGCTGGCAGTCGCCCACTGCTTGGTATCCGGTCGTCGACCTCACCGGCCTCCCCGTCTGCGGCGGGCTGGTCCTTGACGGTGGCAAGGTCACAGGCGCTTGCGCGGACCCCACCTCTGACTACACCATCCTGCCCGGAATCTACAGCTACATCGTCATCAACCATGGCACGTACGAATTCGGACCGGGTCTGTTCGATATCACCGGGAAGGCGCCTGTGAACACGGCGTCAGGCGGCGCGTACACCGCCAACGGCATCGATCACAGCAAGGAGACCCTCGCCGGCGACTTCGACCTCTGCGCAGCCGGCACGGCCACCGGCTGCCCGACCCTGACCGCCGGCGTTTGGATCGGCCACGGCGGCGGCGGCTTCGGTGCGTACGTCAACCCTATCCCGGCGGTGTGCAACAGCAACCAGGCGGGCACCGATGGGGGAGGCGGGGATCCAACAGTCATTTCCGGTAGCGGCGTCGTGTTCAGGATGGAGGCCACATCGGGTGGCTTCGTGTCCACGAATGAAGTGACGGGCCTGTCGCTCGCCGGTGCCGCGATCGGCGGCCTCGCCGCCGTCAACGGGACCCCACTCCTGATCGACGAGGAGAACAACTCGTTCATCCACATCGACGCCGCGCCCCTGGTGAACGGCGGCTCGAACACGATCTCCGGCATCGTCTACCAGACCGCGAACGCGACCGGCGGCGGTTTTGAGATCGACCTGGCCATGAACGGGAACAACGGGACATCGCTCCAGGGCCAGGTCCTTGCGTACACATTCACGTCCTTCGGTGGCGGAGGTCAAATGGACTTCACAGGCGGGTACGGCACTGCCTCACCACCCACCATCCAGACCAGCGGCAAGTCCGAACCGTCGATCGTCCAGAGTGTCGCGCTCACAGCTGCCGGCTCGGGCTACTCGACCCTGACCGTCAACTACACGGACGAGTGGATGATGGACGCGTTCGACGTGTACGTGAAAGTGAACAACGGCAGCCCGATCTTCTTCTCCGCCGGCATCTGGACGACCACACCCCTGCCGACCGACCCGCTGCCACCCCCAGCCAACAATCCGGGCGACCAGTTCCCGACCTATCACAGCGCGGGCAACTCGGGGTCGTACACGATCAGTGGCTCTGACCCCACCGACTGGAGCTACGCGATCCCCAACAGCAACAACTCGACGATCGAGGCCAAGGGCCAATGGAACTGGGGTCACCAGAAGGACATCCCCAACGCCATATCCGCGAACTACACGGCCAAGTTGCTGTACACGTTCCCCAACCCGGTGGGCAGCTATCTCTCGATCACCATCTTCCTACTGGACGGCGACCGCTGCGGTGACTACGCCTACTCCACGTACACATTCAAGAACACAGGGCTGCCCGGGCCGGGCTCGCAGTCGATCGGCTCCGTCGGCCTCGTTCAATGACCCGCGACGCCGCGATGCGTAGAGTGGACCATCGCGGCTCGCGCGGGCAGGCTCTCGTCGAGTTCGTCATCATCGTTCCGGTCCTGCTCCTGTTCGTCATGCTGACAGTGGATGTCGGCCGCGCGTACTTCCAAGCGGTCGACGGCGCCGGCGCCGCCAGGGCAGGCGTGCGGATGGGCATCATCAGCGACACCAGCGACATCGGCGATGCGATTCGAAACGAGCCCAACACCGGGATCCCTGACACTGTCGCCGCTTGGAACAACGTGGGGCCAGGTCAGGCGCGTGGCGTCTGCACGAATGCTGCGGCCACCTGTGGTGACCCGAGCGGCTGCGTTGCCGCGTCATTCAGCGGATCGCAGATAGCTTGCTTCGCAATTCGCGCCTGCACCCTCTCCAACGGGGACCTTGGGACCTGTTCGTCCTATGGCGCCTGGGGCCTGAGGCCGGTGGTTGGGTCAGGCCGCGCACTACAGATCTTGGTCGTCATCAAGTTCACATCGATCACACCAGCCCTCTCACAGATCGCGGGCGCAGCTTCCGGCGGCATCATCTACATCAAGCAGAACGCGATAGGGGACGAGCTCTACTTCTAGCCTCGCCGTTGCTCCCATGGCTTTGTTGCTGCGAATGTTTCGACGTGCAGGGCAGCATGAACGCATCAGTACCTTTGCAAGTAGCCCTGACTCGCTCAGCTCGACGACGCTCGAGTCTAGGCTCACCCTTTTTCGCCGCCGCCGCCGCCTCGCCGTCCTCAAGAGAGTGGGAGCTATGGCTCCCGTTGTCATCGGGACGTCGGCCCTCGTGCTGATCGCGATCGGCGGGATCGCCAGCTTTCGGTAAGCCGCGATCGGCCGCCTCGTGACGGGTCAGCCAGTCGTAGCGCGGGGCGGCTAAGCGGCTCCTAGACTGAGTGCTGGGAGGCGCCGTTTGCCTCTATGCAATGGGTCCGAGTTTCGGAGGTTTGATCTGTGGCCGCGAAACGCGTAGTTATCGTAGGTGGAGGCGGTGCCGGCGACGCTAATGCGTTTGCGTTGCGCAAGAAGGGCTTCGACGGCGACATCCAGATTGTCAGCGCCGACCAGAACCGGCCTTATGACCGCCCGTATCTTTCGAAAGAGTTCCTTCGCGGTGAGGTCGAGCTGCCAAAGGTCTTCCTTCACGACGAGGGCGACTACGCGAAGGAGAAAATCGACCTCAAGCTGAACCAGCGGGTGGTCGGGGGCTCACTTTCGAGCCGCACCCTGGCGCTCGAGGGCGGCGGCGAGGTCAGCTTCGACGTCCTGGTCCTGGGACTCGGCGGCACACCGCGATGGCTGCCCGGGGTGCCGCACTCCGACAACGTGCTGACGTTGCGTTCCCTTCGCGACAGCCAGGCGCTCCGCAAGGCGATCAGCGAGAGCACTCGCCTCCTGATCATCGGCGCCGGCTTCATCGGCGCGGAGGTCGCGGCCTCCGCTCGCCAGCTTGGCAAGGACGTGCTGATGGTCGAGGCGGCGCCGGTGCCGCTGTCGCGGGCGCTCGGCCAGGAGGTCGGCAAGCTGTATGCCTCCATCCACACCGGCAAAGGTGTCGACTTGCGCACCGGCACAACAGTCCAGACGTGGCACCAGAAAGGCAAGCGAGTGGCAGGGGTCACGCTTTCGGACGGGCGGCGCGAGGAGGTCGACATGGTCCTCCTGGCGGCCGGCATCGAGCCAAACCTCGAGATCCCCAAAGCGCTGGGGCTGCCGATGGGGGGCGGCGGGGTACGGGTCGATGAAGGGCTCAAGGCGGCTGAAGGCGTTTACTGCGCCGGCGACATCGCGTTTCACCAGCACCCCGTGCTCGGCCGCGCGATACGCGTCGAGCACTGGGAGGTCGCGAAGAACCAGGGCCGCGCCATCGGCGCCTCGATCGTGGGCGGGGATTCGCCTTACTCGAGGCTTCCCTACTTCTGGTCGGATCAGTACGACGTCAGCCTCGAATACAGGGGTCACGCGTCGGGCGACAGCCGTGCCGTATGGCGCGGGGACCGAGAGAGGCTCACGTTCTCGGTCTTCTACTTCAACAACGGCCTGGTCGACGCTGTGCTTTCCATGAACGACAAGAAGACCAACGAGCTGGGCGGCAAGCTCATCGAGAGCCGCCGGCCGGTCGACGAAGCCGCCCTGGCCGACACGAGCGCCGACCTGGCGGGTCTGATTCCGACCCCGGCCTGAAAAGAAAGCCGGGCCTCAGCGCGCCTTTCTAACTACGCCGAAAGGAGCCAGGGCAGGGTTTCGGCCATCGGTCGCATCAAGGTCGCCCGATGCTCCTTGGTGATCAGGTTGCCGGCGACCAGGCCGAGCGCCGCCGCCAGGGCCGCCCGCTCGGCCTTGTGGCCGATCTCGCCGTGCTCTGCTTTCCAGGACACGAGGGCATCCCCCGATTCTGTCAGCCCGAACAGGGAGCTTCTGACGAGATCCCACGCCGGGCCGCGGTCTGCCTGCTCGATCGCGTGAGTGGCCGCCTTCTCGGCATCGTGGAACGCCTGGAGACCTTTCGTGCCGACGTGCTCGTCCCAGCCCGTGGCCACCCTCTCGACGCCGGCGGGCGAGAGCACCCGGATGTCGTCCATCAGGCGCGCGAGCGACACCTCGTGCTCCGGAAACCCGTAACCCTCTGCATCGAGACTCATGCGGCGTCTAGCGTAACCGGTGGTCGCGCTGCGATATCGCCGCCGTGGTCACAGGCGAATCCGCCGCCCGACCATCAAGCTCGCGGGCGGGCGCCGGGCCATTCGGCGCCATAGCGCTCCGATTGGCCCCTCGGTCTTGAGCCCGACCAGCGCAAACCCTGAATCCGCCGCTAGCGCTGCCAGCTCGCCGGCGCTGACCGGGTGATAGCTGGCGGTGAGCTCTGGATAGCCCGCGCCGGCGTAGTAAGCGGCCGACCGGCCGGAGGCCCGAGCGCGCGAGCCTTCGTTCGCGTAGATCGGGCTGTCGACGACGAGCAGCAGCCCTCCGTGCCTCAGCACACGTGCGGCTTCACCGACAGCTTCGGCCAGCGGCACGTAGTGGATCGACGCGCTGAAGAAGGCCGCGTCAACCGTCGAATCGCGTAGCGGCAACCTGCGCATGTCGGCGCGGACGGTGAGCGCATTGGGCGTTGGAGTCGCCGGCAGGATGTCGAAGGCGATCACGCCAAAACCATCAAACAGGGGGTGTGCCCATCCGGTACCCGATCCGATGTCCGCCACCACCCGGGCTGCCCGGTCTGGCCACTCGCGCGTCACCATCGCCGCCGCCCGGGCAGCGGATCGCAGCCGCCCCCAAAGCTCGGGCCGCCCTCCAGCCGGTGCTTGGCCGGTCGGGTCGACCCAGCCTTCGCTCAGCCGAAGCGCGCGATATCTCTCCGCGAACGCGTCCGCCGCCGGTCTCGAAGAATCGTCTAGAAGGTCGAGGCCGCCCCCAGCCATTTCGACGAGGCGGCCGCAGCCCGCACAGCTCGCCATGCCCGGTCGCGGAGAGGTCCCGCACACCGGGCAAGTCAGCAAGTCGTAAAGAGGCGTCAACAGCGCTCCCCTGGTCAGTGCAGAAACGCGGGCACCCACTTGAAACGCGCCAGCGCGAACGGTCCGGCTCCCGAGAGGATTACCTGGGCGTTGACCAGCACTGCCAGGTAGTAGAGCCAGCGGAACCCGGGGTCCGGTACCTCGAACGCCACGACCAGCGCCACGTTCGCCGCCAGCAGTAGACCTCCAATGCTGGCCCACCGCGTCGCCAGGCCGAGGATCAGGAGTATGGCGACCACGGTTTCGGCAACCGTCTGGGCGACTGAGAAGACGAACCAGTTCGGCGCCACCACGTTGGCCAGGAATTCCTTCAGGCCGGGGATCGGATTGTCGGCCGCCGCCGACTGGATCAGCCCGCGCGTCCATTCGACGCTCTGCCATTTTGTGCTTGCGAAGTAGAGCCAGAAGAGCCCTACGACGATTCGAAAGATGCTCGCCCACGCCTCACTCATGCGAGTTCGTCACCACGACCAACAGATTGTGCATCGGGTCGACCGCGAGACCGACCGGGGATATGCCCTGCGCCCACGCCGTGGTCGTGCTGCCATCGATGACCAGCACATGATCGTCGCCGTGAGCCGGCACGAAAACGCGCGAGCCGGACATCAGCACCTGGTCGGGATCGCGCGGCGTGGCAAGGGTCGTGAATTGCAATGTCGCCGTGTTCAGGTCGAACACGCCACCTGGATCCGAGTCCTCGGTCTCCCCCTCTGCGGCGATGAGCAGGTGATTGCCGCTGCCGGCTGAAAGCCAGAACGGAAACACCCGCAGCGGCAGGCCCACGCGGCGTCCGTCGGAGCGAACCAGTTCGGCGCGCTTATAGTCCGCGGTCCAGATCTGTTCGCCCACCGCCGCGATGCCATAGCCGGCACCGCCGGCGAGGCTCGTGCCGTCGAGGTGGTCGACCCGGCCGGCGGTGCTCGCCACGACAATGCGTCCATCAGCGTCCACGCTCATCGCGGCCGGCCGCGGGGCGACTGACACGCTTCGAATCTCGGCGCCGGTGGCGGGATCGAGCTCGACCACGGATCCTGCGTCAAACAGGCTGACGAACAGGCTGCCCGATTGAAGCAGAAGGCCAAACGGGGCCCCACCGACGTGCTGCTTCCACGTCACCTTGAGGCCAGGGATGCTCACCGCGTAGACGTCACCGGGGGCGCTGTCGGCGACGTAGGCGAAGGCTCCGTCTGCCGAGACGATCACAGCGACCGGGTCCGTGCCGACGGAGGCTGAGGCGCGGTTCGATCCATCGGTGAGCGACAGGAGAACCAGGCCCGTTGCCGGATACGGCTGGCTCGAAGCGGCCGGAGCGGAACCTGAACCCTTGCAGCTTGCGACCGCCAGGAGAAGGGCCAGGACTACCGCTACCTGAGGACGCGTAGCAGAGGGTCGGTGGCGAGCTGAAAAGCTCTGGCGGCCGGTCGCATGTGCAACTGGTTGAGCTTGTGCTGGATCGCTCCTTTCATGATTGCGGTTCGCAACTTGTACTCCGAGAAGTCGGTGTTGAACAGGAGCCGGTTGTGACGAACCTTGTGCCACTCGCCGTGCTGCCGGCGCTCGCGCACCCTCTCGTAGAAGCCGGTGCCCGGCAGTGGGTAGGCGATGGTGTAGCTCACGTAATCGAGGGGCAGGCTGCTCGAAAAGTTGATGCTCTTGATCAGCGACTCGGTGGTCTCGCCGAGGTAGCCGACCATGAAGAAGCCGGCTGCCTTGATACCGGATGCGACACATGCCTCTACTGCCTTCCTGGCCTGGTCTGGGGTGATGCCCTTCTTCATCTGTTTGAGCACGCCCTCGTCGCCGGATTCGATCCCGAAGAAGATCCGTTTGCAGCCGGCGCGATGCATCTGCTCGAACAGCGCCTGGTCCACGTGAGTGACGCGGCTCAAGCATTCCCATGTCAGAGGCAGGTGTGCCGCCTCGATCGCCTGAGCGAGCTCGAACGTCCGCTTGTAATTGAGGGTGAAGAGGTCGTCCGACATCCAGATGTGGTCGTAGCCGA
>PLYD01000091.1 GCA_003151665.1 Candidatus Dormiibacterota bacterium
GTCCTCGTCGCGGCCGTCGGGCTGCGTGGCATCAGGCGCATCACAGGCCCGATGGACAACCTGATCCAGGCGGCGCGCCGCATCGAGAAGGGCGATTACTCGGCGAGCGTTCCGGAATACGGGCCGCCGGAGATGCGCTCGGTCGCGCGTGCGTTCAACGCAATGTCCGCCAGGCTCAAGCTGACTGACGAGCAGAGGCGAAGCTTTCTCGCCGACGTCGCGCACGAGCTAAGGACACCCCTGTCGATAATTCGCGGCCAGGCTGAGGGTATTGCTGACGGCCTGTACCCCGGCGATACGGAACACCTCGAGCCGATCCTCGACGCGACCCACAGCCTCGAGGTGCTCGTCGAAGACCTCCGCACCCTGGTGCTGACGGACGCCGGCAGCCTGGTGCTGAACCGTGAACCTGTCGATCCGACTGCCCTGGTGCACGACGTGTTGGCTTCGTTCAAGGCCCAATCGGAGGCGTCTGAGGTGAACCTTGCGGGTGACCTGGACTACGGCATCCCGATGGTGGACGTCGACCCCGCACGCATGCGAAGCGCGCTGGCGAATGTCATCTCCAATGCCATCCGCCACACACCGCCCGGCGGATCGGTGCGCGTTGGGGTGCAATCAGTAGGCGACCAGGTGGTGATCCGCGTGACCGACACCGGTGAAGGGATTCCCGCCAAGCTCCTGCCTCGCGTGTTCGAGCGCTTCGTCAAAACGCCGAGCTCGACCGGGTCAGGCCTTGGCCTGGCCATCGTTCACGATATCGTGACGGCCCACGGGGGCAAGATCGAGATCGAAAGCACGCAGGGAGTCGGGACAGCCGTCAGCATCACGCTCTCGGCAGCCTCGCCGCCAGCCGACTGATCGCACCGCAGGCGGAGTACTCTGGACGATGACTTCAACTTCGTATTCGACCGAAGGGGAATTTTGCTGATATTGTTACGCCACTTTACACACGATAATGAGGTGAGAAAAATGCGTCGTACGATTTTGTCGGTCAGCCTTGCAGCACTTGTGATCCTTATATGGCCGGCAATCGCGTTGGCGGCGACCGACCCCATGCCCGGCTCAAACACCGCCGGCAACTTCGCGGTCCTGTCCGGAGCGGGCATGACGAACACCGGCCCCAGCTGGGTCACCGGGGCCATTGGAGCCTCGGGCGCCGGCATCACCGGCTTCCCTCCGGGAACCTCCGGGCCTAAGCACATTGGCGACAGCGTCTTCACCACTGCCGAGACGGACCTGACCGCCGCTTATGGGGCTGCGGTCCAACCGTGCACCAAGGACTACACCGGCATAAACCTGGGAGGCCTGACTCTGGGGCCAGGCGTCTACTGCCAGACCACGGCGCCGACGCTGAAGGGAACGCTGACGCTCAGCGGCTCAGGCGTCTACATCTTCCTGATCGGGACCACCGCCTCGCCGACCACCCTGATCACCTTCTCCGGTGCCCGAGTCCGCCTTATCGGCGGCGCACAGCCGTGCGATGTCTTCTGGCGGGTCACGAGCTCTGCAACCCTCGCCACGTCGACGACGTTCGTGGGCACCATCATGGCCAACATCAGCATCCAGATGCAGACCGGCGCCACGCTCAACGGTAGGGCGCTCGCCCGAACTGCCGCTGTCACGTTGGACACGAACCGCATCATCCGGCCGAGCGGATGTGGCTTCGCCGTCCCCGCCTACGTCGCACCGCCAGCCGGCAACATCTTTGGCGCGGGCAACCTGGGGGTTCCTTCTGAGCTGCTCGGGTCGTTCCCGTGGCTTCTCGTAATCGGAATCGGCGCTGGTGTCGGCGCAGCCGCAATGGGCGTGAGCGCCCGAAGGCGCCGCCGTACCGCGTAGAGTCTGGCAATGATCTGGGCGCGGCCGGCCATCGTCGTCCGCGCCCAACTTTCCACCCGGTTGGTAGGTGAGCTCCTACTCGTGGTTCTGCTGGTGGTGACCGCAGCGACCACGTGGCGCGACGGCGCTCCCACCGACGGCCTGGTGGACTTGGCGCGGCCGCCCGAAGATGTCGCTGCGCTGAATGCTTCATTGATCCAGCTGTCAGCCAAGCCCCACGGGACGCTGCCAGTAGCGGAAGCGGCGCTGCCACCTGAGCCGCGCGTACCAAAATCCCCGCCCGTTCAGCTGCTCATCTCGCAGCTTGATGTCCACAGGGCCGTGGAGAAGGTCACCGTCAATCAGTACGGGGCCCTGAACCTTCCGGTCAATGCGTGGAACGCCGGCTGGTTTACAGGCAGCCCTGTTCCCGGAGCCCCAGGCGACTCGGTGATCGAGGGCCATGCGGGCTACCCCGGGCAACCGATGATATTCGGCAAGCTCATAGATCTACATGCGGGCGACCGGATCGTGGTCGTGCTTGCCGACGGGAGTCACCGCCTCTTCCTCGTCGAGTCCATGCGGAGCGTTTCGGCCGGGTCGGCCATCCCAGGCCTGGCGGAGCCATACGGAGTGCCGCGCCTCACGCTCATCACCTGCACCGGCCACTTCGACAAGCAGAACAAGTGGTACTCCGACCGTTTGATCCTCGAGGCGAGGTACGCAGGCCTGGCCTGAGCCGAGGAGCCCCTCGCTCGGCGGGTGTTAGTTGCTGACTTTGTTACGGGCTTAAGGCCATCCTCACCCCAAGAGGTGAGTAAATAAATGGCAGTTCAGCAACCCGTTCCCGCTCCCGTTCCCGCACCGGCTTCCGCTCCCGTCGAGCACGTCTCGATGACCGAGCAGAGCCGTTACAACTTCCGCGCCGCTGCGGTTGTCTGGTTCGTGGTCGGTGTGATCGAGATTTTTATCGCCGCACGCTTCTTGGGCAAGCTGTTCGGCGCCTCAGCACACTCGGCTTTCGTCAACTTCATCTACCAGGTGAGCGGGCCGATGGTGGCTCCCTTCACCGGGATCTTCGGCGACACCGGCACGAGGACCAACACGTTTGAGACCGCATCGCTCGTGGCGCTCGTGGTCTACGCCGTGATCGGCTGGGGGCTCGTTGTCCTCATCAGGATCGTCACCGCGCCGAAAGGTGCAAAGCCCGCTTCCTCGTGACCGATTTCAGGTCATGGCCGAAGAAATGGAATGACGCCTCGCTTGGGGACTACGTGACGCTGCCTGAGTTCAAACAGTCGGGCGGCCAGTGGTCGTTGTTCGGGATGCTGGCTCTTGGCCTTGTCGCGGGTGCAGCAATCGGCGGCTATGCNNGCTGACCAGCCCGTCACCACAAACCGACGATCTAATCACCGACGCAAGTCGGCATTGGAGGTATAGCCGTGCAACTGGGAGGCATCATCGTCTGGATCATCGTCGGCGCGATCGCCGGCTTCCTGGCCAGCAAGGTGCTGACGGGTAAGGGCATGGGTCTCATCTGGGACATCGTGGTCGGGATTCTCGGTGCCTTTGTCGGTGGCTGGCTTGCGGGCCTCGCCCACATCTCCGTCACGAACATCCTCGTTCAGATCGTCGTCGCCTTTGTCGGCGCCATGATTCTTCTAGTCATCTTCCGCGCGGTCGCTGGCCGCGGCAGGCGGCACGCCTAAGACACGCCGAATGGCCTCGTGGTTACCCCCACGGGGCCGGTCCTGTCGCGAAGCGTCTGGCTGGCGCCAACCAGCGCAGCGCCTCAGGTAACGACACAAACGTCCGGATGACGAGCTGGTCGTGCCCCGGCCGCCTGATGATTTCCTCAGACGTCTCCCGCGGACGAGCCTGAGCGAAGCGAAAGGCGAGATGGAGCGGGAGACGGGGGTTGTCATCCCCGGTACCAAGCACCGCGTCGAGTTCGTTTACCGGCTCGGGACCGTTGGCCGGGACAGCGAGTGACGAGTCGCCGCGCGCCCCTTGACTAGGCTTGCCCTTAGTGACTTGTCGGGCGTTACCTGCATGTCCAACATGCGTTTGAGCTTGACAGGCGCCAGACGTACCAAGTCGACGAGCAGTTTGGCGCACAAAGCGGGAGCCGCGGCGTCAACCGTCGATAGACCTTCCCGGCGGTTGCATCTGACAATGCTTCGGCAATCCAGCTCGGGAGATCAGCAGGTAGCGCGACGCCGGAACGTCAGTCCAGAATCAGCCGGTAGCCTTCGGGTGGTCGCTCGAGAGCTGAGATCCAAGCAAGATTTAGGAGGACCTGTGGGGGCCCGAACCTCGAAAGGGCCTTTGGAGCTCATCCCAGAGGGTTGAGATTCGATTGTCTCGGCGGTCCAGAAACCTTGTCCGAAAGTCAACCAGGACCGATGCGGCGAAAGGGACCAACGCTACGAGGGTGATGTTGGTGTCATCGGACAGAATTGCAAGTGCACCCAGCAGCACGGCCAGCGCGAGGAACATCTGGCTGATACCTCGAAGCCGTTGATCCTTTGGGCTAGAGGGTGCACATCTAAGTCGCCTTCGAATCGCGTTAGGTAGCGGTTGCCTTCCTAACTCGAACACTTGGCCTGACACGCATCCCAACTCGGCGCAGCATAGCTCGCGAAAGGTGGCCGTTATCGACAGTCCAATCTCGGGGCGCCGGCTTGTGCTTGCTACGCACTCGGGCGCTGCCCGCCGACCTGGGCTGGCTCACAATCGCTACCGGCCTCCTGATCCCTTTACCAATTTGGGCTGTGCTGGTGGGTTGGGGGTGGTGAAGGCGATGCGGCCTCAGTCCGGACGGTTAGAGGAGGCTGTGGGGCGGCAAAAGTCCAGCCACCGCGGGCCAGATCCACTTCTGCACATCCTCGTCTCCGTCAGAGAGGCGGGTTGCATGTCAGTGCGCGGTCAGCCGGCTCACTGATGACGCGCTTCTGGATTAGGGAGAGGTCATCGAGTGCGCGCTCGATAAGCCGGCCCGCCAGGCGCGAGGGCGGCGGCGTCCGCGCCCGCTCGAGTAGGTCCCCCAGCTGCGCGGCGAGCTCCCCGTTCACCCGCG
>PLYD01000123.1 GCA_003151665.1 Candidatus Dormiibacterota bacterium
CAGCCGATTCCGGCCGAGACCGCCCGGCGATTGGCTTGTGACGCAGCCGTCACACCTGTGTTCGTCGGCTCGGAGTCGGACCAGCCGCAGGCTGGACAGACCAGCCGCTCGATCAGCGGGTCGCAGCGCAGGGCTCTGGTGGTCAGGGATAAGGGCTGCAGATTCCCAGGGTGTGACAGGCCACCTGATTGGACTGATGCGCACCATCTCCAACATTGGGCCGACGGCGGCAAGCACGTGATGGAAAACCTGGTGCTGTTGTGCCGCCGCCATCACCGCAAGGTGCATGAAGAGGGCTGGCATCTAGGCATCACCCCTGATGGCGAGATTGCGGCGGTGCCGCCTTAACAGCCAGGGCTGCCTCAGCACCAAGATCCGTCTAGCGTCCCCGCCGTGCTCGCATCGGTCGACTCATGCGTCCTTGTCGGTCTGGAAGCCCGACGCGTGGAAGTGCAGGCGAACGATGGTCGCGGAGATGTCGCGTTCATCTTGGTCGGCATGGCCACCACTGCCGTCAAAGAGGCTCGTGAGCGTGTGCGCTCCGCCATCCGAAGCAGCCAGCTGCAGTTTCCCGGCAAACGGCTGACTGTCAATCTGGCACCGGCTGATCTGCGCAAAGAAGGCAGCGGGCTCGACTTGCCAATTGCAGTGGCGACCGTTCTTGCGGTGATGCGCAAGACACCGCCCCCTCGGTCTGCCTTCCTCGGTGAGCTCGCACTGGACGGAAGCATCTGTCACGTGAACGGTGTGTTGGTTGCCGCCTCCTGGCTGCGCAAGCAGGGCTATGAGCGACTCTTCGTCCCGGCCGTCGATGCAGCCGAAGCTGCGCTTGTCGAGGGCCTTGAGGTGATTCCGTGCACGAATCTCGCGAGCGTGATCGCTCACCTCACGCGCATCCAATCAATCGAGCCACAGCCCCTCACGCATCCGGTCTTGGATACAGAGGTCGAGGCCGCCGAGCACGACCTCAATGAGGTGCACGGTCAGGAGGAGGCGCGACGCGCCCTCGAGGTCGCGGCGGCAGGTGGTCATCACCTTCTATTGAGCGGACCGCCCGGCGCCGGCAAGACCATGCTCGCCCGATGCCTACCCGGCATCCTACCGCCACTCGAACTGTCGGAGGCGCTCGAGGTCGCGCAGGTCAGGAGCCTGCTCGGCGACCTCTCAGCGACGAAGCCCCTGGACTGGTCCCGCCCCTTCCGCGCACCGCACCACGGCGTTTCGATGGCGGGCCTCATCGGCGGCGGCGCGGGCGTAGCGCAACCCGGCGAAATTTCGAGGGCTCATCAGGGAGTGTTGTTTTTGGACGAGCTTGCCGAGTTTCAGGCGAACGTTCTTCAAGCACTGCGCCAACCCCTGGAGATCGGCCGTGTCTCGATCACCCGCTCGGGCGGGTCGGTGACCTATCCCGCTCGCTTCACCCTCGTGGCGGCCACCAATCCCTGTCCCTGCGGGTGGTCGGGTGACGGACGCCGCGCCTGCCGCTGCACTCCCGCCATGGTTGACGCCTACCAGCGCAGGTTGTCCGGGCCGCTCCTCGACCGGATCGACCTCAAGGTCGGCGTGAGGCGCGTGCCGCTCGAGGCCCTCGCCTCGGAACCCAAAGGCGAATCCTCTGCCCCTGTGAGGGAACGTGTCCTCGCCGCGCGGCGCCGCCAGCTCGATCGTCAGGGCTGCCTCAACGCCCAGCTCAAACCCGCGCGCCTGCGCCAGATGGCCGCCCTTGATGCGGCCTCGCGCCAGACCCTCGAGCGCTGAGCCGAGCAGCGCGGCCTCACCGCCCGAGGCTTCCATCGGGCCTGGCGGGTGGCCCGCACCTCGGCCGACCTCGACGCCTCCGAGCACATTGGCGAACGCCACGTTCTCGAAGCGCTCGGCTACCGGCTGAATGATGTCGCTGCCTGACGTCAACGCGCTCCATGCTCGAGGCCGCTGGCCGCCCCCCGAAGGGCCGCGCGTGGCGATCGTCGGCTCGCGCCGCCCCTCTCCTTATGGAGAGGCGGTAGCCGAGCAGCTCGCAACCGACCTCGCACGCGCAGGCGTGATGGTGGTCAGCGGCCTGGCCCTTGGCATCGACGCGGCCGCTCACCGCGGGGCGCTGAACGGCGGAGGCATCACGGTTGCGGTGATGGGCACTGGCGTGGACGTCGTCTACCCGGCCTCAAACAGCCGCCTCGCCGAGGAGATCCTTGCCGGAGGCGGCGCGCTCGTGAGCCAGTTCCCGGACGGCACCATCCCGCGCCGCCAGAACTTCCCCGCCCGCAACTGGACCATGGCCGCCATCGTGGACGTCGTCGTGGTGGTCGAGGCGGCCGAGGGCTCGGGCGCGCTCATCACTGCCGAAGCCGCCCTGCACCTACATAAAGAGGTGATGGCGGTGCCCGGCAGCGTTTTCTCTCCGCTGTCTGTGGGTACACATGGGTTGCTCAGGGACGGCGCCGGGCTGGTCCAGAACGCTCGGGACATCCTGGCCGTGGTCGGCCTCGGCGGGGAGGTCCTCGACGACCCGCTGGTGCCGCCGGAACGGCTTGGTTTTGCCCTGCGGCCCGAGCGTGACGGGATAGTCGCGCACCTGTCCGACGTCCTGGCCCTGAGCGCCGCCGACATTGCCCGAAAGCTGCAGCTCCCGGTGTCCGAGGTGCTCGGACGGCTGACCGCCCTGGAGCTGGACGGCGCTGTGCGCCGTCAGGAGGCCGGCTATGTTCGGGCATTGCGTCGAGGCCAAGAACGAGCGTAGGATTGCCCGCCCAGAAGCCGTCCGGGGAAGAAACAGGGCCGGCTGGGTATATAGAGGAGCGAAGTGCCAGAAGGTTTGATCATCGTTGAGTCGCCCGCCAAGGCGAGGACTCTGAAGCGGTTTTTGGGTGACCGTTTCGACGTTCTTGCCTCGATGGGCCACGTCCGCGACCTGCCCGGCAACGAGCTCGCGGTCGACGTGGAAGCCGGCTTCAAGCCCCACTACGAGGTCGTCGAGAGCCGGAAGAAGACGATCGGCGAGCTGCGGACAGCCTCGAAGAATGAGAGAGAGGTGATCCTCGCCTCCGACCCCGATCGGGAAGGGGAGGCGATCGCCTGGCACCTGTCGGAGGTGCTCAAGCTGCGCTCCCCCAAGCGGATCGAGTTCCACGAGATCACTGCCGAGGCCGTCCGCCGGGCGCTCGAGTCCCCGCGAGAGATCGACATGCGCCTCGTCAACGCCCAGCAGGCGCGCCGCGTGGTCGATCGCCTGGTCGGCTACCGGCTGAGCCCGTTCCTCTGGAGCAAGGTGCAGAAGGGGATCGGCGCCGGCCGGGTCTCGTCTGTAGCGCTTCGCCTGGTCGTCGACCGCGAGGTGGAGATCCGCAAGTTCGTCCCCGTCGAGTCCTGGACGATCGATGTCGAGCTCGCAAAGCAGAAGGCCGACCAGCACTTCTTTGCTCGGCTCAACCGTTTGCGCAACGAGCCGGCCGACGCTGACACCAACGGAGAAGCGAATGGAGAAGGCGAGACCAAGGCCGACACCAAGATCGTGGTCAGGACCGAAGCCGAGGCCCAGGAGATCGTGCGGAAGCTCGAAGGCGCGAGCTACAAGGTCATCGGCGTCGAGAAGAAGCGCCGCACCAAGAGCTCCTATCTGCCTTACATCACCTCGACGCTGCAGCAGGATGCCTCGAGCCGGCTGCGTTTTGCGCCACGCCGCACCATGCGCGTGGCCCAGG
>PLYD01000139.1:0-3014 GCA_003151665.1 Candidatus Dormiibacterota bacterium
CGCGAGCTGGCCGGCGGCGCGTACTACGCGCAGGCCTCGAGCCTGCCGTGAAACAGGCGTCGCGGGCGGTGCATGCCGGCCGCGGCGGCAAGGCCGGAATCAGCGGGGTCCCGCTCGCCCCTGACCTGAGCCCCGCCGCCGTCCACGTCTACACCGACCTCGACGAGTACGACGCGGTCGCTCGAGGCGAGCGACCCGGGCATTACTACGGTCGCAACTCGAACAGCAACCGGACGATGCTCGAGGCGGCCGTGGCCGAGCTCGAGGGCGCCGAGGCCGGCGTGGCCACGGCGTCCGGCATGGCCGCGCTGCACCTGGCGATCCTTGCGCTGGCGCCCAAGCCGGCCACGATCCTCGCCGGTCGCGAGCTTTACGGCGGCACGCTCGCGCTTCTGCGCCAGGATCTGGAGCCGGCCGGCTACGAGGCCAACCTCGTCGACCTGGCCGACCTCGAGTCGGTGCTGCGCGGCATGGAAAGCGCCGGACTGGTGCTCGTGGAGACGATCAGTAATCCGCTGTGCGCGGTGCCGGACCTGGAGGCGATCATCGAGATGGCGCAACGACGCGACGTGCCAGTGCTCGTCGACAACACGTTCGCCAGCCCGGTGTTCTGCCGGCCCCTGGAGCTCGGCGCCACCGTCGTGATGCACAGCGTGACCAAGTACCTCGGCGGGCACTCCGACCTGCTCGCGGGCGTCATCGTGGGCAGCAACCCGCTGATGGCCGCGGCACGCACGAGGTCGGTGCGGACGGGCACTCCGCTCGGTCCTTTCGAGTCGTGGCTGGCGCTGCGCGGCATGCGCACGCTCGATGTGCGCATGCGCAAGCACAGCGACAACGCGCTCGCGCTGGCCCGCGCCATGCGATCGATGCCGGGTGTCGCGAAGGTGCACCACCCGCTGCTNNCGGGTCGGGCGGGATGATGGCCTTCGACCTCGAGGGCGGGCGCGCCGCGGTGCAGGCGATGATGTCGCGCTTTCAGCTCGTCGCGTTTGCGGCCAGCCTCGGTGGGGTGGAGACGACCATCTCGTACCCCGAGATCACCTCGCATCGCGGCCTCACGCCCGCCGAGCGCGCTGAGCTTGGGGTGGGGCCGGGGACCGTGCGTGTGTCGGTGGGCATCGAGGCGCCCGAGGACATCGTGGCCGACTTCGCGCATGCGCTGGGCGCGGCCTGATGTCGGCCTACACGCTGCTGCAGCTGGTCGAGGTGCTGGTCGCCAGCGCCGTGCTCCTGTACGGGGTGCTGACACACTCGTCCACCATCACCGTCCTCGGGGGAGGGTTTCTNNTCCTCAACATCCTTGCGCCCGAGGGAGGATCGGTGTACCGGCGCTCGCTGATCGGCTACTTCATCGGCGCGGTCTTCGTGCTCATCGGCATCATCGCGATCCACTTCACGACCTGACGGAGTAACGGCGGGACCGCCCCGGTTCCTATCCTTGGGTGACATGACTCAGGGTTTGGTGACCGCGGAGATTACGAGGTTGATCGGCAACACGCCGTTGCTGCGCGTCCGCATGTTCGAGCGTGAATTTCCCAACGTCGAGCTCTACGCCAAAGCCGAGTGGTTCAACCCTGGGGGTTCGGTGAAGGACCGGGCGGCCCTGTCGATGATCGAGGACGGCGAGAGGAGCGGAGCGCTCACCCACGACAAGACGATCATCGATTCCACGTCGGGCAACACCGGCATCGCCTACTCGCTGGTCGGCGCTGCGAAGGGGTACAAGGTCAAGCTGGTGATGCCGGCAAACGTGAGCGTAGAGCGCAAAGCCCTGGTCGTGGCCTACGGCGCCGAGATCGTTTACAGCGATCCCCTCGAAGGATCGGATGGCGCGATCATCAAAGTTCGCGAGCTGGTCGCCGAGCACCCCGACCGCTACTTCTATCCCGATCAGTACTCGAACCCCGCCAACGTGCGCGCCCATTACGAGGGCACCGCGGTCGAGATCCTCCAGCAAACAGGCGGACGCATCACGCATTTCGTGGCCGGCCTCGGCACCACCGGCACTTTTGTCGGCACGTCGCGCCGCCTCAAAGAGCACGACCCGTCGATCCGCACGATCGCTGTGCAGCCGGAGGATTCCTTCCACGGCCTCGAGGGCTTGAAGCACATACCGACCGCGATCGTGCCCAAGATCTGGGACCCGAGCCTGGCCGACGAAATATGGGGCTGCCCCACCGAGCCCGCGTACGACCTGGCGCGAGCGGTGGCGCGAACCGAGGGGCTGCTGGTCGGCCATTCGAGCGGCGCCGCGCTGTGGGCCGCGAGGCGTCTCGCCGAAACGATTGGGAAGGGCGTGATCGTCACCGTGTTCCCCGACTCGGGCGACCGCTACATCTCGACCGGCCTGTACGGCGTCAAGCCGTGAAGATCGACCGCGCCGCCTTCGAGGCGATCCAGGCGCACGGTGCCGAGGGTTATCCCAACGAGATCTGTGGGGTCCTGGTTGGGCCGAGTGGGGAAGGGAGGGCGACAGAGGCCAAGCGCGCTCGGAACATCATCGTCGAGCGCTCCAAGGATCGTTACGAGATCGACCCGCACGACCACATCCGCATCCAGCGCGAGGTGGACGAGGCAGGGCTCGACATCGTGGGCTACTACCACACGCATCCCGACCACCCGGCGCAGGCCTCGCGCTTCGACTCTGAGCGCGCGTGGGCCGGCTACGTCTACTTGATCGTTGCGGTGCACCAGGGCAAGCCGGTCGATGCCAACGCCTTTGTCGCAGAGGCTGACGGCGGNNCGAACACGGATTACTTGACGGCTGTGGCCCAGATGTTCATACCAGCCTCAAAGTAACCGAACCGCACCTGGTCGCTGCCGAATCCGGCCTTTACGACAATCGCACGCATTTCGGACAGCCGATATTGGCGCTTGTGCTCGTCCAATTCTTCGTGGCTGACCATGCCCAGTCTCGCCAGCAGCTTCAGCAGCCCCTCGGTCCAGGAAGACGGGGTCGTCATCACGTAGACACCTCCCGGCCGCAACACGCGCCGAACCTCGGCGACCAG
>PLYD01000139.1:3026-5818 GCA_003151665.1 Candidatus Dormiibacterota bacterium
TGCCCTGAGGTGAGGTCATGCTCGACCAATGTGACGTTCTGGGCGCGGACTTCGTCGGAAGCGTTGACTTGAACACGATCGAGGCCATATTTCTCAGCAAAGTTGGTGCTGACAAGGAACAGCGGATAAGAGCCGCAGCCGATGTCGAGGACGCGCCCCTGATGCCGGTCGGCTCCGATCAGCTTGTGGGCTTGACCGGTCCTTTGCCGAGCGAGGAAGCCTTCGAGGAGGCCGTGGCCCCTGGTGACATTTGCCATTGCTGGGGTCCCATTTTGATCGACACGCTTGGGAGAGCGCCAAGCCGTGAGCCTCGACCGGGGTGGCGCCGGGCTTGCAAAATTGCTGCTGCGGTGGCTCCGGCCCCACCCGCGGTCGCTTGCTAAAAAGCGACCGGCCCTCCCCACTGGTGGGGAGGACGCTCGGTCCGGCTATTCGCCGGACCTTGTCTAATTGACGTTGTGGCTCGCCCAATCGTCGCGATCGTCGTAGAGGTCGTCTGACCGCGGCCACCAACCCTCGGACACGCTCGGGCGTCAGTTGGCTGAACCGCAACGTTGTCGGCATCGGCATCGCCGACCTCGCAGCCGACGCGAACTACGAGATGGTGTTCGCGGTCCTACCGCTGTTCATCACCGTGGGCCTGGGTGCGCCCGTCCTGGCCGTCGGCCTTATCGAGGGCATCGGCGACGGATCGTCCGCGCTGGTCAAGCTGTGGAGCGGCTGGTACAGCGACCGCATCGGCTGGCGAAAGAGATTGGCCGTGGGTGGATATGGCACGACCGTTGTCGGCCTCGGACTCATCGTCGCTGTCTCGAGCTGGCCGCAGATCATCGTCGCGCGATCGCTGGCCTGGATGGGCCGCGGGCTGCGACAGCCGATCCGCTCGGCGATGCTCGCGGGCTCGGTCGAGAAGAGAGATCTCGGCAAGGCATTCGGATTCCACGAGGCATTGGACACAGCCGGAGCGCTACTTGGGCCCGCCGTTGCATTTCTCCTCCTGTCCACAGGTCATGCCTTCCGGACCATCTTCATGGTGGCCCTGGTGCCTGGGGTCTTGTGCGTGATCCTGTTTGCGCTCATCACGCGAGATCCGCGGCGCGAGCACAACAAACCGGTTCCGTTGAGGGTGCCGATGCCCTCGGGTTTCTGGCGACTCATGGCGCCGGTCGCGATCTTCGGCGTCGGCAACTTCGCCACCGCCTTCTTCACTTTGCGGGCGGCCCAGCTCATGCAGCCGGAGTTGAGCGCGACCGCGGCCCTATCCGCGGCAGTCGGTTTCTACCTCGCGCACAACGCGGTTGGCGCGGCCGTCTCTTTCCCGGCAGGATGGCTTGCCGATCGGGTGGGCAAGGCGCCTGTCCTGGCGGCCGCCTACCTCACCTTTGCAGCCGCCTGCGTGGTGGGCATCTTCGGCCACGGTTGGCTTGCGCTGGCGCTGATGGCCCTCCTCGTCGGTGCCCAGAATCCCGTGGTGAGCGCGGTCGAAGGCTCCCTGACGAGCTCGCTGGTGGAGGAGCGGCGGCTGGGCACGGCCTTCGGCTTCCTCAACGGCATCAACGGGGCAGCCGACCTCGCTGCCAGCGTGATCGCCGGCGCCCTGTGGACCTTCGTGAGCCCGGTCGCCGCGCTCGGATTCGGCGCGGTGGTGTGTGCGATTGCCGGTGCGATCCTGTGGCTGAGGGTCCCGGCCCCACCCGCGGTCGCTTGCTAAAAAGCGACCGGCCCTCCCCACTGGTGGGGAGGACGCTCGGTCCGGCTATTCGCCGGACCTTGTCTAATTGACATCATGGCTCGCCCAATCGTCGCGATCGTCGGACGTCCCAACGTCGGGAAGTCGACGCTCTTCAACCGCATCCTTGGTTGGCGGAAGGCGATCGTCGACCCTCAGTCGGGGCTGACGCGCGACCGCCTCTACGGCGTCGCGGAGTGGAGCGGGCGTGAGTTCACAGTCGTCGACACCGCCGGCCTGGACCTGGACAACGCGCAGGACGAGTCCCGGGCCGCGATCGAGGCGCAGACCAAGGTCGCCATCGACCAGGCCCACGTGATCGTCCTCCTGCTCGACGTGCGCCAGGGCCTCACCGCGGTCGATCGCGAGATTGCGATCCTGCTGCGCCGCTCGGGTCGCAAGGTGCTGGTCGCGGCCAACAAGGCGGACTCGCCGAGCGAGCGCGGCTTTGCGCACGAGATGCTCGAGCTGGGCTTCGACTCGCCCCATCTCATCTCCGCGCAGCACGGCATCGGCATCGGCGACTTCCTCGACGAGGTGCTCGAGATGTTGCCGCCGGCCGAAGAGGAGGCGCCCGGCGACGCGAAGGCCGACCGGCTGGCGATCATGGGGCGCCCGAACGTCGGCAAGTCGTCGCTGTTGAACGCGCTGCTCGGAGATGAGCGCGCGCTGGTCAGCCACGTGCCTGGGACCACGCGCGATCCTGTCGACACCGAGCTGATCTTCGACAACATCCCGGTGGTGCTGGTGGATACGGCGGGGATCAGGCGCAAGTCCGCGGCCCGCGACCGCCTTGAGCGCTACAGCCTGATGCGAGGGATCAACGCGATGGAGCGCGCAGACGTGGTGCTGCTGGTCCTCGACGCATCGACCGGTGTCCTGGCCCAGGACCAGCATGTCGCGGGCTATGCGCTGGAGGCGGGCAAGGGGTTGGTGATCGTGGTCAACAAGATCGACCTGGTCGAGCCGGCGTTGCGGCGCGCCCAGTACTGGCGTGAAGAGCTGCTCAAGGACTTCAAGTTCGCGCCGTTTGCTCCAGTGGTGGCGGTGTCGGCGAAGACGA
>PLYD01000003.1 GCA_003151665.1 Candidatus Dormiibacterota bacterium
CGAGTCCCCTATTTACTAACTCATCTGTCGATGTCAATCGACAAGATGCTGATGAAGAAGCTCGCGAAAACAGTCTGGGTCCCGATCGCCAACAGCAGCACCGCCGGGATCACCTCGCGCATTGTGAGCGACGGGTCGAGGTTGCCGAACCCGACCGATTGCCAGCTCGCGACAGCCAGCACCAGGCCCACGATTCCGGCCAGCACCATCAGCGCGCCGGCCAGGAGGCCCACCTCCAACGTTATGTACTTGAACAATCCCTCGAGCACGGGATGTGGAGGGTGGAAGCCCATCCGCACGGCAAAGATCTTTGTGAAGACCGCAAACAGCACGAGCTGGTAGCCGATCAAGGAGAGAAAGCCGGCGACCAGAAGCGTGTGGATGTCGAGCCGTACGCCCGCCACGTGCAGCGGCCCAGGCAGTAGCAGCGCCGACAGCGCCGCACCCACCGCAAAGAGCGCTAGCCCGGGGTACAGGAAAAGCCAACGTGGGCTGAACAGCAGCATGAAACGCAGGTGGCGCCAGCCGTCCCGCCACGTCCTCAGGTGGGGCGGGCGCGACCGCCCGTCCGGCCGAAGGACCACGGCCACTTCGGTGATGCGCATCCCCTTCAGCGAGGCTTTGATCACCATCTCGCTCGCGAACTCCATGCCCGTGGCGCGCAGGCGCATCTTTTCGTATGCGTCCTTTTTGAAGGCCCGCAGGCCGCAATGCGTGTCGCCCACCGGCGCGTGGAAGAAGACGCGGCTGATGAATGTGAGGATGGGGTTGCCGATCCAGCGATGCGACCAGGGCATGGCGCCTGGCTCGATGCCGCCCATGAAGCGGTTCCCGACCACCAGGTCGTAGCCCTCCCGCAGCTTGTCGATGAGAGGGCCGATCGCCTCGAAGTCGTAGCTGTCGTCGGCGTCGCCCATGACGATGAATCGGCCTTGCGCCGCATCGATGCCGCCGATGAGCGCGCTCCCATAGCCCTTCCTCGACACATCGACGACCCTTGCCCCGAGGTCTTTGGCGATCTGCTGGGAGCCGTCACTGCTGCCGTTATCGGCGACGATGACCTCAGCCGCCAAGCCTCCCTTCGCGATGGCGCTCTGCGCGTGGCGGATGCATTTGGCGAGCGTCTCGGCTTCGTTGAGGCAGGGCATCACTACCGACACCTCGACCGCGGTGGGTGTCGGTGAAGTGTGCTTGGGCGCGCGTTGGGCGACCGACATTTTCAGATCAGCCTAACGCCCGGGAAAAGAAATGACCCCGACGGATCGCCTCTTGAGTGCTGGTACCGGCCTTGCGGCCAATTCCTGCTCTCTCGAACGTGTCCCTCGGGGCCACGGCCAACACTAAGGGCGTCCACTTCAAGGTGCAAGAGAAAAAATTAGTTCGCTGCCAACCAACGATTAATAGCTTGACAAGGACGTGCGCCGCAGGGTTGGCCGGGGTCCCCCCGGCCATGACTTTGTCCTTGATGTCACCGATGCGTGGCGAGGCGTCAGTCTTTGAAAAACAAGCCCTTCCATAGCCGGATTAAGAGCAGGCGCGCGCGTAGCGCCCGCCGATGAGAGAAGACCATCCGGGTCTTCTCTCATACGTTAGTACAGGATGTTTTTTCCGCCGTCGACCACGACGTCCTGGCCGGTGATCATGTCGTTTTCCACAAACGCCATCACCGCCTGCGCGACGTGGTCCGTGGTTGCAACCGCGTTCAGCGGCGTGCTCGCTGCGGTCGCTGTCTCCTGCGAATCCGCCGCGCCTGCGTCAAATTGCCGCAGCCACCGCGTCGACACCAGGCCGGGCGACACCGAGTTCACGCGAACGTCGGGCGCGAGAGCAACTGCAAGTGCGCGGGTGAGCTGCAGCACGCCCGCCTTCGAGACTGCGTAGACGATCGATGACCCGGTCGCGAGGTGACCGGCGACGGATGCGATGTTGACGATCGTGCCGCCAGTCTTGCGTAGCTCAGGCGCCGCAGCCCGGCAGCAGTAGAAGGTTCCTTTCAGGTTCACCTTGAAAATCTCGTCCCAGACGTCGTCGGTGAGCGCCTCGAGGTCTGCGTGGGCGATGAACCGCGTAGTGCCTGCATTGTTGATCAGGACATCGAGGCGGCCGTAGCGATCGATTACGGCAGCGATCATCGCCTTGACCTCGCTTTCGTTGGAGACGTCGGCCTTGTGGGCCATCGCGTCTTGGCCGAGAACGATCAGCTTGGCTGCCGTCGCCCGCGCATCCTTGTCGGAGCGCGAATAGTTGACGACCACGGCTTTGGGCCCAGCCTTCGCCAGGCGCAGACAGACGGCGCGCCCGATTCCAGTCCCGCCACCGGTGACGATCGCGACCCGGCCGTGCAAGTCCATGCGAAACTAGAGCCTAAGCCATGTCCGTTAGTCTCAAGCGCGCTCAGGCGGTAATCGATAGAGCCCTGACCAAAGCCGGTCAGCTCGGCATCAAGGTGACCGTCGCCGTCGTTGACGACGGCGGGCATCTCGTTGCACTCAGCCGGATGGATGGCGCTATGCCCCTCTCTCCTCAACTGGCGGAGGCGAAGGCGGTTGGCGCGGCAATGTTCCGGCGCGACGGTGAAGCCCTGGCGAAGATAGCCCAGGACCGGCCAGGTTTCTTCAACGCGGCTGACAGGCTGGTCCGTGTGCCACTCATACCGGGACTCGGGTCCGCGCTCATCGCGGAAAACGGGAATGTAGTCGGCGCTGTCGGGGTCAGCGGGGGCCGTCCGGACCAGGACCTCGAGTGCGCAGAGGCCGGGCTAAGCGAGCTCTAACGTTCTCAGCGCTTCGTAGACAGTCCCAGTCCTGGTCAGTCGACTCGAGTACAGAACCAACTGATCGGCGCGCCACGGCCTAACGCGGGGCACAGCCGGTAGCTCCGGCAAACCTGCGCCTCCACGGGGTCGCGCGCGGGCCAGCGTCAGGTGCGCCGTGTATGGCCTGGGCTCGGCTGCCAGCCCGACCCGCAAGCACTCTTCTTCCACCTGCGACGCCAGCGCAGCTGCTTCCTCAGCCCCCTTTCGCAGTCCGAGCCATACCACCCGCGCGGCGCGACCGCGACCAAATGAGCCGATGTCGCCCAGCTCGACGTCAAACGCCGCAAGCGATCGATGCGTCA
>PLYD01000127.1 GCA_003151665.1 Candidatus Dormiibacterota bacterium
GACCGTGCGTGCGAAGGCCCGCAAGCTCGGGGTCGAGGTCAGCGTCTTCCAGAGCAATCATGAAGGGGAGCTCATCGACTTCCTGCAGAAGGAGGCTCCCGGGTCGATCGGAATCGTCATCAACCCTGGCGCCCTGTCGCACTACTCGCTCGCGCTATTCGACTGCCTGCAATCCCTTGGGGTGCCGAGCGTGGAGGTTCACCTTTCGAACATTCATGCCCGCGAGGAGTTCCGCTCCAAGAGCGTCACCGGGCGAGCCGCCAAGGGCGTGATCACGGGCCTGGGCTTCACCGGCTACCTCCTGGCCATGGACTATCTCGCCGAGCAGAAGTGATTTCAACCAACGACTTTCGCAACGGGACCATGTTCGAGATGGATGGCCAGCTGCTCAGCGTCGTCAACGTCGAACACATCAAGCTGGCACGGGCAGGCGCAGTCATCAAGGCAAAGCTCCGCAACCTGTTGACCGGGTCGATCTTCGAGCAGAGCTTTCGCAGCGGCGACAAGTACAAGACGGTCCGCATCGACAAGAAGGAAGCGACCTACCTGTACGGAGACGGCAGCCACCATTACTTCATGGACACGCAGACCTATGACCAGGTCGCGGTCGATGAGGACATGATCGAGGACGTGCTGCCGTTCCTGAAAGAAGGAAGCCCCGCATACCTGCTGCGATACGAAGACAAGCTCATCGCCGTGGAGCTACCGATCAACGTGGAGCTCAAGGTGTTGGACACAGACCCCGGTTTCAAGGGCGACACGGTGTCGGGGGCGACTAAGCCGGCGAAGCTCGAAACGGGAGCCAAAATCCAGGTGCCGCTGTTCATCCAGCCTGGCGACTTGATCAGGGTCGACACCCGCACCGGTACGTACATGGAGCGGGCGTAGGCGCCTCGATCTCGGGCGTCGGCTGGTAGCATGCCGGGGATGGGATCGAACGGGACTCACGGGGCGGTCCGAGTGGCCAACGAGGTGATTGCGAGCATCGCCGCGCTGGCCGCATGCGAGGTCGAGGGCGTCGCCGGCATGGACGAGACGGCCGCCCGCCACTTCGGTGACTGGGTGCGCCGCCAGACCGCGCACCGAGGCGTTCGCGTCCAGGTCGAGGCGGATCGCTCGATCCACCTCGAGGTCTTCATCACAGTCGACTCGGAAGGCAAGCTGGCCGAGGTCGCCAGCGCCGTCCAGGCCAACGTCGTGGAAGCGACGGAGCGGATGCTCGGGCTGGAAGTGGGGGAGGTCAACGTCTTCGTCTCGAGCGTCGCGTTCGCCCAGTAGGGTATTGGGTAAGCGACACCAGGCCAGGGAGCTCGCGCTCAAGGTCCTGTTTCAGCTGGAGAGCTCGGAGGATGACCCCGACGAGGTGCTGCGATATCACGCAGCCGAAGGGGCCGCGACCAGCGACGTCGCCCATTTCGCGACGCAGCTCGTGCGCGGCGTGATCGCGAATCGCGAGAAGCTCGATGGAATCCTGTCAGCGACGTCCGAGCACTGGAAACTCGAACAGATGGCCAAGGTCGACCGCATAGTGCTGCGAATCGCGGTGTACGAGATCACCATTGACCGGCATGTGCCGACCAAGGCGGCCATCAACGAGTCGATCGAGCTGGCCAAGACCTTCTCGGGCGAGGAGGCCGGGCGGTTCGTGAACGGCATCCTGGGCAAGGTGGCGGCAACCGTCACATGACCTCAGGAGAGCAACTTCCGTTCCCTGAACCAGGGGAGGAAATGCAGGGGCTCAGCTTCGAGGCTTTGCTGGCGCGGCTCGAAAGCAACATCTCGCTCCTGGCCGAGGGCTCAGCCCCGCTGGACGAGCTGGTTGCCGCTCATCAATTGGCCGCCGGCCTGCTGTCGGAGGCAGAGCGCCGGCTGGAGTCGTTGAAGACGCGCGCCGACGAGCTCGTCGTCGCACTCAAGACATGACGTACCTGCTCGCGCCCCTGGTGGCGTGGACGATCGCCCAAACGGCCAAGGTGATCATCTACTCCCTTCGCGCTCGCCAGCTCAACCTCCGGGTGCTCGCGGTGACCGGCGGGATGCCGAGCAGCCACAGCGCGATCGTGATGGGCTTGACCACGGCGGTCGGTAAACATGCGGGAGTCAGTTCCCCTTCGTTCGCGATCGCACTTATCTTCTCGTTCGTGGTGATGTACGACGCGGCGGGCTTGCGGCGTGCCGCCGGTCGGCAAGCGGCGATTCTCAACCGGTTGGTCGAGGACCTCGTTCACATGCGAGGCGTGCAGGAACAGAAACTTCGAGAGCTGTTGGGTCACACGCCGGTGGAGGTGCTCGTCGGCGCGGTGCTCGGCGTGGCGGCCGGGCTCATCCTTTAACTGTGCCGCGGCTGGACATCCTGGTGACTAGAAGCGGCCTTGCCGAGTCGAGGGAGCGCGCGCAGGCTCTCATCATCGCCGGCAAGGTTCGAGTGGCCGGCGAGACGGTACGTCGCCCCGACCGTTCGGTCAGCGACGATGCCGCGATCTCGGTCGAGGAGGGGCCTTCCTACGCAAGCCGGGGCGCGTTGAAGCTCGCGCCGGCGCTGACGACGTTCGGCGTCGACCCGGCGCATTTGGTATGCGCGGACATCGGGGCTTCGACCGGCGGTTTTACCGATGTGTTGCTTCGTCGGGGCGCTACCAGGGTTTATGCGATCGACGTCGGGCGCGGCTTGCTCCACTGGCGGCTGCGCCAGGACGCGCGGGTCGTGGTGATCGAGAGGGTCAACGCGAGGGAGCTGGAGGCGTTTCCAGAACCGGTCAGCCTGATCGTCATCGATGTGTCCTTCATCGGCTTGGAGAAGGTGCTGCCGGCCATGCGCCATGCCGCGCCGGAGGCCGAGGTCATAGCGCTTTTCAAGCCGCAATTCCAGGTGGGCCGCTCCGAAGTGGGGAGGGGCGGCATTGTGAGAGACCAGGACACCATCGATGCGGCGCTCAACAGCTTCCGCGCGTGGTGCGAGGCCAACGGATACACGGTCAAAGCCCAGGCACCATCCGAGTTGCCTGGCATGGATGGCAACCAGGAGATCTTCCTGGACCTGGTCCCCTCGTGAGCCTATCGACCGCGCGCCGGTTGCACGCGTCCGCGCACAACGTATGCATCCTTCGCGCTCCTCACGCCGCCCGGTCTGCGGTAGACGCGACGATCAAGGCACTCAAATCTCGCAAGGTCGATTGGTGGGAGGCCGACCGCGACGGCCCCGAAAGCGCGGTCACCGCCCAGCTCAAGGAGACGACCCTGATGGTGACCCTCGGTGGAGACGGGACCTTCCTCGCAGGTGCGCGGCTCGCGGCGCCGCGGGGCATTTCGATCCTTGGCGTGAACCTTGGCCGCCTCGGGTTCCTGACCGAGATCGAGGCCGGCGAGATCGAGGATGGGGTCGCTCGCTTCTTCAAGGGCGCCTACCGAATCGAGGAGCGAACGATCCTGCAGGTGACCCTGAGACGGCGCGGCAAGGACCTCGTCCGCGCCATTGGTCTCAACGAGGTCGTTGTGAACCGCGCCGGGGATGCCCGGATGCTGCGGGTCGAGATCGACGTCGCCGGTCAGGCGGTCGGGGTCATCGATGCCGATGGCGTCATGGTCGCCACCGCGACCGGCTCGACCGCCTATGCGCTCGCAAGCGGCGGGCCCATCCTGGAGCCCACGCTGCGCGATCTCGTGGTCGTGCCGATGAACCCGTTCGCTCTGACAGTGCGGCCCATCGTGTTTCCCCCGGGCCAGGACATCAGCCTGGCGGTCGTGCGAGGACCTGCCGAGATGCGGGTCGACGGCGCCCGCCGGAGCAGCGCGGTCGAGACGGGCGACACGCTTCGGTGCGGCTCCCACGCACGGCGTCTGAAGGTGGTCCGCTTCAGCCCGCCGGAAGCCTTCTACCGCCGCCTGGGCGAGAAGCTTGGCTGGGGGCGACCCCTCGTTCCAATGAAGTGATGCTGCGCGAGCCGAAGTGACGCTACGCGAGCCGAAGTTATGCTGCGCGAGCTGAAGGTCCGCGACCTGGCCCTCGTCGCAGAGTCTCGCGTCCGGTTCGGCCCCGGGCTCAATCTCCTCACCGGCGAGACGGGGAGCGGAAAGTCCCTGATCGTCGACGCCCTTGGGCTCAGCCTCGGCGACCGCGGCGGCCCCGACCTCGTCCGCCATGGGGCCGACAAGGCGACGATCGAGGGAGTTTTCGATTCGGTGGTCTTGCAGCGCGAGATCGGCAAACGCAGCTCCGCGCGAATCGACGGCCGCACCGCGAACCCGAGCCAGCTGCGTGAGCTGGGCCGTGGGCTCGTCGCACTCCACGGGCAGCACGAGCACCATGCCCTCCTCGACTCGGATACGCAAACCGAGCTTCTCGACGGCTNNGCTTCGCTCGCGCGGGCAGCGCGAAGAGGAGTACCTGCGCTGGCAGCTCGAAGAGCTCCGCATCGCCGACCTCCGGCCTGGTGAGGATGCCGAGCTCACCGCGGAGCGATCAGCGGTGCGGCATGCCGCTCGCCTCGAAGAGCTGAGCCGCGAGTCGGGGACTGCGCTTCGGGAGGATGGCCTGGCCCGCGCCACTGCGGCGTTGTCGTCCGCGGCTGACCTCGACCCACGGCTGCTCGACCAGGCGGCGCGGCTGGCGGCCATCGAGAGCGAGGTCGCCGATATCGCGGATGAGATCCGGCGCTATGCCGAGCTGCTGGACTCGGACCCCGCCAGGCTCGAGGTGCTCGAATCACGCCTGGCTCTGCTCGACACGATCAAGCGCAAGTACGGCGGGACGCTCGAGGCCGCGATCGCCGAGCGCGCCAGGCTCGAAAGCCAGATTGGCGCGACTCAGGATCTCGACTCGGCGGTGGCGGCGACCCAGAAGGAACGCGACGCCCGCAGGGCCGAGCTCGAAGGCTCCGCTTCGCGCTTGACCAAGGCGCGCTCTAGCGCGGCCGAGCGAATGCAGGAAGCCGTGGCTGCCGAACTGCAGGGCCTTCGGCTCGAGGGAGCGCGGTTCGAGATCGACCTGCGGCCCCGGCCGGAGATCGGGCCAAATGGCGCCGAGTCGGCGGAGATGATGTTTTCAGCGAACCCGGGCGAGCCGATCGCGCCGCTGGCGCGCGTCGCCTCCGGCGGCGAGCTGGCACGGCTGATGCTGGCGATCAAGACGGTCGGGGCCGACGCAGACAAGCTGCCCACGCTGGTGTTCGACGAGGTGGATGCGGGAATCGGCGGCGAGGCCGCGGTTCAGGTCGGGCTGCGTCTGAAGGCGCTGGGCGCCAGGCATCAGGTCCTTGTCGTCACGCACCTTGCTCAGATCGCCGCCTTCGCCGACCACCACTTGCTGGTCGAAAAGGTTCCAGGCGAGGATGGGCGCAATGTCGTCTCGGTGAGAGAGCTCGCCTCGGACGAGGATCGCGCGAAAGAGCTGGCGCGGATGATGAGCGGCGGTGTCACCTCGAAGGCGATGGCGCGAGCGCATGAGCTGCTGCAGGAAGCGAGGCGCTAGTGGCGCGGTTGTTCACTGGTCCCGATGACAAACGGATCAAGCGCGCGCTGTGCATCGTCGCGCACCCTGATGACATCGAGTTTTATTGCGCCGGCGTCGTGCTGATGATGACGGGGCGCGGGGTGGTCGTCGATTTCGCCCTCGCGACCTCGGGGGACAAGGGCGCGCGCGACATCACCAAGTCGCGGGCCAAGATGGCGCAGATTCGCGAACGTGAGCAGGAGCTCGCGGGCGATGTGCTGGGAGTCAAGCGGGTGGCGTTTCTCCGCCACCCCGATGCGGAGCTGGTCGAGAGCCTCGAGCTGCGCAAGGAGTTCGTGGCCGAGATCCGCACGTCAAAACCCGACGTGCTTCTGACCTTCGACCCGAATGTCCCTTATCGCTTTCATCCGGATCATCGCGTGGTCGGTCGCGTCGCGCTCGATGCTGCATGGCCGAGCGCGCGGGACCCGCTGACCTTTCCGAAAGCGGGACCGGCGCACGAGACCGCGGAGGCGTGGTGCTTCGGCGGACTTCAGCCGACCCTGGAAGTTGACGTGGGCGGCGTGCTGAGCAAGAAGATCGAGGCACGCCTGGCGCATTCCAGCCAAACGCCCAGCCCAGCCTCGTTACAGCGGCGCTGGCGCGCGATGGCTCGCATCGAAAAGTTCCACCAGGTGAACCTGAGATAGCCTTTAGCGTCGTGGAACCCCCCGTCACTGGCCCGCGCCTTGACGTCAAGACGCCTGTGTTCGAGGGGCCCCTCGAGTTGCTGCTCGCCCTCGTCGAAAGGGAGGAGGTCGACATCTTCCAGGTCTCGCTTGCCAAGGTCACCGACAGCTACCTGATCGAGCTGGCCGGGCGCGAGGTCGCCGACCCTGCCGAGATGGCGGAGTTCCTGTGGATGGCGGCTCGACTGCTGCTCTTGAAGTCGATACGCCTGCTGCCCGGCGAGTCGGCGAGCGATGAGGAGACGGAGCTGCTTGGCTGGGAGGAGGACGTGCGCCAGCGCCTCGAGGAGTACCGAGCCTACAAGGAGATGGCCCAGGGTCTGATGAGACGCGCCGAGGAGGAGCCCTTCTCGTTTCCGCCGCCCCCGCGTCAGGTCGATGCGGCAGGGCAGGAAGAGCCGCTCGAGGTCGGACTGCTGGTGGTCGCCTTCAACAGCGTTCTGGCGCGACTCCCGCCACGGCCACTCGTCTTCACCGGCCGGATGTGGACGTTGGACGAGAAGCTCGATTCGATCACGAGAAGGCTGCATCACGGACCGATTGAGCTCCTCGAGCTGATACTCGAGTCGGAGGACCGCCTGGAAGCCGTGGTCACCTTCGTCGCCGTGCTCGAGCTGCTCAGGCGTTCGCTCATCAGCGTGCGGCAAAAAGAACGATTCGGACCCATCCACATCGAATCCCGAACCCCACCGCCAGAGTTGGCCACGTGAGTGACCTTTCAGCCACGCTAGAGGCGATCCTCTTCAGCTCCAACCGGCCGCTCAAGCTGCGCGAACTGCAGCAAGCGACGAGCAGCGACCGCACCGCTGTCGAGCAGGCGCTCGACGAGCTGAAGGTTGCTTTGCAGGGACGTGGCGTGATGCTGATGCGCCATCACGACGAGTTGAACCTCGCCACGCGGCCCGCTTACGCGGCAGCGGTGCGTCGCGCGCTTCGTCCTGAGGTTTCGGGCAAGCTCTCGCCGGCGGCCTACGAAACGCTGGCGATCGTTGCGTACCAACAGCCGGTACCTCGCTCGCGCATCGAAGAGGTGCGCGGTGTCAACTGCGAGAGCGTGCTCACGAACCTCGAGCTTCGGGACCTGATCACCGAGGTCGGCCGTGGCACCGGGCCTGGCCTGCCCAGGCTCTACGGCACCACCATGAGGTTTCTCCAGGTGATGGGTCTCGAGTCGCTCGATCACCTGCCCACTCCTCGTCTCGACCGCACGGAGGTGGGGCCATCTCCGGGGAGTCCTCTGACCAAGAACAGCTGAAGGAGCGGCTGAACCGCTTTCTCGCCAGGGCGGGCGTGGCCAGCCGCCGTGCCGCGGACGCGTTGATTGCGTCGGGCTCAGTTCGCGTCAACGGGGAGCTCCCCCCGCCTTCCGGCGTGTTCGTCGACCCGGACAAGGACACCGTCACTGTCGACGGCCGCCCGGTCAAGCCGGTGACCCGGCATCGCTACGTGGTGATCAACAAACCGCTCGGTGTGATCACGACGGCGCGCGATGAAGAAGCGCGAACCACAGTGCTGGATGTGGTTGGTGACGAAGGGCAGGCCGGCCACCGTCTCTTTCCGGTCGGCCGGCTGGACGCTGACACGTCAGGCCTGCTGCTGCTCACCGATGACGGCGAGCTGGCCTTTCGCCTCACACATCCTCGTTACAAGGTCGCCAAGGAGTACATCGCGACGGTGATCGGCAACCCGACTCCAACGGATCTGGAAACCCTCCGCACCGGTGTGAAGCTGGAGGAGGGCACCACTGCTCCCGCTGAGGTCGAGACGCTCGCAGTCACTCCTGGCAGTCGTGACTCGAGCCTGGCGGAGCTCCGAATCGTCATCCGCGAGGGCCGTCACCGGCAGGTGCGTCGGATGGTGCATGGCATCGGCCACAAGGTTCACTCGCTTCGCCGCATCGGGTTCGGGCCGCTGAAGATTGGACGCCTCAAGGTGGGCGGATGGCGCCTATTGGGCGACGCGGAGGTGGCCGCGCTCCGGCGCGCCGTGGGCTTCGACCAGAAGTGATTGTCGCCATCGACGGTGGTGTGGCGTCGGGAAAATCCGCCGTCGGCAAGCGAGTGGCCGGAGCTCTCGGACTTCCTTTCGTCGACAGCGGCCTGATGTATCGCGCGGTGACCAAGGTGGCGGCTGAGCGCGGCATCGATCCAGGTGATGCTGGCGCGGTCACCCAGCTTGCGCGATCGACAGAGTTGAAGGTGGATGGGGAACGGGTTTGGGCGGATGGAGTTGAGCTGACGGACGGCATCTTTGACGCCGATCACATGGAAGCGCTGCCACGTGTCTCGGCGATCCCGGACGTGCGGGAAGCGTTGGTCGCGCAACAAAAGCGCCTCGGACAGGGCGGCGTTGTGATGGCTGGTCGCGACATCGGCACCGTAGTATTCCCCAACGCCGACCACAAGTTCTTCCTCACGGCGAGCCTTGAGGAGAAGGTGCGGCGTCGCGCTGCGCAGTACGAAAAGCGTGGCGAGCACGTGGATGAGGCCACCATGCGCAAGGAGGTGGAGGCCCGCGACCGTGTGGACACCGAACGCGCAGTGGCCCCACTACGGCCCGCGACCGACGCCATCGTCATCGACACCGATGACCTGACCGTCGACCAGGTGGTTGATACCATCCTCGCTCTCATCAAAGAGCGACGCGAGGCCAGATGATGTACGGATTCCTAAGGTGGATCATGCGAACGATGACGCGCACATACCTGGTCGGGCTTTTTCGAGTCGTCGGCACTGAGAACGTGCCGCGGACCGGACCGCTGATCGTTTGCCCAAGCCATTCGGGCACCCTCGATCCGCCGATGGTGCCGGCGTTCACCCCTCGAGCTGACAACTGGAGCATGGCGAAGTCGGAGTATTTCAAGGGCGGCATCGTCGAAGTGCTCTTCCGCTTGTATCACGCATTCCCCGTGGTGCGGCATACGGCAGATCGCGAAGCGCTCAAGCGCTCATTCGACCTACTGAAGGCAGGCCAGGCGTTGATCATCTATCCCGAGGGCACGCGCGTCGAGTCGGGGGTCTTGGCCAACCCGGAGCCGGGCGCGGGCTTCATCGCTCAAAAGACCGGCTGCCCGGTCGTGCCGGTCGGACTGTCCGGGACTCGCGAATGCTTGCCGAAAGGCGCGCACTGGCCGCGCCGCGTGCCGGTGAGCATCACGTTTGGCAAACCGTTCGTGGTCGCCTCCAAACGGCCCGACGGAACGAGGGTCTCACACCAGGAGGCCGCTGACGCGATCATGGTCGAGATCGCGGAGTTGCTCCCACCGGAGCAGCGGGGGGCGTTCAGCGACCTAGAATCACATCGCCGCCGACTGGCGGGAGTGACCCGGCCAGTTAGTTAATCGCAGGTCGGGCCCAGTCGTCCTCGGTGAGGCTGCCGAGCGCTGGGTTGAAGCAGGCGTCGAAGGCCTCCTTCAGAGTCTGGGGCGAGAGCTTTGGCGGCTCCTGCCTGTAGTTGGCAA
>PLYD01000281.1 GCA_003151665.1 Candidatus Dormiibacterota bacterium
TACTGCACCCACTTCTGCCCAGCGGGTGTTTACGAGTGGAACGAGGAGCAGAAGAAGACCCTGGTGAGCTTCGGCAACTGCATCGAGTGCGGCGCCTGCTCCATCGGGTGCCCTTTTGACAACATCCTCTGCCACAGCCCGCGTGGCGGCTACGGCGCCCAGTTCAAGCACGGGTAGGAATACTGACCCTGCCGGCCCATTTCCAATCAGTGCAATGAATTACGACGTCATCATCGTGGGGGGCGGCCCGGCGGGCCTGGCTGCAGGCCTGTACACGGCCCGGATGAATCTGAAGGCGGTGCTGGTCGACAGGGGCCCTCTCGGTGGCCAGCTGTTGAACACCGAGCTGGTCGAGGACTATCCCGGTTTCGACACCATCCTGGGCTCCGAGCTGGCGACCAAGATGGGGGACCACGCCCGCAAGTTCGGCCTCGAGGTGCGCGATTTCGAGCCCGTTCTGGAGATCGACGTCGAGGGCAACACCAAGGTCGTCCGGCTGGAGTCGGGGGAGGAGCTCAGGGCTCCTGCCCTGATCATGGCCGCGGGCGGCCTGCCGCGATACCTGGGAATTCCGGGCGAGAAGGAGTTCTGGGGCCGCGGCGTCAGCTACTGCGCGGTTTGCGATGGCGCCTTCTTCAAGGGCCAGGAGCTGGCGGTCGTCGGCGGGGGAGACGCCGCGGTCGAAGAGGGCGACTTTCTCACGAGGTACGCATCCAAGGTCCACATAATTCACCGCCGGAACGAGCTGCGAGCGCAGCCGATACTCATAGACCGTGCGCGCGCCAACGTAAAGATCGATTTCGTCCTGGAGGCGGCGGTGAAAGAGATCAGCGGGACCGAGAAGGTTCACGCGGTGCGCTACGAGCAGGGCGGACAGACCAAGGAGCTCAACGTCGGCGGAGTGTTCATCTTCGTCGGCTTTGTCCCTAACTCCGGGCTGTTCAAGGTGCACGTCGACCACGACGAGGCGGGTTACATCCTTACCGGCCGCGACCTCCAGACGTCGGTGGAAGGCATCTGGGCCGTCGGCGATGTACGTGCGCAGCTGACGAAGCAGATCGCGACCGCGGTCGGTGATGGCACGACCGCAGCGGTCGCTGCGTCGATGTACGTGACGTCGCTAAAGGACGCGGCACGCGCCTAGTCCCGTGTCGGTCGTAGACGCTAGCTGACGACGTCGACCCAGACCAGCCCGGGCGGCATGCTCAGCACGGTGCCGTTCGAGAGTTTGAAGGTCAGGGGTTTGTTTGCGCCCGTTGACGTCCATGTGCCTGCAAACCTGTGGCCTTTGTAATAGACGTCGATCTTGCCGCTCGATTCGAGGTTGTAGTCATGAATGTAAGAGCCATGGCCATCACTGACGGCTAGCAGCTGCACCTGCGTGTGCAGGAGTATCAGCATCTCGATGCGCACGACCTGGTGGCTTGTGGCATCGCGATACAGGTGTCCTTCCTCTGTCTTCTGATAAGTGCCGAAGGTCTGGTCGTAGGCATAGGTCGAATAGTGCTCAGGCACCGACACCTTGGTCGCCGCCGCGCCGCCTGCCAGCGGTTGGCGCGCCGTCGGCAAATTGAATGCTGCGATGCCGAACTTCGCCTCCGCCTTCTTGACCAGCGTGCCGTCGATCATCAGGTTGTCCGGGGCGATTCGCGCCGCGGTGCGATACATGTAGCCGATGGTGTCGAAGAACTGCGGGACTGGATCGCCGGCCGCCTGGCTTCGAGTCGCCTGCGACTCGCCTGACTGGAACAGCAGGCCCTTGTAGTGGCGAGCGATCTTCAGTGAGATGAACCGGCTCGAGCGCATCGGGCCGATGACCTTTGGCGCGTTCTGGAAGATGCCGGTGAGGCGGGTGATTCCGCCCTCGGCCAAGTACTCGAACACGAGGCTGGCCGCCTGCAGGCCGTTCTGGTCGCGTGCGTAGTAATCGTTGGGGATCTGGATCAGAGCCGGGTACTTGAGGGCTGTGGTCTTCTCGTGATCGTGATAGTAGATGCCGGTGATCAACATGAAAGCGGTGGACATCGGGTGTCCGGTTTGATCGCGAGCGCCGGCGGCGAGCTGGATCACCAACGGTCCTGACGGAATGCCGGTGGTCGCGATCGTCGCGCTCCGGTCATCCGCCGCCCACTTCAAATCGAATACCTTCGTGCCGGCGGTGACACTGACGGTGCTGTGGTCCATCGCATCGTTAAAGTTGAGCTGGAGCGGCGCACCAGGGTCGATCTCGCCGCCGTCGCTAATCGTCGTACTGCCCGACGTGACCGATGCGACACGAGGCTCGATGGTTGTCGTGAAGGTCCATGCGATGGCCCTAAGCGGGTGGTGACCCAGGTCGGTGAGCGCGTTGATGGTCACCGTGTAGGTGGTGAGCGGTGCGAAAAATCCCGATGGCGTCCATGCATAGTCGGTCTGACCCGAAAGGGGCCGCAAGGTCCCGGCTACCGAAGGAGTGATGTTCAGGGCGGATTGCAAGGTGGCGAGGCCGACAGGTCTGGACAACTTGAACTCCAGCTGTGCGTCGGTGGCGACCTCGGTCTGGCCATCCCTGAAATTGAGAGTGACGGACGTCGGCATGGTGTTGGCATAGGCGACGAAACCGCCTGCGGCGCTGAGAAGAATCGCGAGGGCGGCCGCAATGGGGATCCAACCTCGAC
>PLYD01000227.1 GCA_003151665.1 Candidatus Dormiibacterota bacterium
TTGGACCTTTGGCATGAGAATAAGGACGACATATTTGATGGTGTACGGACTGCCACCGAGCAGGTGCAGGTGGCCTCGCGCCAGGCCGCTGGCGTGGCCTCAAAGGTGACGTCGGCCATCGGTGAGCGGGTGGAGCGGGCTACGGCCGCCGACGACGCGAGCACACGAATGCCCCCGAAGCCGCGCTCCGAAAGCTGACGGGAGGGGCCGAGATAATTCGGTTTTCTCGCCAATACAGCTGCTTCTAGCCCGCCGGCGCGTAGGTCAGGAAGTGAAAATCAGGAAAACCAACTTATGGGAGGGGAGATCTTGGCATTCATCGAGGTCCGTCCTTCCACGGGTCCCTGATGCCATCGCCGCCTCCTCGTCATTGGTCCTCCATGCCCGAGTCGCCTTGGGCCGCACGGGTTGCCGCTCTGTCGCCTCCGCTGCCGCGGAGCACTTGCGCGAATGCCATGGCGACCAGGGCACCGATCAGTGGACCGACTAGGTAGATCCAGAAATGGGCGAACACAACGGGTGAGCGACTTGAACGGGGATTGGCCCTATGCGTCCGCCCGGAAGGCCCGGAGGTGGCTCGGCGAGCCAGCCTCCGGACTGGACCAGCTACTTCTTGCCAGTGCTCGTCTCTGGAGTCGATCGGCGATGCTCAGGTACGAGAATCTTCTTTCCATCCTGCTTGCGCGTGTAGCCGGGTACGGCCACGATCTTGTTGCCCTTCTTGGTTTCTGCCATGACATATGCCTCCACTTGATCTCAGCCGCCGGCANNACATAACAAAGGCAGCAACTCCAATCCTGCACCGCGATGCCGCGCGCCTACTGAGGAATCGAGCGTTACCCGCATAACGTCGCCGGGCAATAGTTGCTGTGTTTATTACGGGCGACAGGTGATTCTTTGGTCAGCGCTCAGCGCTTTAACAAATGGTCGTAACCATCAACGGAACCGCGATCCACTTGGACTGGGGCACGATCCTGATTTGGTGCGTGGTAGGGCTGGTGGCGGGTTTCCTCGCCAGTCGTGTTGCACTCGGTCACGGGCTCGGCCTCTTCGGCGACGTCATAGCGGGGATACTTGGCGCGTTTTTGGGCGGCTTTCTGGCCGCCCTCTTCCACATCAAGGTGGAGGTGTTCGGATACCCAATCATCAGCAACATGGTCGTGGCATTTGCCGGCGCGGTAATTCTGCTGTTGGTCGTACGCGTTTTCTCGGGGGGCGGGACGAGACGGCGCCGCGCGGCGTGAACGTGGCCGAAGCCCGCATCGGGATGAGTCACCAGACGTGGGCGACCAAAAAGGGCAGGATCGATCTGGACGGCCAGTTCGTCTCAATGACCATTGGCCGCAAGGTCGAGAACATGCCATTGGCTGACATCAAATCCGTCGAGGCCGGGCGTCTGACCCTGATGCAGTGGCTCGGCTGGTCGGGTTTCTTAATGTGGACCGGCGTCGGGCTACTGTTAGCCCCCTTAATGCTCATGGTCCCGGCCCTGTTGGTCCCCTTCCTGCTTCTGGTACCGACACCGTGGATGGTCCTGCTGAAGAACAGTGCCGGCCGGTCCATCATCGTCACAGTCGGACCGAGGGCGCAGGCTTTCGAGATTGAGGCCGCCATCCTCGTCGCCCGACCCCGATTTCAAGCGGCGTAGACGCTCGCGAGGTAGGCGTCGGTGCGAAGCCACTGGGATTTAAGGAGCTGCTTACCAGCTCGTTGCGCTCATCTCGTCAGCAGATTGAACCGAGCGCCGGTGGTCGGGAACGCAGCGGCTGATGACCTGGCGATCATCGAGGGGCACTTCTAATGTGCAGCGCGTTGAGCGTTGGCCCTGTCGTGTAGTAGTTCATGTAGTAATTCGAGTGAGACAGGTGGATGAGTCTGGCCCAGAAATCGTCAAGGAATTCACGAAATGACCTCAAAACGTGCGGAAACGGGCTCGGTGGACGAGACCGCCTAGATTTCGGGACCGCGAGGCCGACGAGCTGCTGATAATCGAACCCTATCGCTAGCACTTGCTCACAGGCGCCGGTTCGGATTGATGCTCCGGAAGTCCGGCAACGCATGAGACGAGTCCCAGTCGCGTATCAGACCGCAACGTTCTCCTTATCGTGTGAGCGACGTGAGCGGCCGGTATGCGTTGATGTGGTCAGGCGGCAAGGACAGTGCGCTCGCCTTGCAGCGCGCAACCGCCGGTGGACTGGAGGTAACGCGACTAATCAACTTCTACGACGCCGCCACCGGTCGAGTGCGGTTCCACGCAACCCGTGCCGACATGATCCGGGCCCAGGCCGATGCCGCAGGGATCGAGCTGCGGGCCATCGGCACGAGTTGGCCCGCGATGGAGGCGCGGCTTTCCGAGGAGCTGGCAACGCTGCGGTGGGAGGGCTTCGCAGGCGTCGTCTTCGGCGACATTCATCTCGCTGAAGTTCGCGCGTGGTACGAGGAGCGGGTAAGGGCAGCAGGACTTGAACACGCAGAGCCGCTGTGGGGCGAGTCGCCCGCCCAGCTGGTCAGGGAGTTCGTAGAGGCCGGCGGCCGCGCCGTCATCACCTGCGTGGACCGGAGCCGCCTGGATGCGTCTTGGCTTGGGCGGATCATCGACGAGGCGTTCCTCGATGAGATTGGCGGCACAGGCGCCGATCCGTGCGGTGAGAATGGTGAGTACCACTCCTTCGCCTTTCGGGGACCGGTATTCGCGCGCCAAGTCAATTGGCGACCGGGCGAGAGACGGTCTGAGTCAGGGTTCAGTCAGCTGGACGTGTTGCCGCTCTAACAGTCAACGCTGCTGCTGATAATGGGCAGCTATCGGTAGCGAGTGCCGGGCGCTCCCGT
>PLYD01000099.1 GCA_003151665.1 Candidatus Dormiibacterota bacterium
CAGTGTTTTCTTGTAGTACGCCGGCATCGCTTCGCTCGCCTGGCCCACCGCCTTTTTCCCGGTCCAGCACCGCCCCGCCATGCCACCGGCAAGCATTTCGGTCACCTGGCCCGGCTCAACTCGTGTTTTCCCAGCCCGTTGCCTGCGCGCCACTCACTCGAAGCGCGCCATGCGACAGCCGACCTAATTAATCTGCGAGTACCGGTCGAATATTTCTCTCAGGTTTGCCGGCGGCTCCACTTTGTGCTTCTTCATGACATCGAACAGGCTCAGGATGTGCCGCACTCCCGCCAGCGTCACCCCCTTCTCTCGAGTCAGGTACTGGATCACCTGCACCTTGCTGATGTCCCGTTGCGAGTACCGCCTCCGGTTCGTCACTGTCCGGTGGGGTTCCATCAGCTGCGCGTCCTCGTACAGCATCAGCGTGCGTGGGTGCGTCTCCAGGATCTCTGCGGCGACGCTGATCGTGTAGAGCGGCTTGTCGAGGTCGCTGAACGACTGCTGCAGACCCCGAGAGGTCGTGCGACCGCTCATCCGCTAGCGAACGGTGCTCAGGATCTGGATGATCGCGGGCCCCAAGAGCACGATCCACAGGACCGGGAAGATGCACCCCACCATCGGGAACACCATCCTCGATGACGCCTGCGCGGCCCGCTCCTGCGCCGTCTGCCGCTGCCGCCTCCTCATCTCTGTCGCCTGCACCCGCAGCAGCCTGGCGATGGGCACGCCCATCTGATCGGACTGCACTATCGACTCGACCAGGTGGTGCAGGTCCGCCACTCCGCACGTGTCCGCCATGTGCTCCAGAGCGGCCATCCGGGGCCGGCCCAGCCGGATCTCGCGCAGCACCTTGCCGATCTCGTCGCCCAGCGCGTTGTGGAAGCGCTCGGTGATGCTCAGCAGGCCCTCGTCGAGGCTCATACCTGACTCAACGACCAGCGTCAGCAGGTCGGTCGCCTCGGCAAGCGACCTCTGGATCTGTGTTCGCCGAGCGGCGATCCTCTGGTTCAACCAAAGCAGAGGGAGGAAATAGCCAAGGAAAGCCGCCACGACGCCGCTGGCCACAGCGGTCAGGAACGTTGGGAAGCTCGTATGCACAAGGAGTCCGAGGGCGAGCCCTGCGATGGCGAGAAGTGCCGCAAGGCCGTAGCGAACCGCCTGGAAACCTGCCGGAGTCAGGTTGCCTGGGTCGCCCGCGCGGCTCAGCTTCTGACGCAGCTCCCCGGCCTCCAGAGCCGGCAGGCGGTTGGCCAGCGGCCGCGCCAGGTTTTCGAGCTGCTTGAGAAGCGGGGTGTTGACCGGCGGCGCCGTCCAGATCCCGCTCGTGTTCGCCGCCGCGGCGAGGGTGCGGTCGAGGGCGATGAAGAACGCGGCCACGATCACCCCGCAGATGAGTCCCGCCGTTACGGCGATAAGGAGCATTAGGGCTTTAAGCCTGCAGCGAGGTCATGCGGTTGATGAGGACGTTGCCGACCAGGATCAGCAGGCCGGCGATGCCGAGGAGGATGTAACCGATGGGCGTGGAGGTCATCGGTGCGAAATAGCCAGGCACAAAAATGTAAAGGCCGAGCGCGAGCAGGATCGGCAGTCCCGTGATGATCGTGGCGGAAGCTCGCGATTGCGCGGTGAGCACACTCATGTCGCGCTTTGTCTGCAGGCGATCGCGAAGGGTATCGGAGATCGTGTCGAGGACCTCTGCCAGGTTGCCGCCGACGCGGATGTNNGGATCGCGGTGACGATGAACTCGAGGTCCGGGCTGTTGATGCGCAGTAGCAGCGCGCTCAGAGCGTCCTCGACCGACGTGCCCAGCGTCACCTCGGTGGTCACGCGTTCGAACTCAGTGGAGACCGGCGGCCGGGACTTGCTTGCCACCGTCTCCAGGGCGCGGTCGATCGCATAGCCCGTCTTCAGCGAATTCGACAACAGCTGCAGCATCGCGGTCAGCTGGTCGTTGAACAGGTTCTGGCGGCGCCGCTGCAGATAGGCGACCACCAGCGGCGGAACTATGAACCCGACAACGCCCAGGACCAGCGGCCCGGCGGAGAAGCCGAAACGAAACAGCCCGACAAGGGCTCCGAGCGCAACGGATCCGATACGGATCAAGAGATATACCGAAGGGGTGATGTTCAGGCCGGCGCGGGCCAGGTCCTCAGTGAGGGTCGGCCGTCCCCTGACACTTCGCCGCTGGCTGAGGTTGTCCGCGGCCGGTCGTAGCAGCCGCTCGACCAGCTCTAGCGGCGTCGCCCGAGGCTCGCTCGAGCTCTCCAACGGCACCTTGCGCTCCTTGCGGATCCTATCCAGGCTCCAGAAGAAGACCGCGATCGCGGCCGCCATCGGCACTGCAATGATCAGCGTGAGGACGGGTGGCGGGAGATTCATAGGACTAAAAGAGGGAAGGGAAGGCCGCCTGCACCAGCTTCAGCGTGACGCCCTTTGCGTCGGTGACGCTGGGACAGTTCGGGTCCTTGGCCTGTGGTCCGCTGCCGTAATCCTGGTAGGACTCGAGGACGTATTTGAGCGCGGCGTATGTCAAGAACCACGTGATGTACTCGGCCTGGCACTCGGTGACCACGATGGTCAGGCTCGTCGCGGCGGCGGCGCTGCTGGCGCCCCCGGTATCCACGCCCACGCGGATCACGTGGATGTTCGTGAAGACGGTCTTGGTCGCCACCTTGGCGCCGGAGGTGACTGTCGCGATCACTGAAATGTAGTCGCCGGGCTGGATGGAGTCGGCGACACCCTGCTGCTCGCTGGTCGGGATGGCGAGCGCGACGAAGCCGGAAGGAATCGGCAGGAACTCTGACTGCGCCCCCAGCGCCTGCCCTGGCTTCGCCACCAGGTTGGACGAGACCGCCTGGCCCTTGACGATGGTGACCAGAGGGATCATGCCCGTGGCATCGCTGATCTTGGTGAACACGGTGGAAGGTAGGCCTCCGGTGGGAAGGCTTTTGATCTCGAGGGATCCGGCTGGAATCGGGATTCGGGGCGTCAGGTCCTGAATGGCCACGACTACGTTCTGGCTGGGACCAGACGACCCTGTCGAGGCGTTGATGGCTACGAGGACGAAGGCGGCGATGACCAGGAGAGCGAGGACGATTCCGAGGATGGTGAAGGGCCTTCGAGACGTAATGGTGCGCAAGTCCGACCCATCATAGGCAAGATAGTCCGGTGTCGCGCCCCCCTAACTCGCGCCGAAGTTTTGTTACACGCGCACAGGTGGGGCAGTCCATGGTCGAGTTCGCGCTCTCCTCGGTCGTCCTCCTCCTGCTGGTGGGAGGGCTGGTCGACATCGGCCGCGCTCTATATGTGTCCGAGACCCTGTCCAGCGCCGCCCGGGAGGGCGCCAGGCACGCAGTCTGGTTCGACGCCGGGAGGCAGTCTCACCCCTACCTGTCCGACACCCAGATCAAATCCAGCGTGGACGCCGCCCTGACCGCGAGTGGGCTGCCCTTATCGGTGCTGAAGAACCCCGGCACCACGTGCCCTGCGCCAACTGATGGCAACGTCTTCCACAACCCGCCGTATGCGAACGCGTCATATCCTGCAGCCACCAACCAGCCCTGGCTGTACATCTGTTACGACAACA
>PLYD01000237.1 GCA_003151665.1 Candidatus Dormiibacterota bacterium
ACAGAGCCGATCGACGATCGACCTTGCAGGTGTCATGGACGGACGCGGCATCCTGCTCGTCTCACTTGCGAAGGGTCTGCTCGGCGAGGACATCAGCCGGCTACTGGGCGCATTCATCGTCGCCCGGATATGGCAAACGGCGCTCGGCCGGATCGCGCTGGCTCCAGATGAACGACCTGACTTCAATCTTTACCTGGACGAATTCCAGACCTATCTCTACCTGCCGCAGTCACTCGACGATGTACTCGCTGAGGCGCGTGCCTACCGGCTGAACCTGACCATGGCCAACCAGCACTACGGCCAGCTGCGCGACTCGACTCGTGAGTCGATCGACGCGAATGCGCGGACGCGGATCACCTTCCAGTGCGGTCCTGAGGACGGCCGCTACCTCGCTCGCGAGTTCGCTCCGCTGACCGAGCAGCAGCTCCAAAACCTCGGTCGCTTCCAGGTGGCAGTTCGACTCTGCGTTGGCGGACATACGGAGCCTGCCTTCACCGGCGTCACCCTGGAGCCAACGCCGAGCCGGGGTGCTCTGAATGCCGAGCGCCTGGTCCAGCAGAGCCTAGGACGCTACGGGCGGCCGCGGGCCGAGGTCGAAGCCGAGATGCTGGCACGACTCCGACGGTTCGGGGTTCGTAGTGACTTCACCGAGCTGGCCTCCTGATGGTGACCACTCAAACTTCGCGCCGGCCTTCGCGAGCTGAACTCACGAGGGCTTCGCGACATCCTTCGCGTCTCGATGCGAAGGGTGCTCTGGATTCAAATCAGCCGTATTGGTCTCCGGGACGGTCCTCTCTCAATCGTCTCTCGTCATCCCCAAACCCCTACCTGGAACTTCGACTCGCGACTACTCGCGTCGCCGGACGTGGAGTAAACGGGCTCACACAACGAGACGTCGCAATCCTGCAAGCGCTGGACAGCTACCGCTATCTCGACCGGCACCAGATTCAGACTCTCGTCTTCCAAGGACCACGAAGCTGTCAGTACCGGCTCAAGTGGCTTGTCGAACATGGCCTCGTCAATGCCTGGCACGTTGTCATCCGTCCTGGTCACGTCCGCAGTGCTTCGATCTTCCTGCTCAGCAGCCGCGGCGCTGCGGCACTAGCCGATCTCTCTGGAGATGACCCTCGGCCGTACGTCCTGAGAGCTGAGCACGCCCTCTCCCGCCACCACTACCTCGTCCACGACCTGGAAGCCAATCAGCTGTTCGTCGATCTGGCGCGGACCACGTCGACGATGCCGACGTTGGGTCTCTACCACTGGGTCGGAGAGCACGGAATCCGGCGGGCCTATGCGGAGGAGCGAGGGCCGGTGCCAGACGGTTGGGGCAGGGTGCTCGTGGGCGATCGCGAACTATTTCTTCACCTCGAGTTGGACCGAGGAAGCGAACAAACGAGACGCCTTCACGGCAAGCTCGCCGCCTACGTCACCTACTTTCGCGGTCGTCCGCAGGCGTCCTGCAATCACGTGTTGTTCGTGGTTCCGACGGAGCAGCGAGAGTTCCAGGTCCGCGCTATTGGCCGCCGCTTGATCGAGATAACCGGTGAGTGCTGCCACATCTGGACTGCGCCGCGATCCGAGCTGGCCTCGAATGGTCCGCTGGGCCGGGTCTGGGCAGATGTCGGCGAACCAGAACGGCGCGTCGGCATCCCAGACATGCCTTCGCGCCAAGGCGGTAGCCGGCCGTTGGTCGACTGCATTGGAAAGCATCGTTGGTGGGAACGAAGACCTGGTGGAGGTGAAGGCGTATGAGCTGGCGATGGTACAAGCAAGTGGCGTTGCCCGAGGGGACTGTGACGGTGGATGTTCAGGACTTCGTAGACCTGTGGGCTCGGCATCCGAAGGAGTACTGGGATGCTGCGGTCGACTTCCCAGACTTGACTCTGCGTTCGCCGCGGATCTTCGTGGTCGCGGCAGCGCCCAAGACGTGGCGTTCCGAGGCGTTCGGCCGTCTGCCTTGGCCGCGCTCGAGTCCAAGGCGTTGGGGCGTTCTCTTCAATGCAATCCAAACGGAGGCGATTTGGAGCGACGAGCAGAAGGTCCCTTTGATCAAGGTGGTGGGCCCGGAGCCGGACGAGCTAGTGCTGCATGGTGTAGAAGCGAAGCGCCTCGCCCGTTGGCGGGTAATCGCCTCGATGTTTGAAGAGGGCAGGACGTCGGGCGGTTCGAAGGCGGTGCAGACAGCCGTCTGGAGCTACATGCTTGACGACGAGGGATCGATTCCGCTTGTTGGGGGCCGCCTCTGGTTCGGATCCTGGGATCGCGACGTCGAATCGCTGCGGCTCGCCGAGGATCGGCTGAAATACCTTCATCCGATGCTGCTCGCGATCTCAGCCTGGAACGAGAACGCGGCGGTCTTCTGCGATCGGCTCCTGCCACCGTGGTTCCAATTGAAGCTACGGAGGGGCCGCCTCCCGACGATCGGCCGAATGCAGCAAGACGACCTTGCCAGCTAATGGGGGGTCAGACTCTGACCCCCGTCGCGTTCGCGCTATTTCAAGGGCAACCCCTGAGGTCTCGAGGTTGCACTCCGGAAACCTACCCACTGAATACTTGAGTCGAACGCCGCCGAGTGAGATGAGGAACGGCGCCGGTGGACATTATCGAGCGACCTCGCGGCACAATCGCTGGCGAGACGAAGGTCCGACCACGGAGCCCGGCTGGCGGGAAGGGAGGGATTCGAACCGTCGATTGGCAGTATCGAGTCCGGATCGCCTGACGTAGACGTTCGGCCCCCGCTGCCTCGCTGAGCCTCGTCCGATTTTGGCGCGGCTCCAGCATCCTCCCGAGCGGCTGCGACCGCTTACCCTGCAGCAAGTGCCTCAGGATCGACGTTATCGACCGGCTGGCGTCGAGCGACTGCTTCGCCAAGAGGCTTGTTTTGGCTGCACCATTTGCGGTCACCCGATCTTTCAATTCCACCACATCGTCCCGTACACGGAAGACGATCCGCACTATCGTCCGGAGGACATGATGGTTGTGTGTCCCAACCACCATGACCCAATCACGCAGGGCGTGGTGTCGGTCGCTCAACAAAGACAGCACAAGGCGAATCCCTTCAACTGCGGTAACGGCTACGTGACCGGCATGTTGACGGCGGCAAACCAGGAACGCGCTGAACTCGATATCGGCGAGTCCGTGCGACTCATCGGCGCGGGCGCTCTCGTCGAGGTGGATGGCGAATGCCTGCTTGGCCTCAGCGTCGATTTGAACGGTGCGATCGAACTTTCGGCCCGGCTATACGATCGCGATGACCGACTACTCGCTGAGATCGACCATGACGAATGGATTGCGCCGGCTCCCTTTCCGTGGGATATCAATTTCGACTATCGCTTCCTCGCAATACGGTCGGAACCGAGGCAAATCCGCCTAGAGCTCGACGCCCGGCAGACACCACTGAGACTTCGCGGGGAACTCTGGCGGCGCGGAAGCCAGGTGCTACTCGGCGATGATGGAGTGCGCTGGAGCGGTGGGGGCGGCATAAGCGACCTATCACTCGATGGCTTCACCATTGGGGTGTCATCCAGCAAGAACGAAGTAACGTTGGGGAAACTCAAGCCTCTTCCAGTCTCGCAAAAGATCAAACTCGGCCGAAACGAAACCTGTTGGTGTGGTTCAGGAAAGAAATTCAAGAGATGTCACGGCTTCTATGCGCTGTAGTCCGAGCGATTGACCCAGCGCTGCCAACACGCCGACCCCGCGGAGCCGAATGAGCGTCGCTAGCCCCAGGGTCGGGACACGCCAGGGCACGGCGAAAGGCAGCGATCGCAGCTCACGTCCATGCGAGGCACCCAGCGGGGTCCAAGCGCCTGTTGAAGATCGGCGACCGGGACGCTGATTCTTTCGATTCGCGCATCAGGCTGGGCAGGCCTACCTACGAAGGAGATCTCAAGCAAGCGGCCCTCCGTTATTAGGCGGGCGCAAAAGACACCGTCGTAAACGCGACCAGCGATATGCGAGCAGTCTTCGGGGGCTAGGTGACAAACGGTGCATTCTGATTTCTCGATGATGGCCGCCAGACTCATCCCGACCCGGTTGTGAGCGAGAGCGACAGGGCACCGCTGCTCATATGAAGTTCCTTCTTGATGGAGCCAGCAGCCGAAAGTCCTTCGGGTGAAAGCCCCCGCCGCGTCCAGCGCTTGATGGGCATCCTCAAACAGCGCAGAATCCTCGTCCTCAAGCCAATTCATCGCTGACCGGAGCACATCAAACGCAGCACGAGCATCGGCCTCTGCCTCTGGCGTTGGCCCGGCCTGGGTCACCATGGCCTCAGCTCGTTGGATTTGTTGTCGCCCTTGCTCGAGCTTGTCGCGGCCGGTCTTAACAATCCAGTCGTCGGCGTCCTCGAGGTCCTCTACGTGCGCGTCGTCACTCACGAAACTCCCTCATTGCTTTAAGAACGTCGGCGCCCTTGCCGTGTGCCTCCAACCATTCGATCTTGGTTCGGCCACGGGTGACCCGGCCCAACTTGACGTGTAGCAGCGACTTGTCGGCCCGTCTGCGACCTAGGAACGAAACGATTGCCCGGGCCATCAGATCGCCTGCGGCGTGAGCTGCGCCTGTCTCGATGAAAATGGCGACTGGAATCCAGTACTCGGCAGCCTTGTGAGTTATCAGCGGATGAGCAGCGGCCGGGTCTTCATACTCAACCTGGACGGATTGCTCCCTGAGCACTTTCATCACATCGGTTGTTGTCGACGGGAAAATCGCCTCTTCCGGCTCGAGGCCCATCCTCTCGGCAGTCATGCCTGGGACACCCGGGACGATCACAGCATCTAGCGTTTCAAGTCGCGCTCCGACACGCGGTGGTAGGTCCGTTGAACTCCGCTCGATTCTGGCGGGAGACTCCGTGTCCACCATCCAATTCTGCGCTGCCTTTCCCACCAGGGCGCGCCGGCGGCCGCTCAGCCTCCTGCTCTGGCCGGGAAGCTCAACGTGGAGAGAATCGAGTGTCACGCGACCATCACGAAGCGCGCCAGGAAAATGTCAATGAAGACCACTCGGTCAAAGGTGGACTTCCACATGTGGGGCGTGAGCACCTTCACGTCAAACAATGCTGACCCCCGTGGCAGGGCGTAGATCATGAGCCAGCACTCATCGGCGCTCTTCCCATAGCGCGGCAGATCGGCCTCCTTTGTACGAATCACCGTTTCAAGCTCAGACACATCGACGCTATATCGCCCACCACTCCCAGAGTCCCAGATGTTCTGATGCAACGACCGTGAGCGGAGCACGTGGACGCCCAGGAGGACCGTGCGGAGTGGGGCGAGCCTTGGATCGCGATAGTCCGCCTCCCTCGTGGTTGCACCTTCCGTGGTCGACAGAGGCGGGATCAGAGCTGTAACTGCATCTGCCAGGAATGTCGGAAGCTCCATCACGTCGCGGCGGCTCAGGCTCCCGTACCCGAAATAGAAGTCAACCAGCAGGTGGACGTTAGGGTTTGCGGCCTCGAAGATTTGCAGAGCCTTGGTCACGATGCGGGTTTCGTCAGCCTCACGTTTCGCCAGCGGCGAACCCTTGGGGCCTGGCTCTTGGTGGTAACGGGTCATCTCGACGGCTACACAACGACCGGCGTCTGTAATCAGAAAATCGGGCGGGTCTGGCCGCACGTGGGTCACTACGCCCGGAAGCAGCCCCGAGGTTTGGCGAAAGACATCGATGGCCATTCTCTCCTCGGCCTCCTGCGCCGCCCTTGCACTCACGATGCAGAGCTCTCGCTTGGTGGCTTTGGCTCACGCGGCTGAGCAGCAGGGTCTGTGCCAGGAGGGAAGGGGTCTGTTCGATTGAGTTCGGCCAACCGGCGTTTCATCAAATCAAAACGAGCAACCTGTCCAGGCATGCGCTCGCGCCAATGTTTCAGCCCCATCTCCCTCCGGCCCTCATCCACAAGGTCGTGGTAGGTCTTGACCATCTGCATCGACGCTTCGGTATAGCGTTCGGCAGTGCTTGGAGGGAGCGCGACCGCGCGCCTGAACATCACCTCGCACGCCACATAGAGGTCGAAGGCAAGAGACGCTCCGCGAGCGCCTGCCACGAGAACCAACTTGCCATGGGCGCGGTCGATCGCAATGAGACCCTGTTGCGCCCTTTCTGAGCGTTCAGTCAGGTCACGTTCCGTCAAGTTCAGCCGTGGTGCAGCAACGACCAAACCCCACAAACGCCCTGCGAGTGGGCCAAAGAGGTCAACGGCATCGAGCATCCCTAGGTACGCATCGAGAACTTGCTGTCGGCGCCAAGTCCACTTGTCGGCCACCGTCTTGAGGAGCCAACCCAAGACTGCGCCGCCGAGGATGGTGATTAGGTCTGGCATCGGCTCACCCATTGTCCACGGGTTCGCTCAGAATGGGCGGCATACCCCGTTGCGCCAAAAGTCCGCTGCGAAGCCTCGTGCCGCGTCTCGATTTCAGGTTGGTCGGCGCGGGCGCAGAGAGGGCGAGTGGTCGACACGGTTGATGCTTCTGTCCAACCGCCTTACCCGCTACATGTACGCGAGCCAGCGCAAAGTCGATGAAGAATACCGGCATCTGCGGGTCGCCGAGGCGCGAATGGCTGACATCGTCTACGCGTCGGGCGCGATCGAGACCTGTTACCGCCGCATTCGGCCGGTGACGGCAGCCCTTGCGCGGACAGCCTTTTGGCGTCCCGGGTCGGTCGAGGGGGTCTTTCTAATGAACCCAGACGTGGCCTTATCAGATCGCGCCTACAAGCTCATGGCGTCAGCGCCAGACGCCTACTACGACTTCCACGCGATGCTGTGGTGGGGACGGGCGCTGCTCGATCGGGTCGAGGGAGTGTGGGGCGGCGAGCGCCTCAAGGGTTCGCGTGTCGGTGGGCATCTAACTGGCCTTGTGCACTACCTGCCAAAGTCGGAAGCGCGGCGTGTCCGCGCAGCCCACTCCCGGTTGCTACGTGGTCCGTTTGCCGAGGTGCGCTACCTCGCCGACTACAGCCTGCACGCATTCGCTGTGCCGGGTCCCGATGCAATGTTCAGTCACCAAGACGACGGGACGTATGCCTTGCCACTCCCTGATCGACTTGGCCGCAAACCAAGGGTGAGCGAAAAGTTCACCTTCAATGAGCGCCGACACGTAGGTAGCGAAGCCGAGGCTCTGTGGCTCGGCGTTCAAGAGTTCATGGGCGAGACTCTCGATGTACTGGAGGTAGCCCAGCTGCGCCGTGAAGAAGCCTTGTCAGGCGACGCGTTGAAGCTGGCGCGGCTCGTGCGGCGGGGCATCATGCCGCCCCGGAAGCGTCGCGCTCCAACGGGTGCAATCACCACCTGACAGACAACCTCGGCCTGAAGCTAGCCAGGGGCCCCGCAGGTGGGCAATAGCGCAGGCCCGCTGAAGGCCCTAGGAAGCCCGTTTACTGGAGCAAGCGACACCTCTTCTGGGTCAGACGATGTTGATGATGCCTCAGCAGCTCGAAGACTTCTCGAGTGGTCTCTGAGCTTGGCAGGGTGGTAACCTGACGTCGACTCACCGTCAGGGTGATGTCCAGCGGTTTTCGGACCGTTGAGGGTCGTGGCCCAGGAAAGGCCCAGCGCAGAAGTTGTTAGACCGCTGCGCTTAGGCCGAAAAGGGCCGGATCTGAGTTCAACAAGCCACGCTCGGGCTCAAAAACCGATGTCCGCAAGGACGTGCGGGTTCGACTCCCGCTCTCGGCACCACTGTGCGGTGTCCCTCATTTCTGGCCATCAGTGTGGCCGATTCGCCCGTTCCAACTTGACATCGCGCTTGTGTTATGGCTTCTGTTACGGCAGTGAACCCACGCTGCCTTTCAGGTAACTGTTAGGGTGGCTACTTGATTACAGAAGTCTCACGCCCAAGCGGTGAGACGTCGGAAAACGTTCAGCGCGATTACGCCGTTCTCAAGCGTCGCATCAATGACGCCGGACTGATGGACAAGCGGCCTATGTTTTACGCGTTTAGCATCACCACCAACCTCGCCCTGTTTTTCGGCTGCCTCGCCATCCTGTTTCTCGTCAAGCAGATTTGGGCCCAGGCTCTGACTGCCGTCTTCCTCGGCCTCATCTCCGGCCAGCTGGGATTTCAGCTGCATGATTCAGGGCACCGGCAGATGTTCGCGTCGAACTGGAAGAACGCGCTCGTCGGTCTTATCACCGCGGACGCGCTTCTCGGCATGAGCTATGGCTGGTGGGTGCAGAAGCACAATCGCCATCACGGCAACCCGAACGACGTCGACCTCGACCCCGACATCGACGTCGGCGCCATCGTGTATACGCACGAGCAGGCGATGGCGCGCCGGGGTGCCGGCCGGCTCCTGGCCATGTACCAGGTGTACTTCTTTTTCCCACTCACGACTTTCCTGGCCTGGAGCATGCACGTGGTCGGCGCCACCTATCTCATCAAAGAGGACTCTCGATATCGACGCCTGGAGTTCGGCATGCTCGCAGCGCATGCGGTGATCTATCTCGGCGCGATGCTGTTCTTCCTCGGCCCGTGGTCGGCGCTGATGGTTGTAGTCATCCATAAGGCTGTCGGCGGTGCGTACCTTGCGTCCGTGTTCGCGCCGAACCACAAGGGCATGCCGCAAACCGACAGCTCGACTCGTCTCGACTTCGTGCGCACCCAGGTGCTCACGGCACGAAACATCTACGGGCACCCCCTCACGGACTTCTGGTACGGCGCGCTCAATTACCAGATCGAGCACCACCTTTTCCCAGGGATGCCTCGCATCAACGTGAAGCGCGCTCAGCCGATCGTCAAGCAGTTCTGCGCCGAGCGCGGAATCTCGTACCACGAGACCTCGTTTCTGCAGTCCTACGTTGAGCTTCTGGGATTCCTCAACGAGGTCGGCGAACCTCTGAGAGCCGCGAAAGCTTCTTCTTAACAGACCGGCTTTCCATTTCTTCGCCAGCGTGGCAGGGTTGGCCGGGGTCCCCCGGCCATGACTTGGTCCTCGATGACTCTCAGCATCGCGAGGAGCAACTTCTAAAAAAGACAGAACCTTATACCGGAGGGAGAGCAGGCGNNCGCCGATGAGGGGAACCACCGGGGGTTTCCTCTCATACGTTTACCAGCTTCCCCCGCCGCCCCCGCCGCCGCCACCGCCTGAGAATCCGCCGCTGAATCCACTCGAGCTGCCCGCGCTTGGCGGCACATAGGTGATGGCGCTCGAGATGTTGGTGTTCATCGATTCCAGGCTGCTCGCGAGCAGAGCGGCCTGGAACGGCGCGTTGCCCACATACCAACCGCTGTTGGCCGCAGCCGTGTCGATGCCCTCGAACGCCTTTGCCCACTGCGTCACGCAGCCGAAGACGATCGCGTAGGGCAGCAGCTGCGTGAAGATCTGGGCCTTCTCGGCGAACTGCTGTCTGTATTTCTCGGCGGTGGTCATGTACAGGCGGAAGCCGAGCGTGTGCTGAAGGAGGTCGCGGCCGGAGGCTGTGCGCTGCGGCATGAAGGGGAAGGTGGCGGCAAGCGCGATCCCCGAGATCACGATCGCAAGGCCGACGAGGCCCCAGCCAAAAGCCAGGCCGAGGGCGACCGTGGCGGCAAAGCCCACCAGCACCAAGGCGAAGCCCAAGCAACCCCAGGCGGCCCGGGCCTGGTTCGGATTGCTGGTGAACAAGCGGCGCGAGAGCGAGTCCGCGTACATCTGGCCCTCGGCCATCTTCAGCGTCGGGGCAAAGGTGCCTTTCAGCTCGGAGAGCTTGACGGTGTCGCGGCCGGCGAAGAGGCCGTTCAATAGGGTTTCCTCGTAAGGCAGCAACGACTCCATCGGACCGCTCTTCTTGGTCAGGGTCCAGTCGGCCTTGCCCGCGCCCTCCGCGATCGTAAGGTAGCCTCGAACCGCGAGGTCGACGATCGTCGCCGTGACGTCCTTGGTGTCGGCGCTCTCATCGAGGATGAGGCCGAGCTCGGCGGGACGCATATTTTGAGGCGGTCCGAATTCGACCACCAGAGCGTCATGCCCGAACAGCGGCTGAGTTCGCTCAGGCTCGCTCGATGCTCCCGGCGGTGCCGGCGGAGTGCTCGCCAGGTAATGCTGCGTCAGATAAGCGCGGTCGCGGCCGTGCACCCACCAGTTCCAGGCGATGAGACCGAGACCGAGGAGCGTGAGGATGACGAACAGCCCGACGGTCAGCGGAGTGAGGTCGAATGCGTCCCGGGGAAACTGTCGCTGCCGCGCCTCCAGCATCGGCGGCGGCACGGTCACACCCTCGGGATTAATAGCGAGGGCCAGGGACATCTCTTCGCCAGAGCCGAGCTGGCGGGTGGACGCGAAGTCGACGTGGTCGCCGCCGTCGGTGGTGGTGCAGGTCTCGGTCGAGCCGACTGGACCCATGTAGCACGAGGACTTCTCGAGGGAGCCAGACGGAATGTGAACCGAGGCGGTCACCTCTGTTTTCGGCACCGGCCACAGGGCTCCGTCGACGTTCCAGAACAGCTCGTCGTGCTGCGAAAAGAAGTTCATCGCGCCGGCGACCGAGTAGGTGATGACGTACCTCTGTGGCCCGGAGACCAGAACGTTGGGGTCGCCGATCTTGATCACCTCGTTGTCGCTGCTCACCGAGTCGTCGTGCTGGAGTGGGTTGGTGCCATCGGTGACCGACCGCACGTCGAGCAGGTAGAAGCGGTCCTGGGTGTCGTTGAAGCTGTAGCGGAGCGGGATGGTCCTGAAGATGCCGTGCTTGCTCTGGGAGCCGAAGTCGACCCGGATGTCCTCGGTGACGAGGAGCGTCGAGTTGGGCGCGATCACGATGTCCGAGTGGAATGACGTGATGACCCACCCCTCGTCGGCATGCCCTGCCAGGGAGGACCCGAGCACCAGCGAGGCGGCTCCGACGCCGGCAACGATTAGCCGGGCGAGTGTCTTGGGAAGACTCATGTTGGAGCGGATGTTACTTCGGGCGTTCAGCCTCCATACCCCGAGTGAGCGGGCGCAAGGCTGGGCGATATTCGTATAGTCCTGCTACGGGCGCCGTGCCCGCACACTCCACCCGTTCGATCAGTACTGCCTTATGACCCCTACAAATCTGCGGCACGACATTCGGAACGTGGCGATCATCGCTCACGTCGACCACGGGAAGACGACGCTGGTCGACGCCCTCTTGAAACAGAGCCACACGTTCAGGGACAACCAGGACGTCGGCACGCTGATCATGGACTCGAACGACCTCGAGCGCGAGAAGGGCATCACGATCCTGGCCAAG
>PLYD01000176.1 GCA_003151665.1 Candidatus Dormiibacterota bacterium
TGGCGGCCGGCTACATAGTTCCGCGCACGGCCAACATCGCTGTCACCATCACGCCGCTGCCGGTGCTGATCGCGGTGGCTGTCGCCGTCGCTGTCGGGCTCATCTTCGGGGTTTATCCGGCGCTGAGGGCCGCAAGGCTTGCGCCAATTGAGGCGCTTCGCGCGCAGTGAAGGAGACACATTCATGAATCGCTTCCTCCCACTTCTCGCTGTGGCCGCGTTCGGGCTTGCCGCATGCGGCAGCACCGCGTCGGCGGCAAAGACCGCGCCCAGCCCGTCGGGCGCCAACGCGCTTCGCAACGGCGCTTCAGGCCAGCTGGTTCAGGTCAACGGCCAAACGCTCATCCTGACCGGCCCCAACGGCGACACCACTGTCACCGTGAGCGCCACCACGACCTACACCAAGACGGCGATCGCCACGCTGGCCGATATCACCAAGGGATCGTGCCTCGTGGCCACCGGACAGAAGGACCCGACCTCGGGAGCGGTCACCGCGACCACCGTGCGTGTCTCGCCCAAGACCGCAGCCGGGTGCGCTGCCCCAGGTTTCGGGCCAGGAACGAACCCGCGCGCAACCCCGCCCGTCACCGCTACACCGCGTCCCACCCCGAGCGGCCAGGCGAACCTGGCGTTCGTGACGGGTGACGTCACGGCGGTGAGCGGCACCTCGGTCACCGTGAAGACCGCGGCGAGTGGCAACCAGACGATCACGGTGGCTTCGGCAGCGACGATCACCGCCACGGCGGACGTAACCGCGGCCGCACTTCAGAACGGACAGTGCCTTCGCGCTACTGGCGCCAAGGATGCCGCCGGCAACGTGCAGGCGACGTCGGTCACCATCACCCCTGCAGGTCCCTCAGGCACTTGCACGACCGGGGCCGGGGGCCGAGGCGGATTTGGCGGCGGCAACCGGCCCGGTGGCGGCGGCGGCACCGCACCGGGCGCCTAGCTTGCGGTAGTCAGCTGCTCGTGTAGCCAGTCCGCCATCAGCGGGCGGTACTTGTAGGCGATGTTGTTGCAGACGTGGTTGCCGTCCGGGTAGATGACCAGCGTCGCGTTGCCGGCCTCGCGCGCGATCCGCTCGGCATGAGACGGCGGGAAGAGGCGGTCCCTGGCGCCGTGGATGACGAGCAACGGTTGCGTGACCTTGTGGAGGATGCCTTCGAGGTTCAGCGTGTAGGCCTTGCGTTTCGCCTCTGCATCATCAGCCGACTTCGTATAGAAGACGTATCCGCCCCTGGTGAGGGGGTTGAGCGCATCCCAGCATTCGCCGAGGTTGTAAGGGCCCGCCAGGCCCACCAAAGCCCTGATGCGCTTTTCGTAAGCCGCAGCGCGGGGCCCGTAGATCGCGCCCATGCTGATCCCCATCAGGCCGACGCGGTCCTGGTCGACGCCAAGATCCAGGCCCGATAGGTGGTCGAGCAGCGGCGTGATCACCGTCTCCCAGTTGGGACGGATCGCGAAGTTGACAGAGTTCTCGGATTGGCCCGGGCCGTCGATGGTGAGCGTCGCCAGCCCGCGCTGGAGGAAGTCATTCTCGATCGCGAACAGCTCTTCCTTGGACGAGTCGAGCCCGGGCACCATCAGCACCAATGGTGGCTGGACGGATTTGGGCCGCCGCAGGTTGCCCGGGATGATGCCGCCTTCGAACGGAATCTCCAGGCGCTCAGCCGGCGGGTCGAGGTGCGGCATCGCGTTGCGATAGACGGCGACCGACCTGTCGCGCAGCTCACCATGCAGACCGGCGTCCTCGAACCACAGGAACTTCCCGAGATGCCAGCACCAGGCGGCCCGCTGGTAGGCCTGGGCCGCCGACAGCTGGCGCCCGCGTTCCTCGGCCTCATGGCCCAGGGCCTCGTGCATCTCACCAACCGCTTTCCAGTGGGGCGCCCAATCCGTCCACTCGGTGGTCCTGGCCACCGTGTCATCGAAGTCGTTGACGTCGATGCCATTGGCGACGAAGCGCGGCCGCCAATGGTGTGCCGCCACCTGCACGCGGTTGGGGGTGTCGTGCGCGCTCACGAGGCCGCGATCCTGGTTCCGCTGACGGCCTCGTCGAGGCTCGACCCAAGGTCGTGCAGGAACACCTCGGCGCAGTTGCGTCCAGGCAAACCGGAAACCGCGCCGCCCGGATGGGTACAGGCGCCCGTCTGGTACAGGCCCTCGATCGGGGTCCGGTACGACGACCAGCCCTCCACCGGCCTGGAGAAGCCGCTCTGCTCCGGTGAGTTGGCCCCGCCGTGGCACGAGCCGCGCCAGTTGGCTGAATTTCTGCGCTCGAGGTCAAGAGGCGAGTCCACGTGCTCGGCCATGACGATGCGCCGGGAAAGGTTTGGCGACAGCGGCGAGAGTCGCTCGAAGAGCTCATTGGAGACGTCCTGCTTGATCGTGTCCCAGTGCTCGGGACCCTGCTTCAGCTCGTAAGGCAGAAAGCTGACGACCTTGAAGGTGTGCTCGCCAGCCGGAGCGCGGGTGGCATCGATGACCGTAGGCGTGAGGGCGAGAAACACCGGTTCTTCCAGGTCGATCCGGCCCGCACGGAAAGCGGCAAGCATCGCGGCATAGGCATCCAGGGATTCGAGCGCGCCCATGGTGACGCTGGCGCCGAGTCCATCGGCCATCCGGAAGCGGGGCGCCTCGGTCAACGCGTAATGCGTGACGAACATCGTCAGGTTGGGCTGCCACCGCGCCACGCCTGCGAGGTAATCGGCCGGAAGGTTCTGCTCGCCGACGATCCCGGCCAGATGCTTGACATGGATCGTCGAAACGATCGCCCGGTCAGCTTCGTAGGTCGACCCATCGTCCGTATTCAGTGCTGTGGCCCGGCCGCCTTCGACAGCGATGCGCGTGATTCGCTTGGATGTGAGGACGATGCCACCGTGCTCCTCAATGTCACGGGCCAGAGCCAATGGCAGCCGAATCGACCCCCCTTCGGGCAGGATCCAGCTGAACCGCTGCCGGCCCGCCGCCAGCGAGAAGGCCATGATGCCCGACTCCGGCTCGTCGAGCGGATGCAAGGTCATGAAAGCGATCCACGCGAAGAAGGCGCGCACATGATCGTCGCGGAATCGCTCTTTGACGATGTCGATCGCGCTGGCATCTCGGATCGATTGCATCTTCTCCCCCAGTGGGCTGGCCAGTGTGCGCGCGATGACCTCATCGGGCGGAAACGGTGCGCTCGCGCGTTCGTCATTGATGACCTTGGCCATGAGGTCCCAGTCGGCGAGGAGCTGCCGATATGCAAGCGCGTCCGCTGGCGAGAAGCGCGCGAGCTCGGCGCACGTCCTCTCGACGTCGCGCCACATGGTGATCGAGCAGCCATCGAGAAAGGGCATTGTGAACACAGGATCCGGGTACAGGTACTTGAGCCCGTGCCGGTCGAGCTCCAGCTCGTTGTTGCGCATCAGTGGGTTGCTCTGAATCAGGTTGTGCGCGGTGGCGCAGGGATCGTGCAGAAAGCCGGGCAGGGTCAGCTCCTCACTGGTGGTGTCGCCGCCGATCCGCGGTGCGCCCTCGAGAACCAGCACCCGAAAACCCGCGCGCGCCGCATAAGCGGCGGCGACGAGGTTGTTGTGGCCCGCGCCCGCAAAGACGATGTCGTAGCGGCTCATGCCGCCCCCAGGTAAAGCCGGCCGATCTCCGGGTTGCTGAGCACCTCGGGACCAGGGCCCTGGAGCCGCACCCGTCCGCTCTCCATCACCACGCCGTGCGTGGCGATGCCCAGGCCGGACCGCGCATTCTGCTCGACGAGCAGAAGCGTGTGCCCCGCGTCGTTCATCGAACGGATGGTGTTGAACACTGTGGTTCGAGTCTTGGGGTCGAGACCCATCGATGGCTCGTCCAGGATGAGCAATGTCGGATCGAGCATCAGCGCCCGAGCGAACTCCACGATTTTCTGCTGGCCTCCGGACAACGAGGCCGCCAGCTCGTTGCGGCGCTCTTTGACGATGGGGAATGTCTCGCCCACGGCCGCCAGCCGCCTTTCGACCAGGCCCCTGTCGCGGACCGTGTATGCGCCGAGGCGCACGTTCTCCCAGACAGTCATGGTCGGGAACAGGCTGCGCTCCTGCGGCACCTGCACGATGCCGCGGTTGAGAATCGCGCGCGGGCTTAGCGCCGCGATCGACTCACGTCGAAATCGCACTGACCCGCGAGTCGGCTTCAGCAATCCGCTCACCACTCGCAGCAACGTCGACTTGCCGGCGCCGTTGGGCCCGACGATGCACGTAAGGCTGCCTTCCTCGACGGTCAGGTCGATGCCGAGCAGGATGTCGCCACCCCCATAGCCGGCCACCAGGCCCTGCAGCTCAAGCAGCGCGGCCATCTCAGGCGCCCAGGTAGGCATCGAGGACGGCGGGATCGTTGCGCACCGCGTCCGGCTTGCCGCTCGCGATCTCACGTCCCCGATGCACCACGATGACCTCGGAACAGAGGTTCATCACAAAGCTCATGTTGTGCTCGACGATGAGGAACGAGGTTCCGCGCTCGTTGAGGGTGCGGAGGCGGTCGGCGATGCGTTCGAGCAGCGCGGGGTTGACGCCACCGGCCGGCTCGTCCAGCAGCACGAGCTCGGGCTCGGCCATCATCACAGCGCCCAACTCGAGAAGCTTGCGCTGCCCGTATGAAAGCGATCCGCCGAGCGCCTCGGCGACCTGTGCGATCTCGAGAAATTCCAGCATCTCCATCGCCTTCGATCTCTCATGGCTCCAGCCGGCGCGAGAGAACAGCGCACGCAGGCCCTTCCGTCGTATGGGCACCAGCAGGTTCTCGAGCGCCGTTAAACGCGGGAAGATGCGCGCGAGCTGGAACGTGCGGCCGATCCCACGCTCATAGACGCGGTCGGGCCCGAGGCCGTCGATCAGCTGGGACTTGAAGGTGATCTGGCCTTCGTCCTTGGCGATGAACCCTGTGATCAGGTTGAAGATGGTCGTCTTGCCAGATCCGTTGGGCCCGATGAGGCCGGTGATGCCTCCGGCTGGAATGGAGAGGGTGCAGTCATCCACAGCGACCACGCCCCCAAAACGTTTGCTGAGGTGGTCGACCTGGAGCAGGCTCATGGCGCTGCGCCCGCACGAGCCGCCGGCGTCTTCGCCCGCTGCCTCGCGATGAGCTCGCTCGCCGAAGGGATGATGCCCCGCGGCATGAACAGCATGACAAGCAGGAAGACGGCGGAGTAAAGGACGAGGTAGAGGCGGCTCGCGCCGTAGTTGTATGCGAGCCAGAGCTGCGCCGGCTCGAGAATCAGCGCCCCAAGCACCGGTCCCCACAGAGTTCCGAGACCACCGAGGAACACCATCAGCACCATCGAGATGCCAATCAGCGGATCAACCACAAATTGCGGATAGATGAAGGTCACGTAGTAGCCGTAAACGCCGCCGATCATGCCCACCAGGGCGGCGCTGATAACAAAGGCAGTCAACTTGAAAGCGCCGGCAGGGACGCCGACGGCAAGCGCCTTGTCTTCATCATCGCGAATCGCCAGCAGGCCAAGCCCGAACTTTGATCTGCGGATCCACCAAGAGACCGCCAGGCCCACGAGTGCGAGCGCCAGCATCGCGTAGTAGAACGGGATGTTGAAGAAGCCGCCGCGCCACGGCGGGTTGGGAAAAGCCAGGCCCGCCCCCCCGCCGGTCAGGCTCGTCAGATTCTCGGCCAATAACTGCAGCATGAACATGAAGGCGATCGTGACGATCACAAAGGTCGCCGCCCGCGTTCGCAGCGCAAACCAGCCGACCACCGCAGCGAGCACTGCGGTGAGAACGCCGGCCACCGGCACGAAAACGAACGGCTCATAGCCGCCGGCAACCCCGAGCTTGGCCAGCAAGAGGCCAAGCGCGTAAGACCCGAAACCGAAGAACCCCGCGTGGCCCAGCGAGATGTAGCCCGTGTAGCCACCCATGATGTTCCAGGCAGTCGCGAGTCCCACGTACATCACCGTAAAGACCGCTATGTTCGTGGTTGCCGAATCCGGCGATATCGCAGGGAGCAGTAGCGCAACCGCCAAGAGCGCGACCAGGCCCAGAAGCATCAGCACGCGCCGGTCGCGTATACGCTTCACAGCCGCTCGCGGACTCGCAATCCGAATAGGCCCTGTGGCCTGACCAGCAAAACGACGACCAGAACAACGAAGAACACGAAGTCGGCCCAGACCGGTGAGATCAATACGGCCGTGATGTCCTCGATCACCAACATGATGAGGGCGGCGATGATGGCGCCGCGCAGGCTGCCCAGGCCGCCGAGGACGATGATCGTCAGCAATCTCGAGATCAGGTCGTAGTGGCTTCCAGGGTTGAACGTGTTCGTGATGCCGAAGACCACGCCACCGGCGGCTGCGGTGGCCATGCCGATGCCGAAGGCGACTGCCGACACACGGTCGACATCGATGCCGACGAGCTGGGCCGCCGTCCGGTTGAGCATCGTTGCCCGGATGGCGCCCCCGAAAGTTGTGCGATAGAGCATGAGGAAGATCGCGCCCAGGATGGCCAGGCACAGCAGAAATCCGTAGATGTAGACGTAGGTGATTCGAAAATTGCCGATCGGAAAGCTTGCGGTGTCGTACCACGCGGTGATCTGCACGTAGTTGGAGGTGAAGAAGAAGCCGAGCAAACCTTCGATCCCCAGCGCGATTGCATAGGTGACCAGCACTGACAAAGCCTCGCGATCAGCCTTCAACGGGCGGATGAAGACGACCTGGAGGATGACGCCCAACCCGAACATGACAGGCATCGTCACCACCAGGCTCACGAACGGGTCGATGTTCAGATTCCGCCACAAAACGAAGCTGAGATACGCCCCCAGAACCACCAGGGCCCCGTGACCCACGTTGATGATGCGCATGACGCCAAAGATCAGCGTCAGGCCTGACGCCATCAGCGCATACACGCCTCCCGTGAGGACGCCGAGCACCGCCGCCTCCAGGACCAGGATCATCCTGGCGCGTCCGGGGTGACGCAGGGACGGCGGCCTTCGCTCACCGTCCCCGTTTCATTTACTGCCAGGCGTGCTTCGGGTATTCAGGCTGTGCGGCGGCCACTGCGGCCGGGTACACGAAAACCGCATTGCCGTTCTGCCACTGCTCCACAAAGACTCCCACGCCACCCTGAGGCCTGCCGACGGAGTCGAAGCCCATCGGGCCTTGGACCGTTTGATACGTCCCGGTGTGGAGGGTGTCGATCAGCTTCTGGTTGTCGATGCTGCCGGCCTTGGTCGCAGCCTGCTCGACGACCTGGCCGACGCTATACCCCTCGGCGGAGTCGGCGCTGATGCCGGATGCGGTACCACCGTACTTGGCGATGTACTCAGCCACGAACGCGGGGTTGCCGTAGGCCTGCGAGCCCGATGTCCAACCGGCCGGAACCATGATCCCCTCCGTGTTGGCCCCCAGCTTGTCGGAGTAGCTGGAGCCCTGGTCAGGGCCTGCGGTCTCGATGATCGTCTTCGGGTTGTAGTGCTGAGCGATGAACGTCTTGACGAATGCGATCGCGTCAGGCACCTGGGTGCCGAGGATGACAGCGTCTGCGTTTGAGCTCGCCACCTTGAGTGCGAGGGGAGTGAAGTCGGTGGTCTCCGCGGGATATACCTTGTAAGACACGGTCTGGATTCCTCCCGCCTCTAGGAGCTTCCTGGCCTTGTCGATCTGAGGCTGGGTGAAGGGATCGTCCTCAGTCGCATATGCAGCGGTCTTGGGGCGCTGGTCAGCAGGCAGCGCCAGCAACCAGTTGGTGTAGCTGACCAGGTTGTCCTCGATCGCCGCGGGCTGCACGAAGAAGAGCGAGTGCAGGTTAAGCGCGAACACCGCCGGCGCCCCTCCGGCCGGTTCCGGAAACGCGTAACCGAGACGGTCGACAACAGTGGCCGCCGGTTTCGTCAGCAGGCTCGAGTAGGGTCCGAAGACAAGTGCGACGTGGTCCGACGAGATCAAGTTCTGGTAGTTGGTCACGACCTGTGTCGTGCTGCTGAGGTCGTCGACGTATTTCATCGTCACCGGGTGGCCCAGAAGGCCGCCCTTCTTGTTGACGTCCTCGGCCCAGAGGTCGTAGCCCTTCTCCAGTGCCGGGCCGTCACTCGAGAAGTCGCCGGTGAGCGATATGGAGACGCCGATGGTGATCGGGGTTCCCGGTGAAGGGGTCGCGGTGGCCGTCCCACCACCACATGCAGTGAGGGCCAGGCCGGCGCCCGCCACGGTTGCGATCAAGGCCCTTCGCATGGCTTCGCTCCTCTCATCCGCATGCGCTTTTGGAGCGCGGCGGCTTGCGGTGAACAAACGATTGCCTTATGTTAGGCACGGCCGAAACGAAATGTCAATGCAACCCTGCGAGCCATGCCGGTAACGCTGAAAGAGCTCGCAGCCCGGGCCAACGTACACCCCTCGACGGTGTCGCGCGTCGCCAACAACGACCCGGGGCTGCGAATTGCGGCAACCACGCGGACGCGCATCGAGGCCCTGCTGCGAGAGACCGAATATCGACCCAACGGCGTGGCCCGCGGGCTGAAGCTGCGTCAAACGTTGGTGCTCGCCGTCGTCATCCCCGACATCACGAACCCTTTCTTTGCAGCTCTCTTCCGTGGCATCGAAGACGGCGCGACGCCCCGCGGTTACCAGGTACTCCTCTGCAACACCGACGGCATCCCCGAGCGCCAGCGGGCCCATCTGCACAGCCTTGCGGCCCGCCGCGTCGACGGAGTGATCCTCGCCAGCACCTTCCTGAAAGACCCGGCGGTGCGGTGGCTGCGTCACCAGCGCACTCCTTATGTGCTCGTCAACCGGTTCAGCGAGGAAGGCGTCGACCCATTCGTCGGCTCCGACGACGTGGTCGGCGCCACTCTTGCCACACAGCACCTGATCGGCCTCGGCCACGTTCGAATCGGCCACCTGGCCGGCCAGCCTACGGTCAGCACAGGCGTGCTGCGACGCAAGGGCTACCATGCCGCCTTGGCGGAGGCGGGGATCCCAGCCGACCCCGACCTCCTCGTCGAGTCAGGCTTCGTCGAGGAGGGCGGCGCCAAGGCGATGGACCACCTGCTGTCGCTGAAGCACCCTCCGACTGCGATATTCGCGGTGACCGACATGACGGCGATCGGCGCATACGGGGCGGCGCGGAAACGGGGGATGCGTATCCCGGAGGATCTGGCGATCGTCGGCTACAACGACATCCCGCTCGCCAGCCGCCTGATCCCAGGCCTGACGACCGTCTACGTGCCAATACACGAGTTTGGAAGCGTGGCCGCCCGCATGCTTTTGGAGCAGATCGAGACCGGCGTGCTCACACCCAGGCGGGTGGTTTTCGCTCCGCAGCTCGTGATTCGGGGCTCAAGCTGCCCCGGCGCTGACGAACAGCTGGTCAGGCGCCCCGCACCACGAAGTCCGGCGGAGTAATCGGCCTCGTTGACAGCTCCAAATTTCCGCTGCTATGTTAGACAATCGTTTGCGCTTACCCTGCCGTGCCGTGCCGGCTGGCAGGCACGGAGGCAGTGTCTAGAAACATGAGGCCCTCGAAGCAAAGGCTCGGCTGGATCGGCACGGGGCGCATGGGCTCCGCCCTTCTGACCAGGCTTCTCAACGCCGGCTGCGACGTCGCCGTTTACAACCGGACGCGGGCCAAGGCGGAACCGTTCGCGCGGCTCGGCGCCCAGGTGGTCGAGCGCCCAGCCGACCTGGCCGACCGCGACATCGTCTTCACATCGGTGGCCGCCTCACAGGATTTCGCCGACGTGACCACCGGCCGGGATGGTGTGCTCGCCGGCGGTGGCCCGGTGCCTCGAGTCGTCATCGATTCGTCGACGGTGTCGATGGAAGCGTCGCAGAAGGTTCGGGTGAAGGCTGAAGAGCTGGGGACGGCGCTGCTCGCGGCCCCGGTCAGCGGCAATCCAAAGGTCGCGCGCGCGGGACGCCTGAGCATTGCCGTGTCGGGTCCACGCGAGGCTTTCGAGACCTCGCTCCCCTACCTCCAGCTGCTCGGGGCCACTGTCGCCTACGTCGGCGAAGGCGAACGCGCGCGCCTGGTCAAGATCTGTCACAACCTCGTGCTCGGGGTGGTCACACAGGTCATGGCCGAGACCACCGTGCTGGCCGAACGCGGCGGCGTGTCCCGCGCTGACTACCTCGAGTTTCTCAACGGCAGCGTCATGGGTTCGACCTTCACGCGTTACAAGACCCCGGCATTCGTCAATCTCGATTTCACGCCGACGTTCACCGGCCAGCTGCTGCGCAAGGATTTCGAGCTCGGGCTGGAGGCCGCGCGCAAGCTCGACGTCCCGATGCCAGTGTCGGCGCTGGTGCATCAGATCGTGATGAACCTGATCGGTAACGAGCTGGGTGACGTTGACTTCGCGAGCCTTCTCCAGCTCGAAGCCTGGGGCGCGCACCTCAACCTGCTGCCCGAGAATCGCAAGGTGTCTGACGGGCTCGAGGACAGCCCGCAGCCTCACGCCACCGATGAGCACTCCAAAGACGCATCCAGACCGAGCAAGCATGCCTAAAGCCGAGTTCCCCGTCGCGTCGCTGCCCGCGCCCGGACGGATGAACGTCGACTGGGAGGAGCGCGTCGATTTCCGCCGCCTTCACGAGTACCGCTTGAAGCGCACGCGCGACGCCATCGCGAATGCGGGCCTTGGGGCTGTGCTCGTGTTCGACATGAACAACATCCGCTACATCACCAGCACTCACATCGGCGAGTGGGCGCGCGACAAGGTGGCGCGCTTCGCATTGCTGACGCCGAAGGGCGAGCCGATCTTGTGGGATTTCGGGTCGGCCGCGAAGGTCCACCGGCTGCATGCCCCATGGCTGCGTCCGGAAAACTCGCGTGCAGGCATGACGGGCCTGCGAGGCTCCGTCGCGCCGGAGGCCGGTTTGTCAGACGACCTGGCGCGGACGGTGAANNCTGAGCATGGCCGCGGCGATGGTGGACGGCGTCTACCAGACGATCTTCGAGGCGCTAAAGCCAGGGATCCGTGAGAACGAGCTCGTGGCGATCGCCAACAAGCAGCTCTACGACATGGGCTCGGACGACGTCGAAGCGATCAACGCGGTCTCTGGCGAGCGCGGCTATCCGCACCCTCACGTCTTTTCGGATCGGCTGATCCGCCCGGGGGACCAGGCCTTCTTCGACATCATCCAATCCTTCAATGGGTATCGCACCTGCTACTACCGCACGTTCAACGTGGGCCGCGCGACGCAGAGCCAGCGCGACGCGTACAAGCAGGCACGTGAATGGATCGACGCTTCGATCGAGCTGGTCAAGCCCGGCGTGAGCACCGACGAGATCGCCAAGGTATGGCCGAAGGCGCAAGACTTCGGTTTCGACAGCGAGATGGAAGCGTTCGCTCTCCAGTTCGGACACGGGCTCGGCGTGGCGCTGCACGAGCGGCCGATCATNNTTCGCGCTGGAGACCTACTGCCCGGCCGATGACGGCCACTCCGCGGCGCGGATCGAAGAGGAGCTGGTGGTGACGGCGACCGGGCATGAGGTGATCACGCTCTTCCCCGCGGAAGAGCTGATGATCGCAAACCCGTATTGACGGGGCCCGACGACAAGACCCGTCTGAAGCTCTATCAGCTAATGGTCGAGCTTCGCGATTTCGAGCAGCGCGCCTACGACGTATTCATGGAGAACCTGATCAAGGGCACGAGCCACCTCGCGCTCGGCCAGGAGGCGATCGCCGCCGGTTTCGCGGTGGCGATGCGAAAGGACGACTATACGTTCTGCACTTATCGCGGCCACGGCCACACTCTGGCGCGCGGCGCTTCGATGGCGGCGGCGATGGGCGAGCTGCTCGGCCGCTCCAACGGTATGCTCCACGGCAAGGGCGGTTCGATGCACCTGACCGATGTCACGCGCGGAGCCATGGGTTCTTACGCCATCGTCGGTGCCCACATGCCCATCGCCGCGGGCGCTGCCTGGTCGGCGCAGGTGCGCAAGTCGGGCCAGGTCGCCGTCTGCTTCTTCGGTGACGGCACCACCAACATCGGAGCCTTCCACGAGGCTCTCAACCTGGCGGTGGTCTGGAAGCTGCCCGTTGTTTTCGTCTGTGAGAACAATCGGTACATGGAGTACACGCCAATCGAATCCGTGACAGCGGTCGAGCATCCTGCCGCCGACCGCGCGGCGGCCTACGGCCTCGAGGCGATCCTGGTCGACGGCAACGACGCAGATGTGATGTACGAGACGGCCTCACGCACGATCGCGAGGGCTCGCTCCGGCGAAGGGCCCTCGCTGGTCGAAGCGCTCACCTACCGCCACGGCGGTCACTCACGTGGCGATCCCGCCTCCTACCGGCCCAAAGAGGAGGTGCGCGAATGGATGAGCCGCGATCCCATCAAGCAGTATCGCGAGCGCCTCGCCTCTGACGGAATCGACGAAGCGATGCTGCGGAAGATCGATGACGATGCGCGGCAAAAGGTGGACCTTGCTACCGAAGAGGCGCGCAATGCGCCGCCGGCGAGGATCGAGGACATCGAAAGCCAGGTCTGGAGCGACGGAGGCTCGGCATGGCGGAACTGACCTTTCGCGAGGCGGTGGCCGCCGGCATCGCGCAAGAGATGGAGCGCGACCCGACGGTCTACTTCATAGGTGAGGACGTGGCCGCGGCCGGCGGTGTCTTCAAGGCCACCGTCGGCTTGCTCGACAAATTTGGAGCGGAACGCGTTCGCGATACGCCGATCTCGGAGCAGGCGATAGTCGGCGCGGCGATGGGCGCCGCCATGACCGGCTTGAGGCCGATCGTCGAGATCATGTTCTCGGACTTTCTCGCCACGTGCTGGGACATGATCGCGAACCAGGTGGCCAAGACCCGTTACATGACGGACGGCCAGGTATCGCTGCCGCTGGTGATCCGGACCGCGAACGGCGGCGGCTCGCGCTTTGGCGCCCAACACTCGCAGAGCCTGGAGAACTGGGCGATGGCGGTGCCCGGCCTGAAGGTCGTCGCGCCGTCGACGCCCGCTGACGCGAAAGGCCTCCTGGCGGCGGCCATTCGCGACCCCGACCCCGTTCTCTTCTTCGAGCAGAAATCGCTTTATGGCATCAAGGGCGAGGTGCCCGACGGCGAGCACGTCGAGAAGCTGGGCACCGCCAGGGTCCTGCGCGAGGGCAAGGACTGCACGATCGTGGCTCTTGCCGCCATGGTGCCCAGGGCGCTGGCGGCAGCTGCCGCGCTCGAGAGCATCGGCATCGATGCGACGGTGGTCGACGTCCGCAGCCTGGTCCCTCTCGACACCCGCACGATTCTCCGCGAGGTGAGCAAGACTGGTCGTCTGTTTACAGTCGAGGAGAACCCGCGTCTGTGTGGGTGGGGCGCCGAGATCGTGTCGATCGCCGCCGAGGAGTGCTTCGACGACCTGGATGGGCCGATGGTTCGCATCACGACCCCACACGTGCCCCTCCCCGCAGCTCAGCCAATGGAAGACGAGGCGATGCCGACGGTGGCACGAATCGTCGACACCGTGAAAAGGGCGATGCGCTAGCCGAGACGGCTATCCTCGGGGCACCGATGATCCTTTCGATTGGCGACCTCGTCCTCGACATCACCATCGTGCCGTCGGGACGCCTGCGGCCCAATGACGACAACGCCGCCGTGATCCGCGTGGGCGGCGGCGGGCAGGCGGCCAACTTCTGCGCCTGGGTGGCAGCACTCGGTTCGCGGGTCCGGCTCGTCACCCGGGTCGGCGACGATGATCGCGGGCGGCGGCTGGTGAGCGAAATTGAGACGTTGGGGGTCGAGGTCTTCGCCGTCTCGGGCCCCGATCCCACGGGCATCATCGCGGTGCTGGTCGGCCCAAACGGGGAGCGGACGATGGCAACGCAGCGTGGCGCCAGCGCCGGGCTCAGGCCCAATGACCTGCGGAAACCGTGGTTCCGCGGCGTCAACCTGATCCACGTGCCCTCGTATTCGCTGTTCAACGAGCCTTTGGCGGCGGCGGCGCGCCTTGCGATCGAGCTCGTGCGGCTCGATGGCGGGCTGCTGTCGGTCGACCTGTCCTCGGTCGCGGGTTTGAAGGAATATGGCCCAGCTCGTTTCGCCGCCGATCTTGCCCAGCTCAGACCCGACGTGCTGTTCGGGACCGCGGCCGAATCTGAAACCCTTGGCGTGCCAATGAAGGACCTGGCCACCGTTCCAGTGCTGAAGCTCGGAGCCGAGGGCTGCCGGGTTGGCGGCCGGCACATTCCCTCCCCGAAGGTGCAGGAGGTGGATGCGTCCGGCGCGGGCGACGCCCTGGCAGCCGCATTCTGTGTTGCCTACCTCGACGGCGCCACGCCAGTGGAGGCCGCCGAGAAGGCCGTAGTCGTGGCCTCGGGCGCGGTCACCAGAGCCGGGGCACGGCCGCGTTGAGCGACCTGCTTCGAGTCTCGGCCGAGGTGGCAGCGGCGCTTGTGAGCGGCCAACCGGTGGTCGCGCTCGAGACGTCGATCGTGGGCCAGGGCCTCCCGGGGCCCCACAACCTGCGCGCGGCGCGGGGCTGCGAGTCGGCCATAAGAGAAGAAGGCGCGGTGCCCGCGACGATCGCGGTACTGGATGGCCAGATCGTGGTCGGCTTGAGCGATGACGAGCTCGAGCGCATCGCCGCCGGCGCGATCAAGGTGAGCTCCCGCGACCTCGGTCCCACGCTGGTACGTCATGCCGTTGGCGCCACCACAGTCGCGGCGACGATGCGCGCTGCGGAAATGGCCGGCATCCGCTGCTTCGCTACAGGCGGCATCGGCGGCGTGCACCGCGGCCACCCCGCGGACCAGTCCGCCGACCTTGTCGAGCTGGGGCGGACCGCCGTCGCAGTCTTCTGTGCGGGGGCCAAAATCATCCTTGATCTTCCCTTGACACTCGAGAGGCTGGAGAGCCTTGCAGTTCCGGTGCTCGGCTACGGCTGCGACGAGCTCCCAGCTTTTTATACCCGGCACGGCGGCTGCCCGGTCCCCACGCGAGTCGACGGGCCTTATGAAGCAGCAGCTGTGGTGAGGGCGGCATGGGCGACCGGCTCGCGCGGCGTGGTGGTCGCCATACCGCCGCCCGGCGAGCTCGAGGGTGCGGAGGAGATCGTGTTGCAAGCGACACGCGAGCTGGCCGATGTGATCGGCCCCGAGGCGACACCTCGCGTTCTCTCGCGCGTAGCCGAGCTATCAGGTGGGCGTTCGCTCGAGCTCAACGTCGACCTTGTCATCAACAATGCCCGAGTCGCGGCCCGGGTCGCGCGCGTTCTCGCCGGCGGTTAGTTGTCGCTTCCCCAGGTCGGCCTCCTGGTGTTCGCCCGGCAACCTGACGATGAGACGATCGACGCGGAGTACCTGGAGTCTTTCGTCAAGTCCGAGGAGTTGTTCTGGCGGCCGCGTCAGGCGTGGTAGGCCGAAGGCGCTCCAGGCGGTAGGTAGGGCGTCGGGTCGATCGGCTGCTGCTTGATGCGCAGCTCGAAGTGAAGGTGCGGCCCGGTTGAATTTCCGGTCGAGCCCTCGAGCCCGATCGTCTGGCCCTGGACGACCGGCTGCCCGACCTTGACCAGAGATGCGGAGAGGTGGCCGTAGAGAGTGTCCAGTCCGCCCGGATGCGCGATGACCACATACCTTCCGTAGCCCTGGCTCGAGACGCCGACCAGCGCCACCACTCCGTCGTCGGCCGCGTAGACAGGCGACCCGAACGGCTCGACCAGGTCGATGCCAGTGTGAAAGTGCGGGTACCCCCCGTACGGTGGCTCGAGCGCGAGCTTGCTGGGCCCGAATCCCTGTGAGATCACCGCCTTTGGCTCAGGCCAGATGAAGCGGTATTTGGTCGAGTGACCGGCGCTCGCCGCGATCTGGCCGACATTGTTCGCCTGGGACCAGAGCTGGACCTGCGTCCAGACCGACTGCATCGCCGCCGCGATGATGGCGTCCTCTTGCTGCTGCAGCATGTCGGTCACCGCCTGAGCCAGCTTCGCCGATTGGGACCTGAGCAACGCCAGCTCCCACTGCGTCTCGGCGATCTTCGCCTGGAGCTCGGCCATCGATTTCACCTGCTGTAGGTGCAGCTTGCGAAGCTGCGCGAGCTCGGAGGCAAGCTGGTTTCGCAGAGTGACCTGCGTGTCGCGGTCCGCCTGTTCCAGCACGCGCTCTGTCTGTTGGTCCGTGAGGTCGGACGCCAGCTGTTGCTTCACCTCGGCCGCATGTGAGCCGGCGACGTTCAGGTCGGAAATTCGCGTCAGCAGGTCGCTCAAGCTCTGGGCCTGACCGAGGATCACGAGAATCGAAGTCGGTGCCGTGTACATCGCCCGCGCCAGCTCGCTCAACTGAGCGCGCTCGTCGTCAATTCGCATACCCAGGATCGCTTCCTGNNACGTCGTGCTGCTGCGCCGTGTTGTCGATGAGCGATTGCTTGAGCTGCTGCTGGGCGGCCATCGCGTCGGCCAGGTTGCTGCCCAGCTGGGCTCTGATCTGGTCGATCACCGCCTTCTCCTGCGCCGGATCCGTGCTGGGCGACGATGCGGACGCCCCTGTGGGGCCGGCCGCCAGCAAAACCACCGCCAAGCATAGGCCGGCGAGTAGCCCTTTCACGACTCCAGGTGCCTTCGCACGCTGACCAGCGAGGACCCCGAGCCGAGGCCGACACCTGTGGCAAGCACGATCACTGCGGCGATCGCCGCGACGCTGAACGTGATGCCCGGCGCAAAGCGCGCGAACGTGTCGGCGCCGGCCGAGATCCCGGCCATGGTCAGACCAAACGTCGCGAGGCCGGCGGCGGCGCCTGCCAGCGCTCCGGTGATGGCACCCTCGACGACGAACGGCCCGCGCACCATCCATCGCGGCGCCCCCACCAGCTGCATGATCGTGACCTCGTCCCGGCGCGAGTGGATCGCCGCCCTCACGCTGTTGATGGTCACTGTCACGGCTACGAATGCGAGCACCGCGAGGAAGGCGAGCCCGGCCACGGCGATGCCGAAGATGACGGTCTGGATGCGCTGGTAGGCGCCCTTGTCATATGAGGACGGGTAGACGGGATCAACCGCCGTGTCGGTGCGGACCAGCGCAGCGATCGGCGCCATATCGTCGATGCTCTTGACCTGCACGTCGAGGCTGGCTGGAAAGGGGTTGCTATCGCTGGCAGAGGCGATCTGCGGGAGGCCGGGGATGGACTGGGCCCGCTGAAGCGCCTCGGCCTTCGTCACCAAGACGACGTTCGCGACACGCGGGTCGGCAGCAAGCCGGTCCCACAGCGAGCTGATGTCCGCGCTGGGGGCGCCGTCGCGAATGTAGACGTGAAGCAAGGAGGCCTGGGCGGACTCGACCTGCTCTAGATTGTTGATGGCGAAGCCAGTCAGGCCGGCAACCCCCGCCATAAGAAGGAGGAGCGTCATCGAGCCAAGGGCCGGCGCGATGCTTCCAATGTTCCGGAACCAGTTGCGGGCGGCACCGAAGAACAGGTAGCGGAACGTGTTTCCGACCACAGTCCGCGCCATAGCGGCCCGTGGCAGCGCGTCTTTCACGACGATGCCGAGGCCAGCCACTCCATCCTGCCAATCCCGCCCGCCGGCTGATCGCGCACGAGGCGGCCCTCAACCAGCGTCAGGATGCGGCGCTGAAGACGCCTGACGATCTCAACGTTGTGGGTGGCGACAAGCACCGTGGTGCCGAACGTCGCGACATTCTCGAGCAAGGCCATGATTTGCCAGGCCGTTTCCATGTCGAGGTTGCCGGTCGGCTCGTCGGCGATGAGAACCCGCGGCTGGGTGATCATCGCGCGGGCCACGGCTACCCTCTGCTGCTGCCCGCCGGAGAGCTGGTTGGGAAAGCTGGAGCCGCGGTCTCCAAGACCGACGGCCTCCAGGGCGTCGAGGGCGCGATCCATCGCCTCGGCGTCCGAAATCCGCAGGTCACCGACCTGAAGGCCGAAGGCGACGTTCTCCTTGGCGGTCAGTCTTGGCAGGAGTTTGTAGTCCTGGAAGACGACCCCGACCCGACGGCGGAGATCGGCGACCCGCGAAGCCTTCATGGAGTGGGCGGCGACGCCGTCCACCCAGACTTCACCTTTGGTTGGGCGAAGCTCCCGGTTGATCAGCTTCAGGAAGGTGGTCTTACCGGCACCGCTGGGGCCGACCAGAAACGTAAGATCTCCCGGCTCCAGCGACAGGCTGACGTCATCGAGCGCCAGGCGGGAGCCATAAGCTCGTGTGACACCCTTGAACTGCACGATTGGGCGCAATAGGGCAGGGAACATACCAGGCCTAACGGCAAATGAGCCGGTTTCCTGTTACGAAGCCTGTTACGGCGTGAATTGAGCTTGCTAAGCCCTAGCCGGCCACCTCCCCGGCGAGCGGGGAGGTCTCCGCAAGCGGCTCTGCCGGCTGCCGAGTTCGAGCTGAAGTCACCAGGGCGACCGCCGTCCAGACGGTCCACACCACCTCGAGAATCACTCGTGCCCAGACCGGACCGATGGACGAGGGCACCAGGACGATGCCGCTGTCCAGCGCTTCGAGGAGCGCAACGATGCCTAGCAGCAGCGTCAGCACCGCGAGCCGTTGGGTTGGCACCAGCCGCACCGCAGCGAGCCATGCGATTCCAAGGACCGCGATGCCGGGGGCGGACAGGTAATAGAACTGCGCGTCGGGCGCGACCAGGAGGAGACCGGAGCCGAGGCCTGCTGCCGCCGCCGCGACCATGGCCAGAGGTCCCGGCTTGTCGCTCCTGCGCACCAACCAGATGAAAAGAATCAGCAGCGCCACCAGTTGAACGGCCGGAGCGACGCTCTGGATGTTGAGCGTGGTGCCGAGGGTGCCCGAGCGGGGAGGCGTCGTGAACCAATCGCACCCGGCCGGCAGCGCCTTCGTCCGAAGGTTGTAATTGGAGCAATCGACAAAGAGGACGAGCCGGTTGGGGTCGCTGATCCAGCGCTGAGGCCCGCCGGCTGAGCAACGTGGAATCGTTATCGGCTGGACCGCATCCGCGGTCGTGTCCCAGCAGTTGCCAGTGCCCTCTCCGTCCCAGAAGTAGTCCAGACCGTTGGGGAGACGCTGTCCCGTCGCATTGGTGCCCATATGGTTCGCGAGGTATCGGTTGTTGTGTGAGGTCTCGCTCTGCGCGGACCACTGGAGGTCGTTCCGAGCGACGCCCGGGACCCACGTTTGCACGATGCCGATCTTCCAGTTGTCGTAGATCCAGTTGTCGCGGAAGACGTTGTAGTTGCCCCCGATGACCAGGATTCCCGTGCCCACCGGCACCTGGACCGCGGGACAGACGACACCCTTCTCGACCCCTTGCTCCAGGAATGGGCACGCGCAGGTCCCATCGGTGACATTGCCGTAGTAGTTGGAGTTGTTGCTGTGAATCAGGTTGTGCTCGAATAGCGCGTGGTTCTGAGGCAGGCCCGGGTGGTTTGGAAATAGGCTGTCCATCGAGGCGCCTGCGGTGTTGTGGTCGAACTCGTTGTCATGAACCCAGACCGAGTCGCCGCCCGTTCCCGAGTACCCCAGCAAGTTGTCATGGCTGTGGCAGCCGGTCACCTCGATGGCGTACCTGATGACGTTGAAGCCTCGATCGCGGTTGATGTCGGAGGTCCCTCCGGGGTAGATGCCCGAGTCGCCGTTGCCATAGGCCTCGCAGTTCGTGAAGAGACCGTGGTCGGAGGCGAAGGATAGGAATCCGTACTCCGCGTTCCAGCGTCCGATGACGTTGTTAATGACAAAGCCGTCTGTCTCGATGACGTAGACGGAGTTGAAGGTGGACCGCTGGGCGAGAAAGTTGCGCAGATAGATGCCGTTGGTCCGATCGCCGCGGATTACGTTGAGCTTCTGGAACTGGGCGTCGAAGATCACATCCGACGGCGCAGCGCCGGTGCCTTCGATCTGTAGGTCCTTGACCCCGAAGATACCCACGAGGTTCTGCTGATGTGGGCAGGCCTTCTGCTGCTCGTAGCTCAGAATCTGATAGCCAGCCGGCGCGCGGGGGGCTACCAGGTGATTGCAGGCGTCGGAGTCGGGGGGCGAGGCTCGGCTCTTCCAGGTAGACGCCCGGGCAGCACATAGATCGTCATCCCCGGCCCAGTCACATGATCGATGGCCGCCTGCAGGTCGCGATAGCCGTGATCGAGGCATTCCGCGTACAGCTCGAGGTTCTTGATCCGAAGGTCGGTAGGAAAGGCACTGATGCGCGTCGTGAAGTCTTTCGTGTCTGATTTGCAAACCACCAGGTGGGGTCCGCTGGTGCGGTAGACCGGCACACTGCCCGTGCCGTCGGGAAACTTGGTCGGGCGCTCCGAATGTGCGGAGACCGATGCGGGCCATAGCGCGACTGCCATCGCGACCAGGAGGACCAACAGCAGCGAGAATCCGCCGCGACGGCGCAGCACGGGTGCAACTATTGCACGTGGTCGGCATCCCCGCGACGCCCCGGACACGCCTCAGCGTCTTGGCTCGTCCAGTCATCGCCGCCGTGTTCTTCCTCGAGAAGAACTGGCGCTACGGGGTCTTGCTCTCTCGCGTCTCCGGCGCCGTGTGCGTCATCATTGGCGTCGCCGTGATGGCCAAGCCCGACTTTCTCCAACTTCTGTTCGGACCGATGGCCTAGAGCTCGACAGGTTGGCGAACAATACATTCTCGGCGGAGGAAGCGAGCCGGCTGTACGAGCTCGATCGCACCCACTGGCTGCACCCTCAGGGCGACCTCGACGCACCACCGGGCACGATTCCGCAGCTGATGTTTGCGAGCGGGAGAGGCGCCATCCTCACCGACGTCGAGGGCCGCGAGTACGTCGATGGCATGGCCTCGCCTTGGAACGTTAACGTCGGTTATGGGCGCGTCGAGCTGGCCGAGGCAGCCGCGGTGCAGATGAGGTCGCTAGCGTTCAGCTCCGCATACGGCGGGT
>PLYD01000155.1 GCA_003151665.1 Candidatus Dormiibacterota bacterium
GGATAGTAACGAAGCTGGAAGCCCTTCAGTTGTGTCCAGCACACAAAATCACCCGCCATGCCTTTGAACGGGCGCCACGAGCGAGGCCACTCAGAGGCGTGGGCGATCAAGGACGCGGGCTACCACCCGATCATCTCGCCGACCTTCGCCGACATCTTTCGAGCCAACTGCTACAAGACCGGGATCCTCGCGGTCACGCTCCCCGACCGCCAGGTGCGGCACCTCATCGACCTCGCGACCGAGGACCCAACGATTCAGATCACGGTGGACCTGGAGGCCCAGGAGGTGCGCGGCGACGGATTCGCCTACAAGTTCGAGATCGACGCGTTCGCGCGAGACATGCTGCGGGGCGGCCTGGACGAGATCACCCTGGTCGAACGCCACGCGAGCTCGATTGGTGCCTTCGAGTCGCAACGCCCCGCCTGGCTACCTTCAGCCAGGTAGCGACCTCAGGGCTTGAGGACCGCCCCCTCCGAGGCTGAGCCGACCAGCATCGCGTAGCGCGCGAGGACTCCTCTCCTGTAGCTGGGTTCTGGGGCCGACCAGCCGTTCAAGCGCTTCGCGACGTCGACGCCTTCCACCGCCAGGGTTCGGCTTTCGACGTCGATGTTGATCACGTCACCGTCCTGAATCGCTGCCAGCGGGCCGCCGACCGCCGCCTCCGGCGCCACGTGGCCGATCATCAGGCCGCGCGTCGCCCCTGAGAACCGGCCGTCGGTGACCATCGCAACAGTCTCGCCCAACCCCTCGCCGACGATCGCCGCAGTGACCAAGAGCATCTCCCTCATGCCTGGCCCGCCACGCGGTCCCTCGTATCTGATGACCACGACGTCGCCGGGCTTGATGCGTCCAGCGAACACTGCGGCGAGGGCGTCCTCCTCGCGGTTGAACACGCGAGCAGGACCACGGTGAGTGGTCGGAGTGTGTTGCGTCACCTTGACCACGGCCCCCTCTGGACCGAGATTGCCGCGCAGGACGACAAGGCCGCCTTCCTTGGCCAGCGGATGTGCCAACGGCGCCACGACTTCCTGGCCTGGAGTTTCAGTCATTGACTCGCATTCCTCACCCAGCGTCCGGCCAGTGACCGTGAGCGCGTCGCCGTCGATGTAACCACCCTCGATCAAGCGCTTGGTGAGCAGCGCGATGCCGCCGGCGCGGTGCAGCTCGACCGCCGCAAAACGGCCGCCGGGCTTGAGGTCGCATAGCAGCGGGGTGCGGCGGCTGATCCTGTCGATCTCGTCGATTGCCAGGTCGACACCGATCTCGCCGGCCAGCGCGAGCAGGTGAAGCACCGCATTCGTCGACCCGCCGCTTGCCGCCACCGCGGCGATCGCGTTGTCGAAAGCCCGACGCGTAAGAATTTGCGACGGCCTGAGATCCTGGTCGAGGACCTGGAGGGCCAACCGCCCCATAGCCTCGGCGGCTGGGTGCTTGGCCGGATCGGTTTGCGGGATGGAGTTGAAGCCGACCGGGGAGAGACCGATCACCTCCATGACCATCGACATCGTGTTCGCCGTGTACTGGCCGCCGCACGCGCCGGCGCCGGGGCAGGCCACAGCCTCCAGCTCGGCCAGGTCAGCGTCGGTGATCTTGCCAGCGGCTGCCGCGCCGATTGCCTCGTAGACGTCGCCGACCGCCACGTCGCGCCCGCGATAGCGGCCGGGCATGATCGAGCCGCCGTAGAGCACCATGCCCGGGCGATCGAGCCGGGCCAGCGCCATTGCCGAAGCAGGGATCGTCTTGTCACAAGCGCATAGGCAGCACATCGCATCGAACATGTGGCCACGCGCGACCAGCTCGATCGAATCGGCGATGACCTCGCGGCTGACCAGCGAGGTCTTCATGCCCTCGCTGCCCATCGTGATGCCATCGGAGATGGCGATCGTGTTGAACTCCATCGGGTTGGCGCCGGCAGCGCGGATCCCGGCTTTTAGCGGGACGGCCAGCTCGCGCAGGCCGAAGTTGCAGGGCATCGTCTCCGTCCAGACGTTGGAGACTCCGATGAACGGTTTGTCGATGTCCTCGGCCTTCAGGCCGATCGCGTATAGAAAGGAGCGGGCGGCGGCGCGATCGCGCCCTTGGTAAAGAGCTCGGCTCGGAAAGTCATGGGCGGGCACGATTGGGAAGCTTACCTATGATGGCGCCGAACATGCCGGCAACCATTTCGGAACTACAGGTGACCTTCATCACCCACTACTTTTCCCCGGAAATTGATCCCGCGCAGACCAGACTCCAAGAGCTGGCCAAGCGCCTCATCGCGGCGGGCAAGGCCGTCACCGTCGTGACGGGTTCCAAACTACCCCGCAGGCGTGATCTTCGACGGCTACCGCGGAAAGCGGTTCATGGCAGACAGCGTGGACGGGATCCGGGTGCTAAGGACCTGGGTGTTCACCAGCCGCAGCCGTGGGTTTCTCGGCAGGGTGCTCAACTACCTCTCCTTCCCCATATTCAGCCTTTTGGCCGCCCGCAAGCTCGGACCAACACACGTGATCTACGTCCAGTCACCACCACTTTTCACCGGCCTCGCCGGGCTGTGGTCCTCGCGGCTCAAACACGCACCGTTCATCTCGTTGGACTCGATTGCCACAAGTACGTTCAGGTGGACAACGCTTACATGCGGCCGGCCGACGTGGAGGAGCTCCGCGGTGATCCGAGCAAAGCGATGGCCAGGCTCGGGTGGGCGCCGACCATCACGTTCGACGAGCTGGTTTACGAAATGCTCGAGAACGACTTGAAGCTCGAGGGTGTCGACCCGACCAAACATCTGCGCGAGCCGCCTGCGCGAGTCGGGCCGTAGTCAGCACAGACCGCAGCGCCGCGATGACCACACCGGCATTGAGTTACCGGGATCTCAGGCCCTTTAAGCATCTATCTAGACTGTCGGGCGAACCATGAGCGCAACTGACGGAGTCCTGTCTGTGATGATGCCGGTTTACAACGAGGAGCGGACCCTCGAGACCATCATCGGGCATGTCCTGGCGCGGCCAGAAGTTGGTGAGCTGATCGCTGTCGACGACGCGTCGAGCGACGGATCATGGGAGATCCTTACCAGGGTCGCCGCCGGTGATTCACGCGTGCGCCCATTTCGCCTCGAGGTGAATCAGGGCAAAGGAGCGGCGCTCCGACGGGCTGTGTCGGAGCTGCGCCTGCCCTTCGCCCTGGTCCAGGATGCCGACCTCGAGTACGACCCCAGGGATTACCCGAAACTGCTGGACCCCCTCATTGAAGAGCGCGCCGACGTCGTTTTCGGGATCCGAGGCTTCGCCGGCCAGACCGCCTTCAGCTTCTGGTTTGTGATGGGAAACAAGGGCGTGACGCTGGCGTGCAATCTGCTTTTCGACTGTTATCTGTCCGACCTGGAGACGGGTTACAAAGCGCTCAGGTCAGACCTTTGGAAGAGTCTCAACCTCCGCGGCAGCCGGTTCGATATTGAGCCCGATATCACCGCACGGGTCCTCCTTCTGGGTTATCGCATACACGAAGTTCCAATCAGCTATTACGCCCGGTCGAGAGACGAGGGCAAGAAGCTGACCTGGAGGGACGGTCTCCAGGCGTTGGGCGCGCTGTTGAGGCTCCGCCTGGCGTCGCCGGCAGACCTGTTCGGGGCGGAATGGGGCACTGACTACCACCGGTCCCGCCAGCAGGCACTTGCCAGCCGCCATCCTCTCCGCAACGATCGCCAGTAATCTCGAGGCAGAGACCTCGCGCCACGTCGTGGATCAGGGTCCGGGCAGAAGGTCCCCCACGCCCCACCACACGTAGACCCCGTCCGCTGGCTGAGGCGCTTGGCCGAACAGCGATGTGAAGAGGTCGATCTCCGGCTGTTCGTTGGTCATCGGGCCGATGACCACCGTCTGTACCTGCCAGGACTTGAGCTCGCTCAGCATCTGTTGGCGGGTTTGATCGGTCAGAAGCGTGCCTCGACCCTGAGCGACGGCAATGACCTGACTCTGGGTGGCGCTCGATGGTGGATTGAGCCGCTCACCGTGCGGGCCGGCGTCCGGTACGAACGCATATCCCTCCGGCATCCGAAATCGCATGCCCGTTTGCTCCTGCCAGACCATGGCGCGCGTATCGCCGGAGATTGAGAAAGGAACCACCAGCGCAACGCTTCCCAGCGGGATTCGCGAGGCGGCGCCACCGGCGAAGAATGCCGGTACGGTTTCTGGGGTCGATGGATACGGCAGGGCCGGCAGCAAGAGGGCGAGTGACGCTGCCGCCGCCAGCCCTGCAAGCCATCGCGACTGAGGCCGCCAGGCCCTCAGATCGTCGAGCCACACCGCGACCAACAGCCCCGCCAGCAGGTAGAACAGCAGCATCAGTCGTGCGGGCAGGAGGTTGCTCAAGACGGGCAACCGCGACATCGCCAGCCAGCCGAAAACTGCCAGGAACAGCATCAGCCAGCCGGGTAGTTTGCGTAGCAGGAGCACGAAGAGCAACCCGAAGACGAAAACGGGGATCTGGCTGTTCTTGCCCGCAAAATGCATCGTGGTGCCCATCGACAGGATGGCGATGAGCGCCGATACCAGGGCCGCGAGCCTGACCTCCAGGCGCCGCCAGTAGCGCACCGCGATGAACACAAGGAGAACGGCGAGAAGCAAGCCGACGTAGGAGTTGGCCTCCACCGCGTTTCCCGAAAACTTGCTGCTCAGCGCGACAGCGCTGGCCGGCGCCAGCAGCATGAGCCGGTTCGGGACGAAAAAGCTCAATGCGTCGCTCACATAGGTGTTGGGCAGGTGGGCCGCGCCGGTGACGTGCTGAGGACCGAGGAACTGGAAGCCGATGGGAACGGCGACCAGCACCGCGAAGGCGACGGCGGCGCTGGCGAGACCCACCATCGCGTGCTTGAGCCGGGGCCTCACCTGGTCCCGGCACAAGGCTGCCGCCAGGCAGAGCAAAAAAAATCCGACGAGTGCGGTCATGGCCAGCAACTCTTCGCCTGTTAGGAGCTGTGCCGCGGCGGCCAGGCCGAGCAAGAAACCCGCCACGTACGGCCTGCGCCGCTGAACGTGGACTACCTCATCGAGGAGCAGCAGGAGCATGGGTGGCAAGAAGGCCACCGTCAGCTGCGGATGCCCAAGCGAGTGCGCAGTCATCAACGGCGAGAACCCATACAGCGCCCCGCCGGCCCCCGCCGCGACCTGGCCGCTCACATAACGGCGGATGAGCAGGTACGCCGTCCACGCTGACAGCGCGACGCCCGCCGTCATCATCACGTTGTAAGCGAGAACGAAGCCTGCCGTTTCCGTCAGCGGTCCCAGCACCAGTCCTGGCAGCAGCACCGACGTGTTCCACATCAGGTTGACGCCACCTGGATAGTCGATGTAGTTCGTGAACAGCGAGTTCTGGCCGTGCGTCAAGGCGAACGGTGGCCAGCCCAGAAACCACATGATCTGCTGCGGATCGCCGACCACGCCCACAGACCACGTCGTCGGATGCACCCAGGTGCTGGAGAACAAAGCGACCGCGAGGGCGGTGTAGATAACGAGAACGACGACTGGGCGGCCGCGGCTCATAGGGCGTCGCCAATCGGATGCCGTTGACATCGGCATGCAACCTTAGCGATGCCGGCTCGATTCAGCGGGTGCGTCGCCGGACCTCTTCTGCTCGGTCAGCCTCCTGCTCGCTGCCGAACCAGCGGATGAAAACGGCGACGGCGGCGATGGCGATTGTGGCCTTGCCGAAGATCATCAGGACGGCGCCGGCGACGGTCTGGTCGACGACGGGCGTGAGCGAGGCCACCAATCGGGGCGCGTGAACGTAGTACTCATAGAAAGGGACGCGAGAGAAGATCAGCGCGAGCGCGACGCCGTCCTGGGGCAGGGTGGCGGCAAGCATGTAGACGAGCTTTGCGGGGGGAGACATACGCCAGCGTGCGTGTGCCGAGGTCACATCCAGCATCGGCCAGTACAGGAGCAGGCCGGCCGCGATGAACATGAGGTGCTCGACGACGTGAAGCGGCTCGGAGTAAAGCGTGGCGTCGTAGAGAACCGGTATGTGCCAGCCGATCATCACGGCGCCGGCGACCACCTGGGCGGGGATCGGTTCGGTGATGGCGCGCACGCCTGGGACGCGAACCACCCTTGCGACCATCCCCGGCGAGAGGCCAAGGAGCATCAGCGGCGGGGCGACGAATCCAAGCAGCACGTGCTGCAGCATGTGAACGCTGTCGAGGTAGTGGTCGGCGATCGTATCGATCGGAGTCTCGAGCGCTGCCCAGATCATGAGCAGCCCCAACCCGAAGTAGAGGGAATGCTTGCGTTCGAAGTCGGGCACGCCGCGCGCCAACCACGCGTGGCCCAGGTAAAGGACGACGAGGCCGAGGTAGACGGTGGGGTCGATAGGCCAGCTCATGTCGACAGGCACCAATATCCTCTCCCGCCTGGTTTCCCTACTCTGAGCGCATGCACCCGGTCGTCGCGCTGTTCTGCCGCAATGCGTGGGCCACCGACCGCCTGCTCAAGTTCTGCGAGGACAGGCCAGAGACGGCGTTGCCGGCAGAAAGCGATGTCTACGGCAACATCGATGCGCTGTTCAACCACATCGTGAGTTCTGAGGCGGGCTACCTCCGCCTGGTGACTGGCAAGTTCCCCAACGACCGCGTTCTTCTGAGTGAACCACGGCCGCTCCGCGCTCTGCGGCAACCTGCCGAGTCGCTGCTGGAGCGCTGGCTGGAGACGTTGGAGACGGAGAGGGATCCTGAGGTCGTCCTGCCTTTTCAGCGAGGGGACGACCCCGAGCTCATGCCTGACTGGCTGCCGCTGGTGCAGACCGTGCACCACGGCGACGACCACCGGACCCAGGTCCACACGGTGCTGAGCCGGCACGGCATTGAGGCGCCGGAGCTGGACGGATGGAGCTTCGGCGAGGCTGCGCCCCCCGCTGGCGATGGCCAACCGCGCGAGTGGTGGGCTCTGCTGCTGCGGCGCTTCTTCGGCCACCACCTGTGGGCGACCGAGCGCTTGCTCGAGCACTGCCGCAAGCTCTCGCCAGAGCAGCTCGCGCTTTCGGCTCCAGGCACCTATGGATCGATCGGCGACACCCTTGACCACCTCATGTCCTCCGATCGATCCTATCTGTCGGGCGTCTCCGGCCACGGTCGTACGCCGCCACTGAATGCAGGCGGGCCCGCTCCGCTGCTCGAGCACCTGGCGCGCCAGCGGGATGGGTGGTTGGCGTACCTCGACTCAGGGCCAGACTTCGATGCGATGGTCCCGCGGAGGGGCGGTTCGTATCCGGCGTGGGTCCTGGTGCTGCAGGCCATCCACCACGGCAACGATCACCGCACCCACGCCGGGACCGCGCTGCTGCGCAACGGGCTGGAGCCCGAGGAGATCGACGTCTGGGGCTACGGCATGGCGGAGGGCAAGCTTCAGTTTCCCGAGGTGCCGCCGCCTCCGGCGCCGTGGAAGACGGCTGCGCAGTGAGGCGCCGGAGGGTTCTCGTCTACTTCTAAGCGGTTTTCGTCGATTGCTGGGCCAGGATGAGCAGGCTCGTCATCGTGTAGATCACCATCAGAGCCAGCATCGGGTACTGGCTCAGCAAAGCTCGCTGCGCGGTTCTGAACCTCTCTCCCGCTCTCAGGTGCGCGAGGTAGACCGCGATCACGTGGCCGAGCACTATCAGCACGACCTGCGCGAACCAGGTCGTGGAGGCCTGCGCCAGGGCAAAGCTCGGGGTCAAGTTCGCAACGGCGGGCCACAGGTGCCATCCCTTGCCAAGCGGATCGTTGAGCAGTGGGATGAGGGCCTGGGACTGCACCAAAACGTAGGTGTAGTTGTGCGCAGCGTTGTAAACGAGCGCGATTGGTACAAGGGTCATGGCGAAACCGGTCGCCGTCGTCACGAAGTCGACCTTGCGATTGCCGAAAAAGATCACCAGCTCGATGAACGCGACGAATACCAGTAGGAAAGCGATCGTTAGAAGGGTCAGGCCCAGCGTCCTGACGAAGAAGAAACCCCACGGTCCCATCGGGAGCCACAGAGGCTCGAGGGTGGCGTTAAAGTCCTGCCACGCCGGGGTCGCGAGGATGCCGTCGAATGCGAGCGTGCTTAGCATCAGGATCACGAAGAACACGCGATCCCAGCCACTCGGTCCGGCATTGAGCAAGCCGACGCCCCACGGGCGCACGTACACGGCAGAGATGGCGCCGTCCTCGCCACGCTCACCCTCGATCGGCCCGAACTTGCCGATGATGCCGAACAGCACTGTGAAGGCCTCGCAGTGCTCGAGCCATTCATCGCGCCCGAAAAGGACCATGCCCGCCAGCGTCACCGCGCTGTACGCGAGAGCGGTCAATGCCACCACGCGAGGTTGGTTGGCCATGCCCGTGGTGAGCTCCAGGCAGGCGAAGGAGAAGTAAGCCGCCGCCGCCGGCCAGACGCCCACGTTGGGGAACTTCCTTACCGGGCCGACGTGCACCAAGCGCGTCACCACGTCGTAGATCGCGGCCCACGGGTTCAGCAGGTACCAGAGGTTGCCGACGATCCCTGACAGGATCACAAGCCCGGCCCAGAAATAGATCCAGGTCAGGTACTCGGCAGGGTTCAGCGCGGGGTTGGTCGAGCCGAACAGACCGGCGACGACGACGACGAGCAATGCCAGGAACCCGATGGTTCCCCCCACCCCCCTCGTCCACCTTGACCGCGCCAGCGGAAGTAGGAATCGGGCTGGGCGGCGTGGGTATTGGACCGCCTTGGCTCCGACCTGTTCGCCGGCGAAGGCGACGACGAGGACGAAAGAGATGACCACCACGCCCGCGGCCGCGAAGAGGTACCAGAAGAGCGGCGCGGGAAGGTCGTACCGCGGGCCGAAACCGTGCAGGAAGATGCCTGGAGCAAACATCACGGGTTCACGATAAGGTGACCGAGGAGGGTCGACGTCGACTCCCACTCGATGTCGAAGGGACCGCCGCTGATGGTGGCTTTGAAGGTATGTGACACGACCTGGCCAGCGACGCAGTTGAAGGGGATGTCGTAACCGTGCAGGTGCACCTCACCAGTGGTGTCGCTGGCGATGTTGATGGTCACGGTGTCGTTCTGGTTGACCGTCAGCAGAGGCGGCTGCATCGACTTCGCGCCGGTGACGGTCAAGTTAAAAGTGCGGTTTTGCGGCGCGGGTTTTTTGTTTCCGAAGATCAGGTAGGCGCCGACGCCGATGAAGATCACCAGGACGCCGGCCACGATGGCAAGACGAAAACGGCTCATTACTTCCTCCTTATTTATTGCTAGTGCTCCCGGCTCGCCGGGGAGGTGGCGGGCCAGCACCCGCCGGGGGGGACACCCAGGTGGGTACAAACCCCTCAAAGAGCAGCTAGGAGGTTGGGGGTCCCCTCTTGTGGAGCGAGCCACCGGCCGGCTGCAGCCGGAGAACGTTGCCGTTGGCGGCCGGCCACACCTGCACCGTGAGGAGGGCAGGCACAGCCGGCGCGCTCACCATCGTGAGCACCGCACGCAGCTCTTCGAGCGCCGATTCGAATCTCGTCCACAGCCATCGGAGGCCGATCGCCCCGACCGCCGCGACCGGCAGCTGGCCGAGGGTGCCCCAAAGCAACAGGTACGGGGCCGAGGCGGCGCCGGTCCCTGCGATGGCCGCCTCGGTCATCTCCTGGACGATGAAGCAGGTCAGCTGAACAGTGAAGAGAAGGGCAACGAGCTCGACGTACGAGTTCTGCGAGCCGGCCGCAACGCGCGATCGGCCGCTGACCATCCGGGCGAGGCCGACCACGAACATGCCGGCCAGGAAAGCGGCGGCGACCACGCCAAGCGCCGTCTTGGCCAGGAGCGGGAAGTAGGCGTGCGAGCCGGAGCTCTGAAGATGCTGCGCAGCCGCGCCGAAGAGGAGCTGGAATGCGAGGAGGTGCCCGGCCTGAGAGCCGAGAATGCCCACTGCGGCCACGGTCAAGGCCTGCCGCCGACCGATCATGGCTCGATCATAAACGGACACCACCGAAGTAGAATTCGGCCGACAATCAGGGTAGTTAATGCCAAATCGGAAAAGAGGGGTTATTTGATGAGAGCTCTGACCTTTGCGCTCGCAGCGGCGATCATGCTCGCGGCTTGCGGCGGGACGTCTACGCCGACCTCCACGACCGCCACGACTGGGGTCACCAAGGTCGACACCATCGCGAGCGAAGTGCCGGCTGCGATCAAGAACCTTTCACCGCTGCAGATTGCGACCGACGCAACTTATGCGCCGAACGAGTTCGTCAACCCCGATTCAGGTGCGATACAGGGTTGGGACATCGACTTCGGAATCGCCCTCTGCAAGGTCATGGGGCTCGTGTGCACCTTCAACAACGTGACCTTTGACGACATCATCGCCCAGCTCAAGGCGAGCACTCCGAGCGAGGTTGCGGGTGGTGACAAGCCGCGCTACGCGTTCAGCATCTCCAGCTGGACTCCAACCCAGAAGCGCGAGGCCGGCGGCATCGACTTCATCACCTACTACAAAGCGGGTGAGGCCTGGCTCGTGAAGGCCGGCGGCCAGACGATCACCTCGGCCGCAGACATGTGCGGTCACGCCGTGGCCGTCGAGGCCGGGACCACTGAAGAATCCGACGCGTGGGGCTACATGGGCAAGCAGGTCGGCGGCACTGCGATCAGCGGCGACAAGGACAACTGCGCGACCGCGGGCAAGCAAGACATCAACGTGCTGAGCTTCGGCACTCAGACGGAGGCCAACTCGGCGCTGCTGTCGGGCCGGGCGGACTTCGGATGGCTCGACCAGCCAGTCGCTGGCTACCAGGTGTCGCAGACGGGAGGCAAGCTGCAGCTCGGAGGCACAGCTTGCAGCGTCTCGCCTTACGGAATCGCACTGGTCAAGGGCAGCGCGCTGGAGACCGCCATGATCGACGCGGCGAAGTACCTGATGGACCACGGCTACTACACCAGCATCCTCACGCACTGGGGCGTCCAGAGCGGCGCCGTCACAAGCGCGGACGTGGCGCTCAACAACAACAGTTCCATCGGTCCCACCTGCGTTCCTTCCTACTGAGGTAGTCGCTGACGAGCTGAGTCGCATGGCCCAGTGACTGAGATGGCCGCCGGCCCGCCGCTGCCTGGCTCACCAGCCGGGCTGCGGCCGGAGGCGATCAAAGCGATACCGGTCCGGCACCCGTGGCGATGGGTGTCGACAGTGGTGGTGGTGGCGATCGTCGCCGAGGTGATCTACATCTTCGTCACAGCCCCAGGCATGAGCTGGGGCGCCGTCCAGCAGTACCTCTTAGGGCGTCTGATCCTGCAGGGGATAGTGGTGACCCTGGAGCTGACCGTCCTCGCCATGGTCATCGGAGTCGTGCTCGGCATTGTGATGGCCGTGATGCGGCTGTCGCCCAACCCAGTGGTCGCGTGGGTGAGCTGGTTCTACATCTGGTTCTTTCGGGGCACACCGGTGTTGGTTCAGATTTTCTTCTGGTACAACCTGGCCAGCATCCTGCCGCACATCGCCCTGAGCATTCCCGGCGGACCTGTCCTGTTCCACGCGAGCACCAACGACCTGATCAGCCCGTTCACCGCCGCCATACTCGGCCTGGGTCTCAACGAGGCCGCATATATGGCTGAGATCGTCCGCGCCGGTCTCATCTCCGTCGAGCATGGGCAGACGGAGGCAGCCCAAGCCCTGGGTATGACCCGGCTGCTGGTGATGCGCCGCATCGTCCTGCCACAGGCGATGCGCGTGATCGTGCCTCCGACCGGAAACGAGACGATTTCGATGCTCAAGACCTCGTCGTTGGCTTTCGTCGCGACGGTGCCAGAGCTATTCACGCGCCAGGAGCAGATCTCGAACGCCAACTTCGACGTGATCGAGCTGGCAATCGTGGCGAGCATCTGGTATCTCGCCATGACCTCGATCCTCACCATTGGCCAGTACTACGTCGAGAGGTACTTCGCGCGAGGCGCGCAGCGCGAGCTGCCGCTCACGCCGCTGCAGAGGTTCCGCCGGATGCTCTTCACCTTCCACGCCCCGCCCCCGCAGGATGAGCCGGTGCCGTCCCTGCCCAGCCATCATCCCTGACATGGCAGTTACACCAATGGTCAAGGCTGAGGCGGTTCACAAGAGCTTCGGCCGCCTGGAGGTGCTGCGCGGAATCGACCTCGAGGTTTATCCGAAGGAGGTGATGTGCATCATCGGTCCGTCGGGCTCCGGCAAGAGCACGTTCCTCCGATGCATCAACCACCTGGAGAAGATCGATGCCGGCCGGCTGTCGGTCGACGGAGAGCTGGTCGGCTATCGCGAGCGGGACAACAAGCTGTACGAGCTGCCCGACGGGGAAATCTGCCGCAAGCGATCCGAGATCGGCATGGTGTTCCAGCGGTTCAACCTCTTTCCGCACATGACGGCTCTCGAGAACATCACCGAGGCGCCGGTGCAGGTCAAGAAGATGAGCCGCTCAACCGCCGAGGCTCAGGCACGCAGCCTGCTCGAACGCGTCGGCCTGGCCGACAAGGTGAAGTCATATCCCAACCAGCTGTCCGGCGGCCAGCAGCAGCGCGTCGCGATCGCCCGCGCGCTGGCGATGCAGCCCAAGTTGATGCTGTTCGACGAACCCACCTCCGCGCTCGATCCGGAGCTGGTCGGCGAGGTCCTCGACGTCATGCGCGCGCTCGCTAACGACCTGGGCATGACGATGGTTGTGGTCACCCACGAGATGGGCTTTGCCCGCGAGGTTGGCGACAGCCTGGTCTTCATGGACGGAGGCGTCGTCGTCGAGGCGGGCAAACCGCGCGAGGTGCTCGCGAACCCGCAGCACGAGCGCACGCGGCAGTTTCTTTCTAAGGTGCTGTAGACGAGGGTTTCGCGCGTCTTATCGCCAGCGCCAATGACCCCAGCAGCTCAGCTCGTTCGACAAACGTTGCCGGCACTACATCGACGCATTCCGCTGCCGCCAGGACCGTGTACCGGCGGATCGAGTCCCGGATCGACTGCAATAGCAGGTCGCCTGCGCGGCTGAGCAGACCCCCGACCACGATCCGCTCCGGGTTGATGAGGTTGCAGAGGCCCGCAACCGCAACTCCGATCTCGCGACCGGCATCCGAGATGGCGCGCCGGCACCTCACGTCACCCTGCGCCGCGAGCTCGATGACCCCGCCCAAAGTAAGACTCTCGCCCGCGTCGCGTCCAACCAGTCGGAGGATCGCCGGCCCCGACGCGACAGTTTCAAGGCAGCCTCGATTCCCGCAGTAGCAAAGCGCGCCGCTCTCGTTCAGCGTGGTATGCCCGAGCTCGCCCGCGGTTCCTGATGCGCCGCGCAGCAGGCTGCCATCGACTACGAGGCCGGCGCCAACTCCGGTTGCGACTTTGACGTAAGCGAAATTCGCGCAGCCTCGGCCGGAGCCCCAGGTGAGCTCCGCGAGGGCTCCCAGGTTGGCGTCGTTCTCAATCTCCACCGCAAACCCCAGCCGCTTTTCCATCTCGGCGCCGATTCGAAGGCCGAGCCAGCCGGGGAGGATCGTCGCCGAGCCGACAGTACCCCGCGCTCTGTCGACAGGTCCCGGGATGCCGATGCCGGCGCCGAGCACGTCTTTTCGGTGCACGCCAGCCTCGTCGAGAACTTCCACCGCCAATCGCGCGGATGCATCAAGAGCCTCTTCCGCGTTGTGGTCGACATCCAGCTCGCACCGGCGTTCCGCCAACACGTTGTGCGCGAGATCGGCCACCGCGACCAGCACGTGGCTGTGGCCGAAGTCGATGCCGAGCACGGCGCTGGATGACTCCTGCAGCACCAGCTGCACGCCTGGCCGCCCGCCTCGGACGTTCGGCTCCTTGACGTCGACCTCGAATACGAGGCTCGAATCCCTGAGCTCGGCGACAAGGCTGGACACTGTCGTTCGGGACAGGCCGGTCGCCCTGGCGATGTCAGCCTGGCTGGTGCGGCCCTGGGTGCGGAGCACGCCGATCACCCGCTCGCGATTGCGCTCCCGCAACCAACCAAGCGTCCCATCGCCCTTGCCTCTAATCGATGTGCCGGCCACGCCCGAAGGCAATCATGGCGGCATCCGCCAGTTTGTCAAGAGTGCGCACATTGCGTGGGCCAACCGAATCGGGCTCTTGACAAACACCCCGGCCTGAGCAATGCTCACCTCGGCGGAGTGTCCGCCAGGGCTGCTGAGTGAGACCTGTTGCCGGCGCACTCTCGCCCCGGAAGAGCCGGGAAGAAGGCACAGGAAGCTGCTAACACCTTGAGGAGAGGCCCATGGATTTCAAGCGTTTGACATTGACCGCGAGCGCGAGCTTGATCGCGATCATCGCGACGGCATGTGGAGGCACCAATACGGCGTCGAACTCACCGGCCACGGCAACGGTGCCGTCGGACCTGAGCATTAGTCAGTTCAACGTGAACTTCACGTACATGCCCAACCTGAAAGGCCTCGTGTCCGCAGGGTCAGGCATGGTCGGGGTCATCCTTCCCGACACGACCTCGTCAGCGCGTTACGTAGCGTTCGACCTGCCGTACCTGACCAAGGCGTTCCAGATGGCGGGCTACGCGGCGAACCAGTTCAAGATCGACAACGCGCAGGGCCAGGAGCAGCAGGAGCTCTCGCTTGCTCAGGCTGACATCACGGCCGGCGCGACCGTCCTGATCATGGACCCGCTGAACAGCAACATCGGATCGCAGATCCAGGCGTATGCACAGCAGCACGGCGTCAAGGTCATCAGCTACGACCGCGCCACGTTCACCGGAACCAGCACCTATTACGTGAGCTATGACAACGTCCAGGTGGGCAAGCATATCGGCCAGGGCTTCCTTGACTGCGTCACTGCGTGGGGCGTCAAGAACCCGCAGGTCTTCACGCTCGACGGCGGTGAGAACTCCGACCCGAACGCGATCTCTTTCGCGCAGGGCTACAACTCGGTCGTCTGGGGTAACACGACGACTCCGGAGCCCGTGGGCAAGACCAACAACGGCTTCACGGTGGTCGGGGACAAGGTGGCGACCGACTGGGTCGCCGCTACTGGTCAGGCCATCTTCCAGGCGCAGTTCGCCGCCCACCCGACCATCAACGCCACCATCGAGGCCAACGACACACTGGCCAACGCCGTCATCACCGTCCTGAAGAGCAAGAATGTCAAGGCCAAGTCGATTCCGACCACCGGCCAGGACGCATCGCTTGACGGCATGGTCAACGTTTTGACCGACTACCAGTGCGGATCGGTTTACAAGGCCGTCTACCTCGAGGCGCAGGACGCCGTCGCCCTGGCGACAGTGCTTCGCGCGAACGCCACACCTCCAACTGCGTTGGTGAACGCCACGACGACTCCTCCAACCGGAGTCACCGGCTCACCGCAACCCGCCTCCCTCCTGCCCTCCGTCTGGGTCACCAAGGCCAACATGGAGTCGACAGTGATCGCGGACAAGTTCATCGATGTCACAGCGCTGTGCAGCAAGGCCGGGGCCGCCGTCTGCACCGCAAACGGCATCTCGTAACTCGTTAACTCGTTAGCTCACCGACGCCGCCGCAGCTCGCGGCGGCGTCACCTTTGCCTCACTAGTCGCCGATAATGCAGGGAGAGATGATGGCGGCTGTCGCACCCACCCAGGCGACCACCGAGCCGTTGCTCAAGGTTCGAGAGCTCGACAAGCATTTCGGTCCGGTCCAGGCGCTGTACCACGTCGACCTCGACCTTCCCTCTGGCCAGGTCACCGCCCTGTGCGGCGACAACGGTGCCGGCAAATCTGTGCTGACGAAATGCATCGCAGGCATCTACCAGCCTGACCATGGCCAGATCTTGTGGGAAGGTCATCCGGTTCATGTCCGCAGCGCACGAGATTCCGCCAAGCTCGGCATCGAGACCGTCTATCAGGACCTCGCCCTGGCCGACAACCTCGACATCGTGCAGAACATGTTCCTGGGCCGAGAACGGACCCGCCTCGGGCTCCTCGACGAAGACAGCATGGAACGCGCAGCCAAGGAAACGCTGGCGACCCTGCGCGTCACGACAGTGAGGTCGATCCGGCAGCCTGTGGCGTCGCTCTCAGGCGGCCAGCGCCAATCTGTGGCGGTGGCGAAGGCGGTGATGTGGAACTCGAAGCTCGTGATCATGGACGAGCCCACCGCCGCCCTTGGCGTCGTGCAGACCGAGATGGTGCTCGAGCTGATCAAGCGCTTGCGCGATCGCGGCCTCGCCGTGCTGGTCATCTCGCACAACCTCACCGACGTTTTCGAGGTGGCGGACCGAATCGCGGTTTTGTATCTCGGCCGGATGGTCATCCAGGAGAAAGCTTCGGCGCTTGACCTGCAGAAGGTCGTCGAGTACATGACCACAGGAGGCTCGAGCCGCGTCGATGTCGCGCGTGCCTAGCCGCCAGGTGGATGCGCCGGGATCTGGCTCCGTCAGGCCCGCCGTCACAAGTGGTGACGTCGGCCCCCAAGCTGATGTTGCTAGCGCCGAGCTCGAACCGGCGCCCGACCTGACCGCCGCTCCCGAAGCCGGCGTGGCCGTGGTGCCGCCCGGGCTCATCGCCCAGACCCTGGGCGAGTACGTGCGCGCTTACATCGCTCGCATCGCGGCCGGCGAGAGCGGAGTTCTCCCGGTCATCGTCGCGATGGCCGCGATCATGATCGTGTTTCAAGCGATCAGCCCAAACCACGTTTATCTGTCGCCCGTGAACGTGGTCAACCTGTTTCAGCAGAGCGCCGTGTTCATGGTTCTCGCCATGGCCGTGGGATTCGCCCTGATACTTGGCGAGATCGACCTTTCAGTCGGATTTGTCGGTGCGCTCGGGGCCGCGATAACTGTGCAGTTGGTGCAGCCGCTCAACACCAACTGGCCCTGGTGGGCAGGCATCGCCGCCGGGCTCTTCGCGTGCACGGTGTTCGGTGTGATTCAAGGCACTCTCGTCACCCGACTCCGGCTGCCTTCCTTCATCGTCACTCTCGGCGGCTATCTGATCGCGAACGGCCTGTTCCTAATGGTCCTGTTGATCGGACCGTTCTCCGGCTTCCCAAGCCTCGCAGGCTTCAGCAACAACCTGCAGGTCATCTACAACCTGATGTGGGGCAACTTCGACCCCACCACCTCGTGGATCGCCGCGGCCGTGGTGGTCGTGGCGCTCGATGGATACATCTGGCTGGGGGATGCCCGCCGGCGAAAGAGCGGTCTGGTCGCGCCGCCGGTCGGCGTTACCGTCATCAAGATGCTGCTGATCGCCGTGGTCGCCGTAATCGTCGTGAGCATCTGCAATGCCAACCGGGCCAACCGCGGGGTCCTCGAAGGGGTGCCCTATGTCATCCCGATCGTGCTCGCCGTGCTCGGGGCGTGGACCATGCTTCTTCAGAGCACGAAATTCGGGCGCTACATGTATGCGATCGGCGGCAATCCCGAGGCGGCGCGCCGCGCCGGCATCAACGTCGCTCTCGTACGCACTGTGGGCTTTGCGTTGTGCTCCTTCACCGCCGGCATCGCGATGCTGCTGTATGCCTCGCTTCTGGGTGGCATGTCCAACAACTTGCAGGGCGGACAATATGTCCTGTACGCCGTTGCCGCAGCGGTCATTGGCGGCACAAGTCTTTTCGGGGGCCGGGGCAAGCCACTCCACGGCGTCCTGGGCGGGCTGGTCATCGGCGGCATCTACAACGGCATGTATCTGCAGGGGCTCCCAGTCCAGTGGGAGTACGTCGTGACCGGCCTCGTTCTACTCGCGGCGCTGACCATCGACAGCCTGTCGCGCCGGGGAGCCAGCTCGGGCAGCGTGACACGCGCCTGATCCACCCGAAGTTGCGGGCTGCCAGGGGCGTGACGATGCTTTTGCTGTCGGCATTGATCCTGATGGCATGCGGCGAAGGCAGTGGCACGACCCCAGGCAAGAAGATCGCGCTACTGCTGCCGGACACTCCGACGGCGCTCCAGACGAGGGCTTATTTCCAAGACCTTGTGACGCAGGTATGCCCCAACTGCCAGGTGCTGTACAACGCCGCCACGACCGACGCCGAGCAGCAAACCCAGGCGGCCGGCGCAATCAGCAGCGGCGCAAGCGTCATGGTCCTCGACCCAGTCCATGGCGCGACGGCGTCGACGATTGTCGCCCTGGCCAAGGCCGCCAACATTCCCGTCGTCTCGTACGACCGCATGGTTCTCAACACGCCGAATCTCAGCTACTTCGTGTCGTTCGACACCGGGGCGGCGGGGGGGTTGATGGCCGGCTCACTGGTCACGGCGCTGGGCAGCAAGGCCAAGCCGACGGTCGTCGAGATCAACGGCGACCCTGCCGACGGCAACACGAAGACATTCAAGGACGGCGCTCTCAGCGCCATTAACGGGAAGTTCACGCCGGCCAGGCAATACGACACGCCGGGCGGGACTGCCGCCAACGCCAAGGCCGAGATGGAGCGTGCCCTGACGGACCTCAACTTCCGGATCGACGGCGTCCTGACCGCCAATGACAAGCTGGCCGGCGGGGCCATTGCGGCGATGAAGGGCAATGTCAGGCCGTGGCCCCCCGTCACAGGGCAAGGTGCCGACCTGGCCGCCATCCAGCGCATCGTCACCGGCGACCAGTACATGACCCTCTACATGTCGAGCAAGGCGGAAGCGGAAGCGGCGGCGCAGATCGCGTACTACCTGGCCTTTGGGATCACCCTTCCCGCTTCGATGAGCGGCGGCAAGACGGTCAATAACGGCAGTGCCGACGTCCCATCGGTGCTCCTGACGCCGGTGGTCGTGACCATAACCAATGTCGAGGCAACGGTCGTTGCGGACGGTTTCTGGAGCGCGGATGACATCTGCACGACGCAGTTCATCTCGGCGTGCGCGGCGGCGGGGATCGCGTAAGGCATAGCGCCCAGCTCTGGGTACTTCTACCGCTCGGGCGGTGCATGGCTGCGCGTCCCCTCCGGCCCCTCTGGGGCCACCTCCCCGGCGAGCGGGGAGGACAAGCGGTCGGCGGTTCGCCGACCTACCCGCCGCGTTAGGGAATTGAGTTGGCGGGGTAAAGATTCTCGTAATCATGGAAACCCCAAAGTCCGAGCTACTGCCAGTCCTCCCCATGGACGACATGGTCGTCCTCCCCCACATGTCGGTCACCCTCGCTGTCGACGGCGACAGCCAGAAGGCCGCGATCGAGGCTGCCCGCCAGGGCAACCGCGTCATCCTGCTGGTGCCCCGCATCGATGGGCAATTTGGCAAGATCGGCACCGTCGCCCGACTGGGTGAATCCGCAGAGCTCCCCACCGGCGCCGAGGCCTTCATCATGCGCGGCGAGTACCGCGCCCACCTGGGCAGCGGCCAGGCCGACATCGGTGGCGCGCTCTGGGTCAAGGCCGACCCCGCGCCCGATGGCGAACCCTCCGAGAAGGCGATCGAGCTCGGCCGCGAATACCGCGCCATGCTCGAGAACCTCGTCGAGTCCAGGGGCGTCCCGCAGGTCATCCAGTTCCTGCGCGCAGCCAAGACCCCGAGCCACCTCTCCGATCTGGCGGGCTACTCGCCCGACCTGACGATTGAGCAGAAGCTAGAGGTCCTCGAGACACTCGACCTCGAGGAGCGCTTGACCAAGCTCATCGGCTGGACCAAGCAGATCCTCGCGGACGCTTCGCTCAAAGAGAAGATCCGCAACGACGTCAGCGAAGGCATGGAGAAGACCCAGCGCGAGTTCCTGCTCCGGCAGCAGCTCGAGGCAATCAAGAAGCAGCTCAATGAGGGCAGCACGGATGTCGTGTCGACCTATCGCGAGCGGGTCGCCAAGGCGGGCATGCCCGAGAACGTGCTGACCGAGGTCACCCGAGAGCTCGACCGCCTGGAGCGGACGAGCGAGCAGAACCCCGAGTACGGCTGGATCCGCACCTACCTCGACTGGATGCTCGACCTCCCGTGGAACGTGCGGTCGGACGACAACTACGACCTGGAAGAGGCGCGGCGAATCCTGGACGAGGACCACACCGGCCTGGGCGACGTCAAGGAGCGAATCATCGAGTTCCTTGCAGTTCGCAAGCTGCGCAAGGAGCGCGGCATGGAAGTTCTGGGGGGCCGTGGATCGGGCGCGATCATCACGCTGGTCGGACCTCCTGGGGTCGGCAAGACGTCGCTCGGCGAGTCGGTCGCGCGCGCGCTGGGCAGGAAGTTCACGCGTGTTTCCCTTGGCGGCATCCGCGACGAGGCCGACATCCGCGGCCACCGCCGCACGTACGTCGGCGCCCTGCCGGGCCGCATCGTTCGCGCCCTGAAGGAAGCCGGGACCAAGAACCCGGTCATCATGCTCGACGAGATCGACAAGGTCGGCAACGACTGGAGGGGCGACCCTTCGTCTGCGCTGCTCGAGGTCCTCGACCCGGCGCAGAACAACACGTTCCGCGACCACTACCTCGAGGTCGACCTCGACCTGTCCGAGGTTCTGTTCATCCCCACCGCCAACGTGTCGGAGACGATTCCGGCGCCGCTGTTGGACCGGATGGAGCTCATCCGCCTCGACGGTTATACCGAGGAAGAGAAGGTGGCGATCGCGCGCGACCACCTGCTGAAGCGGCAGGTCAAGCAGGCGGGATTGCACCCCGACGAGGTCACCGTCACGGACGAGGCATTGATGAAGGTCATTACTGACCACACCCGCGAAGCGGGCGTGCGAAACCTGGAACGCGAGATCGGCAAGATGACGCGCAAGGTTGCAACGAAGGTCGCGACCAAGGCGCTGACGCCGCCGGTGGCGATCACGCCAGAGCGGGTGCGCGAGTTCCTGGGCAAGCCGAAGTTCGACAACGAGGTCGCCGCTCGAACCGCGGTGCCAGGCGTGGCCACGGGCCTCGCAGTCACCGGGACGGGTGGAGATGTCCTCTTCGTCGAAGCGACGTCAACGAGCAAAAACGGACAGGGTGGGGGTGGCAACCTGACACTCACCGGCCAGCTCGGAGACGTGATGAAGGAGTCGGCGATGATCGCGCTGTCATTCGTCCGGTCGCACACCGTCGAGCTGAAGATCGCTCTCGACGCTGCTGACAGGGCGTTCCACATCCACGTGCCAGAAGGCGCAGTGCCCAAGGACGGACCGTCGGCGGGCGTGACGATGACCACAGCCATCGTGAGCCTGCTGACCGGACGGCCGGTGCGAAGCACGGTCGGCATGACCGGCGAGGTCACGCTGCAGGGTTTGGTGCTGCCGATCGGCGGCGTCAAGCAGAAGGTGCTGGCGGCCCACCGCATGGGCCTCACCGAGGTCATCCTGCCGAAGCGCAATGAGAAGGACCTGGACGACGTTCCCGAAAGCGTGCGCAAGGCCATGACCTTCCACCTGGCGAGTCGTGTGGAAGAGGTGCTCGAGTTCGCGCTCGAACAGCCGGCCCAGAGCAAGACCCAGGCGGCCTGACCCAGGTGCCCATTCAGCCGACGCCCAACGGAACGCGCGGCACCGAGATGCCGGGCGGCAAGCTGCTGCAGAAGGTGTTCGAGCCGCTCGCGAAGAGGCACGTCGGCGCGTATCGAAAGACTGGCGGGACGGACAGGATGAGCCGGATGATGAAATTCCCGCTCGTCTTGCTCACCACCAAGGGCGCGAAGTCAGGGGAAGAGCGCGTAGTCGCGTTGGGTGGGTTCCAGGAAGGAGACGACTCCTGGCTCATCGTTGCCTCGAAGGGTGGCTCGAAGACGCACCCTGCGTGGCTCAACAACATGGTCAAGCACCCCGAAAACATCTGGCTCGAGGTGGGCAAGCGGAAGATGAAGGTGCACGCCGAGGCGCTGACGGGCGCTGCGCGAGAAGAGGCGTACGGCCGCATCGCGGCTGAGGCGCCGAACTATGGCGAGTACCCCAAGAAAACCGACCGCGTGATCCCCGTCATCAAGCTGACAGCAATCTCGGGGTCCTAATGGGCCGGCCCTCGCCGGAGGTGCTGGCCAGCGCGAAGACGATCGCCGTGGTCGGGGCGTCGCGCGATCCACGGAAGGCCGGCGGCTCGGTGCCCGAGGGACTGCAGCGGCGCGGCTTTCGCATCATCCCCATCAACCCGTTCGCAGACGAGCTGTTTGGAGAGCGCGTGTATCGCTCACTCGGCGACGTCCCGGAAAAGATCGACCTGGTCGATGTGTTCAGGCCCGCAGCCGACGCGCCCGAGATCGCACGGCAGGCAGTGGCCATAGGTGCCAAGGCGCTGTGGCTTCAGGAGGACATCCGCTCGGACGAAGCACGCCGCATCGCCGAAGAGGGCGGGCTCGACTACATCGAGGACGAATGCACCGCCGTGGTGGCTTCGCTCTACCGGATCAAGAAAGAGACCACGCGTAGCGCGTAGCGCTACCCTCCACGCGTGCCACCTCGCCGTCCGCATCACCGTCCGCGCGACCGCAGCGTCGAGTGCGAGCTCAAGTTCCGGGTCGCCGGCCCTCGCAACCATGCGCGTATTCGCGCCGCCCTTCGCAAGCGTGGGGCCAAGCTCGAGGGCAAGTACAACGAAGTGAACTACAGGTTCGACGGTCCTGGCAAGTCGACGAGGGGAACCACGCTGAGGTTGCGGGTTCTCAACGGCGGGCCGCACGGCGTGCTCACCGTGAAGGGGCCGGCCAAGTTTGTGGGCAAGGTCAAGGTGCGTGAGGAGACGGAGATCGAGGTCAAGGACGTGCACGCAACCCTCGACCTGCTCACGCAGCTTGGCTTCAACGTCGAGTTCACCTACAACAAGCGGCGCGTGATGTGGACGCTCGACGGAGTGGTGAGCGTCACCCTCGACACGCTGGAGTATGGATGGTTCGTGGAGCTGGAAGGACCGCTCGAGGTCCTACCCGGCCACGCCCGCAGCCTGGGGCTGAACCCAGACAAGGCCGTAAAGGACTCCTACTCGGTGCTGGCGCGAAAGCACTTGGCCAAAACCAAACAGGCCCCCCCCTCGGAGGGCTGACCGACGACGCTGACGAGAACGCTAGAGTTTGCGACCGATGTCGGAGCGCACGCACGCACGGCTTTCAGTGATGATGCCTGCCTATAACGAGGAGCGCACCATCGAAATGATCCTCGAGCGCGTTCTCGAGCGGCCCGAAGTCGGCGAGGTAATCGCTGTTGACGACGGGTCTACGGACGGGACCTGGGAAATCCTCTCGCGCATCGCGCATAAGCAAAAGCGTTTGCGAGCCTTTCGGCAAGAAGTCAACCAGGGCAAAGGAGCTGCTCTGCGACGAGCTGTGGGTGAGCTGCGCATGCCGTTCGCGTTGGTGCAAGACGCGGATCTCGAGTACGACCCACGTGATTACCCGCTCATCCTGGAACCCTTGACAGAAGGTCGAGCAGACGCCGTTTACGGAGTCCGCGGCTTCGCGGGACAGACCTCACACAGCTTTTGGTTCGTCATGGGCAACAAGGTCGTTACGTTTGCGACCAACGTTCTATTCGACTGCTATCTCGCGGACATGGAAACCGGTTACAAAGTTCTACGGTCGGAGCTGTGGAAGCGGCTCAACCTGAGCGGGGTCCGCTTTGACATCGAACCTGACATAACCGCACGGATCCTGCGCCTGGGTTATCGGATTCACGAGGTCCCGATCCGCTACTACGCCCGGAGCCACGAAGAAGGGAAAAAGCTGACCTGGCGCGACGGGATCAAGGCCCTGGGAGCTCTGCTCAGGCTGAGGATGACATCCGATCAGACGCTGTTCGGTCCATTGATTGACCCCGAGTACCACAAGCACCGCCAACGTGAGCTCGCGAGCCAGCATCCACTGATCCGGCCAAAAGATAGCGGCGAGCCCGGATCACCGATTACTTGACGCTGTCGCCCAGATGTTCATTCCAGCCTCAAAGTAGCCGAACTTCACCTGGTCTGAGCCGAACCCGGCATCCATGAGTATCGACCGCATGTCGGCCTGCTGGTACTGGCGTTTGTGCTCATCCAATTCTTCGGCACTGACCATGCTCAGTCTCGCAAGCAGCTTTAGAAGCCCCTCCGTCCAGTAAGCCGGGGTCGTCATCACAGCGGGGACCAAATCCAGATGCGCCGTCGTCAGGACCTCGCGCGCGACTCCCACACCCGAGCTCTAGGTTTTCGCCGGGCCAACCCACACGGTCTGGATGTTGGTGAACTCTCGGATTCCGTGGGCCGACAGCTCCCGGCCGTAGCCTGACCTCTTCACCCCGCCGAACGGCAGGCGTGCGTCCGAGGCCACCATTCCGTTGATGAAAACAAGGCCGGCCTCGACCCGCTCGGCCATCATCTGGCCGCGCTCGACGTCACTTGTCCAGATGCTCGAGCCAAGCCCGAAGTCCGTGTCATTGGCGACGCGGAGCGCCTCTTCGGCATCCTTGACGCGAATGACCGCGGCCACAGGGCCGAAGGTTTCCTCGTTGTAGACCGGCATCCCCGGCTTCACGCCGGTCAGCACCGTGGGCTCGAAGAAGTTCCCGCCGGTCTTCAGACGGTGGCCGCCGGCCAGGACCTTGGCGCCTTTGCTGATCGACTCCTTGACCTGGCGCTCGAGATCGTCGACGAGGTCGGGCCTCGCGAGGGGCCCCACCTGGTTGGCGCGATCGGTCGGGTCCCCCACCTTGAGCGCTGCGACGGCTTTCGAGAACAGCTCCTCGAACTCGTCGGCGATGGGCTCGGCGACGATGAACCTTTTCGCGGCGATGCAACTCTGGCCGTTGTTCTGGTTGCGTGCACGACAGGCGACCGTGGCCGCCGTCTTGACGTCCGCATCTTCGAGCACGATGAAAGGGTCCGAGCCGCCCAGCTCGAGCACCGACTTCTTCAACGCCTTGCCGGCCGCCGATGCGACGAGCTCGCCGGCTGCTTCTGAGCCGGTCAGCGTGACGCCAGCGACGCGGCGGTCGGCGATGATCCCCGCCACAGGCCCGGGGCCGATGAGCAGCGTCTGGAACACCCCCTTGGGGACTCCTGCCTCGCGAAAGACGTCCTCGATCGCCAACGCGCACTGCGGCACATTCGATGCGTGCTTCAACAGCATCACGTTGCCTGCCGCGAGCGCGGGAAGCCCGGCACGAAAGGCCTGCCAGAAAGGAAAGTTCCAGGGCATCACGGCGAGGATCACGCCCAGGGGCTGGTACCTGAGGTAGCTCTTGGTGGCCGTGCTGTCAATCGGCTCGTCGGCCAGGAGGCGCGCGGCGTTGTCGGCGATCCAGGTCGCGGTCCAAGCGCACTTCTCGACTTCGCCCTCGGCTTCAACGATGGGCTTGCCCATCTCCGCCGTCATCAGGGCGGCGAAGCGCGATTTCTCCGCCCTCAGGACGCCGGCCACCGCTCGCAGGAGGGCGGTTCGCAAATCCATGCCCGCGTCGCGCCAGGCATGCCTGGAGGACCAGGCCCGCTCCACGGCGGCTTCGATGCCGGCTGCGTCCAGCTCGGGGAAGCTGGCCAGTTCCTTGCCGTTCGAGGGGTCAATTGATCTGAGCATGCCTATCAGAGTAATGCGGCTCACTTTACGATTGCACCAGTGGCCCGCTCTCCCGTCAAAAGACGCCCCGATACACCTTCCATGCCGGCCGCCAAGGCGCCTGGCGTCCAGGTCGACGGGCGGCGCCGGGTGGCGATCGAGGCGATTTCGCCCGAAGTGGAGGCGGGTCGATTCCCAGCCAAGCGCTCGTTGGGCGAAAAGGTCGCAATCGAGGCTGACGTTTTCGCCGACGGCCACGACGCGGTCGCTTGCGTCATTCGCTACCGCCACCAGTCGGAGGTCGCGTGGGCCGAGGTGCCGATGGTGACCCTGGGCAACGACCGGTGGCGCGCCGAAGTCATAGTCAGCCAGCTTGGGCGCTATCTCTACACGGTCCAGGGATGGGTCGACCGCTTTCAGACGTGGCGCCTTCAGCTTGCCAAGCGCGTCGCGGGAGGGCAGGACGTGAGACAGGAGCTCAAGGTGGGCGCGCAGCTGGTCGAAGCAGCGGCTAAACGAGCCCAAGGCGTCGACGCAGATTTACTGACCAAGCATGCGGAAGCCCTCGGCAGTGGAACCGCAACGATCAGCAAAGACGTGATCGATCTCATGGACCGCTATCCCGACAGGAGCCAGGCCGTCACCTACCCCCGCGAGCTCGAGATGCTCGTCGATCCTGAGCGTGCCCGCTTCAGCGCCTGGTACGAGCTGTTCCCCAGGTCGGCCGGGGAGCCCGGTCGCCACGGCACTTTCCGAGACGTCGAAAAACGCCTGCCCTACATAGCGGGCATGGGCTTCGACGTCCTTTACCTGCCGCCCATCCATCCGATCGGACGCACCAATCGCAAGGGAGCCAACAACATCATCAAGGCATCGCCAGGCGAGCCTGGCAGCCC
>PLYD01000217.1 GCA_003151665.1 Candidatus Dormiibacterota bacterium
TTCCACACATCACGACGCTAGCTCGTGGGCGCCGATCCCGATGTCAGGCGGAATCGTGATCTGCAGACTCACAGAGCCATTCGCGTCGGCACTAAACGGAAACGAGTAGAGCTGGCTCAGCAACTCGATCTGCCCGACCTGGTTGGCCGGCAGATGACCGGCGCTCACGGTCAGGATGGAACCTGGTTCAACCACTTGGGAAGACAGCGAAAGCGTCGGCTTGAACAGCTCCCCGAGGACCAGGCTGACGGTTCCGCCGACGAGCGCGAGCAGCGCCAGGATGGCAATGACGATGATCGCGATGCGGCGCCTGCGCACCCGCCGCATGGCGGCGACAGCCGGGCCCCAGACCGGAGGCGGGACGGTGCTCGGAGGCGGCGCGAACAATACCCCGCTCTCTTGAGCGACCGGCCCCACAGCCACAGTTCGCTCCACGGCCGGCGGCGGTGCCATCACAACCGTCCGCTCGACCCCGGCGGTGGCCTTGGCTCCCAGCGCAGCGGCCAGCGCGTTCACGAACTGTTCGCATGTGGCCCATCGCGATCCGGGGGCTTTGGCTAGGCCCCGCATGATGACCGCGTCGACCTTCTCGTTCAGCTGTGGGTTGAGGGTGCTCGGCCGCGCCGGATCCGAATGCACGTGGGCGTAAAGCAGCTCGATCAGGCCCTGTCCTTCGAACGGGATCGAGCCGGTGAGCATCTCGTACGCGATGGTCGCCAGCGCGTAGCGATCAGCTGCAGGCCCGACCTCGTGGCCGGTCACCTGCTCGGGCGCCATGTAAGCCGGGGTTCCGGTGGTGACGCCGGTCAAGGACTGTAGAGACGAGCCCTGGAGCAGCTTTGCCAGGCCGAAGTCGGCCAGGACGAGGGTCTCGTCCTTCTCCAGCAACACGTTGGCGGGCTTGACATCGCGGTGCACGATTCCCTGCGAGTGCGCATAGTCGAGGCCGGCGGCGATACCGCGCAGGAACCTCAACGTCGTACCCCAGGGCAGGGGACCCTGGGTCAATCTGCCGGCGAGGTTTCCGCCTGGGACGTACTCGACGATCATGTACGGCGTCCCCTCGTATTCGCCGAAGTCGAAGACGTTGAGGATGTTGGGGTGGCGCATCCGCGCGATGGCCTGCGCCTCGTGCCGGAATCGCGCGATCGAGTCGGCGTCGGGCGATATCGCATGCATGACCTTGACTGCGCCGGTGCGTGCGAGCTGGGCGTGGTAGGCGCGATAGACAGTGCCCATCGCTCCTTCGCCAATGAGCTCCAGGACCTCGTACTGCCCTAACTTTGTTCCTGGCCCGATCGGCACGAGGCCTGATTATGCGGTTCGGTACCTAATGCCGACGCTGTTTAAGGCCCTGCCTTCCAACCACCGCGACCGCCTCTGCGTACAGCCACGACGCCACCAAGTATCGAGACGGCGATCTCGGCCGGAGTCCTCGCGCCAATGTCCAGGCCGACGGGGCTCTGGATCCGCGAGATGACATCCTCGGGCACCCCCTTCGCGCGCAGGGCTTCGAGGTGATGGCCGGTGTGGCGGCGGCTGCCGACGAGCCCGATGAACCGAGGATCGTGGAGTAGAAGAGCCTCGAGGGCTGGCACCAGATCGGGTGCGTCGTGGTCGGTGTGCACCGCGTAAACCTCGGAGCCCAGCGCCGCGCCGAGGTCGTCAAGCGAGCCGACGGCCTTGGGCCAGTCGGCGCCTGAGAGTCGCTCGTGCCGAGTTTCGACCAGCACGGTTTGAAAACCAACCTCGGACGCCATACGCAACAGGGACCTCGCCACCGGCGTCGCGGCGAAGACCACCAGCGTCGGGGCTGGAGCATGAGGCTCGATGTAGGCCTCGATCGAGCCCAGCTCATGCCGGTAGGTGCGCAGGACCGGAGCCCCGGCCTCGGCGATGCCACCGGCATCTGCCAGGGCAGCGGCGTCGAACTCGCTGCAGCCCAGGGTCCCGGCGAGCGTCGCTGTCCTAGAGAGCAGAAGCTTGGCGCCGGGTTGAGACGGCGGCGCACCGTCAAGCTTGACGACGGTTGCCAGCAGCACCTCCTCCCCCAGGGAGATTCGGCGCGCCAGCTCCTCCTCGATGCTAGGCACTGACGCCCGTGCGTGTGAGCACTGTAGAGATGATCGCCTGCGCGCGCGCGATCTCGTCCTCGGTGGTGGCATAGCCGGTCGTCAGCCGTAAGCTGCCCAGAGCTTCATCGAGCCCCAGGCCCATCGCCAGCAAGACGTGTGATGGATCGAGCGAGCCAGATGCGCACGCGGAGCCGCTCGACGCTGCCAGTCCTGCAATGTCGAGAGCCAGCAGGACGTCCTCACCCCGCCGGTCTACAAAAGTGCACGTGGCGAAGTTCGGCAGCCGTGGCCCGCCACCAGTCACGCGACCACCCATCTCTTGCAGGAGCTCGCGCAGCCTGGCAGCCTGCGAGCCGGCAGCTCGCCCACGCGCGTCGCGGTCGCGAACGCAGACGCTCAGCGCAGCCGCGATGGCGACCCCCGCGGATACGTCCTCGAAGCCGGCGCGCCGGCCCCATTCCTGCGGACCGCCGTAAAGCAACGGCTCCAGGCGCACGCCTTCTCTGACGAACAGAATCCCGCCCCTGCCGGCCCCCAGCTTGTGCCCGCTGAACGACACAAGGTCGGCGCCCGGCGGGACTGGGATCCACCTGGGCCCGGCGCACGCATCGACATGCACCAGCGCCCCCAGCTCGTGCGCTCGAGCGATCACCTCTGACACTGGCTGGATGGTCCCGACCTCATTGTTGGCGAGGCCGATCGAGACCAGTGCCGCACCGCGCGGTATGGACTCTGCATCTGCCCGCACGGAGCCGTCGACCCCAGCGATCTCGACCGAGTGCCCCTCGGACTCGAGTCGTCTGACCGCGCCGAGCACTGCCTGGTGCTCGGCTGCCCAGGTCACGATGAGACTGCCTTTGGGTAGGCGGCGAGCAGCGCCGAAAAGCGCCAGGTTGATGGACTCGGTCCCGGACGACGTGAACGTGATCTCGGTACGGTCGGCGTCTAGCGCTGCAGCGGCGCTGTCGCGCGCCCGATCCAGCGCGGTGCGAGCGGAGCGACCCTCGGCATGGAGGCTTGACGGGTTGGCGGAGGACAGCTCGCGCAGCGCCGCCGCGACCTCACTCAGAACGGGCGCGGACCCGGCGTCGTCGAGGTAGATGCGGCTCACGCGCTGAGGGCCCGCAACGCGGCGCTTACGAGCTAGCCGCGGCTGTGGTCGGGCTGTTGGATGAGCTCCGTCAGGGTGCCCTGGAAGCTCTTGAGCATGAGATGAAGGTCGATGATCTCGTCGACGCTGATCGGCTCGCGAGCCACCACCGGCTCCGTCGCGCTGTCCGCCTCGATGCTGTCGATATCCGCGACAGCGCCGCCTGCTATCGCGAGCACCACGATGAAGGTCACCTGGCACTGCGCGCACGTGACTTGAAGGTGGAAACGCTCCTCCTCGTGGCTGAGGACCTGGACACCGCAACCCTTGAGGCTGCGCCCGCACACCGGGCAGTTGTAGAACCGCGCACGGTCGCGGATGAACTCGATGATGCTCATCGCAAATCCATCTTACGCCGCTAGCGCTTGCCCTCGATGCAGGTGCACCCGTGAGGGCCGGCCTGCGCGGCGTGGACGGTGCCGGCCGGCAGAACCATCCGATCCCCAGCCGTCAATTCCAAGCGCTCGTCAGGACCTTCGAGCACGAAGGTGATTGAGCCGTCCACGCAGTACAGGACCTTCTCGTAGCCATGGCTGTGGGGCGCGTACCTGTCACCCGGACCGTTCGACCACGAGTAACAGTCACTCGTCTCCGTACGTAGCCTGGTCATCAGGTCCTCGGAGGTGGCCACGGGCACGATTCTAAGATGGCGGTGATGAAGCCTCGATTCCTCGCCGATTGCAACGTTGGGCGCCTCGCCCGCTGGCTGCGCGCACTCGGGTATGACGCCTCGTATCACACGCGCATCGGCGACGCCGAGCTGGTGCGCGAGGCGGCAGCCGAAAGCCGGGTGGTGCTCACGCGCGATCGGGATCTGACCAAGCGGCGGGTGATCCAGAGCGGGGTGGTTCGCGCCATTCTGATTCGCGATGACGATGTCACCAAGCAGCTCCGCCAGGTCTTCGCGGAGCTCGGCCTCGAGTTGAAAGAGGCGCTCACGCGCTGCATCGAGTGCAACTCCGAGCTGCAGCCCCGCGTCCCTTCAACCGTCGCTGAGCGCGTCCCGCCCTATGTGCGCATGACGCAGTCGCGCTACTCCGAATGTCCTGACTGCGGCCGCATCTACTGGGCGGGAACCCACTGGCAGCGTATGCGCGAGGTTCTTGCCGGGCTATGAGAGACATCCTTCGACGGCTGCTTGCCGGCGAGCTCAGCGAGGATGAGGCGGTGGC
>PLYD01000246.1 GCA_003151665.1 Candidatus Dormiibacterota bacterium
ATGGTGCGAGAGGTGCTCGACGATTCTGCCCGCGACCGGCTGGTCTCGAACATCGCAGGGCACGTCAAGCAGGGGGTGGAGGAGCCGGTCCTAAGCCGCGTCTTCGACTACTGGCGCAACGTGGACCACAAGCTTGGCGATCGAGTGGAGGAGGCGGTCATCGGGCGAGTAGTTGCCAAAATCGTTTAGCAACCCGCGCGGCACTGGGCGCTGCCCTGAACGCCTTGCTGCGGTTGCCCGAGCAGGCGCCGTTCTATGTGTTCACGGTTTTCGTCTACACGTACGGCGTCACCGCGCTCAAATTCCAGCGCCAGTTCCTGGTCTACGCGGTGAGCGCCGCCGCCCTCATCTCGTTCGTGGCCATACCACTCTTCGGCCACCTCTCGGACCGGTTCGGGCGTAAGCCGATCTACATGATCAGCATTGCCCTGACCGCGGTCTGGGGCTTTGCTTTACCACGGCCTCTACAGCAGTGCGATACCGATGGTTGTCTTCGTCACGATCATGCTCTCGCTGATCCCACACGACGTTCAGTACGGTCCTCAGGCGGCACTGATCGCCGAGAGCTTCACCGGCCGGCTGCGCTATAGCGGCGCATCCTTGGGCTACCAGCTCGCGTCGGTGATCGCAGGAGGCCCGGCGCCACTGATCGCGGTCTATCTTTTCGCGCAGACGAACAGCCCGTACAGCATCAGCGTCTACATCCTTATCTGCTGCGTGATCGGCTTCGCAGCCACGGCGTTGCTGAAGGATCGCTCCAAGTTCGACCATGGGCGCGAGTACGAGGAGCAGGATGCGCAACCGCCGGTGGTCATAGTATCCGCGCTACCCCGGGGGCGGCCTGAGCTCAGGCTTGCGACAAGCGATCTTCTTACGCGGTGGTCGCTAACCGTGTCCGCCGCGCCTCGCTTCGGCGTCGTTCGGCGGGGCAGCGCCCTTGAGTCGGGTCCGGCGATTTAGGCGCAACCCGTCGCGCAACTCTTTGACGCCAACTTCTCAACCGATTCGCAGCCTTCTCCCAGGTGATGCCCATGTGCCCGCGCCACCCTGGTAGTCAGGACCGGCAACGGCCACTGAATCGATAGGAGTTAGAAGCCATGAACATGTGGATCTACAAAATGGTGGCAATGCGTCGTCGCTTCCGCGTCGCTGCTGAGCTAACGCCGCCTGGTGGTTCGGAGCGAATCTATTTGGACCGGCGGTCGCGGAAGTGGAACGGCGTGCGATCGCACGCGGTTGAGAGGAGACCGGGATGCTGAGTGCAACGTCGGTGCGAGCTGATGGCGACCTTGTGCAAATTCGCCTGCGCCTGACGGCGATGGCCGAGGTCCTCGAGGTGCGGCGCCATGCGCTGGCCTGCGATTTGGAGTCCATGCAGGAGGAGGTCCTCGACGAGCTGGACCGCGCACAGCGCGTGTCCGAGGTAAATTTCGCGACCGCCCTCGAGTCAGCCACTTTCGATGCTTCCGCCCAACTTGCCCATGCGATAGCTGTGCTTGACGAGGGTGGTTATGGCCTATGCGAAGACTGCGGAGCTCGAATCAGCGCGGCTCGGCTGAGTTTCCGCCCAGAGTCCACCAGGTGCCTGACCTGCCAAGACAGGGCAGACTCAAAGCGTTCGGGTGCTTAGTCGCGCCCTTCAGCTGGGCACTTCGTCCTAGGTCGCCTTGAAGTTGAGGATCCGGCTGAGGTCCGCGCAGTTGCTGACCGGTGCCACGTCGGTAAACGGACCAGAAGAGCAGAGGTGAGCAGTCTTGCTCCCGTTGATCAGGTCGACCACCGTGTCATTGCTGAAACGGCGCGCGCAGTCTGAATCGCGAAACCACTCATCTTGTCCGTTGTAGTGACTTCCACTGCCGGTCAGCTCGAGGACAACCCGACCGATTGGGGGCTGGGCACTGACTGGTGGAAGAGGCCTTCACGATCGTTCCGACAAAGCCCGTCGATCCGACCGTGACGTTCATGACGCCATCTGCTTCCCAGGACCAGTAGCCTTCGATCGGCGGCGCTGCAGATTGGCTCCCGCACGTGCCACAGCTCGCGACCACCAGCATCAGGCAAGGGCGTAGCTCCAACGTACCGCTGCGGCGGCGGCCCGCAACCGATTCACCACGGCCAATCCCACAACATAAGTCTGATACACGATCGCCCTACAGGAGCCGCCGGGTCGGCTTTAATCCATCTAGCCCATGTGTGCCTGCTGCAGGGCCGACTCGAGCGACTGCGTATAAGACTGACTGGTGTAGGTCGCTCCACTGATGATGTCGATGGTCGCGCTCTGCGCCTGCAGTGCCTCCGTGCGCAGCCAAGGGCCGACCTGTTGGCTGATATACGCCGACTCTGCTCGGTCGGTCGGAAGCACGACCGCCTGGACGTCGGTGATTCGCCCACCAGAGATGACCACTCGCACCTGTACATCACCGTAGCGATTTGGGAAATCAGACCCAGTGAAGGTGCCGTTCAGCCCAGTGGGCGAGGGCGAAGGCGGCGGCGTCGGAGCGGCCGAAGGCGAGACCAAGGGTGATGCTGTTGCGGAAGGTGATGCCGATGGGCTCGCCGGATTGGTCGGCCCTTGGGTTGGAGATGCTGGTGAGAGCGCGGTCAGCTGAGGCGGCGTGACCTTGTAATTGAGAAGCCAGGCGAGGCCGACTACGGTCACACCTGTGACGATGGTTGCCCTCTTCATTGCAGTCGAAAGACCTCCGTTCGAATTTGGCCCGCCGGAATTCCAAGTGCCTCTAGGGAGGAGCGGACGAGCACCATCATCCCCATCGGTCCGCACACATAAACGACGCGGTCAAAGATGTCTGGAACGAGCCCGGCGAGGCTGGTAGGTGAGAACCACCCGTCGCGGCTGTTTCGGCGGCTGCCACCTTGAGTCAGAAGGTAATCAACCTGCACCGATTCTTCCCGTGAGGAGAGGGCATCCAACTCCTTCTTGAAAACGAGGTCATTTTCACTGTGAGCGCGATAAAGGACACGAACATCGAACCCGTCTGCCGCCATCTCCTCGGCCAGGGGCCGGATGGGGGTGATGCCGATCCCGCCGGCGATCAGCAAGACTTTCGAATTCTTTGGTCGCTCGATGAACTTGCCGAATGGGCCGTCGACCANNCGTCGCCCATTGGGGACAGCTGAGATCGAAAATGGGTGGGCTTGCCACCAGCGCCTGCGGTCCATGAATCGCCAGATTGCAAACTGACCGGCCTCCGCCTCGAATTGGTCAAGGTCCCGGCCGGTGATGTAGATCGAGAAGACCCCCCGCGCCTCCTTTTCGACTGCTTGGACGCGAAAGCGGTGGCGCCGGTAGGTGGCCAGCGGTCCACCTAGACGGTAAAAAACGAGGGATGCACCGACCACGACGTATAGCGCGCACCAGTACCACACGAACGCGGGGTTTCCCGCGAAGTCGACGCCGGTGGCCAACTGGTGACTGAACGCGAGCACCACCGCCAGGTAGGCATAGAGATGGATGAAGTACCAGGTCTCGTAGGCCAGGTGGCGTCTTGCGACGGTGACAGACAACACCACGACGACAACGAAGAGTCCAAGCGCGACGATGGCCGCCAGCACTCCCTGGTAGCTGTTGATGAAGTCAGCCAGCTGACGGGCAACATCCTTGCCGTCCCCAAGCTGGTAACCCAGGGTCTGAAAGACGGCGTGACCGATCAGTAAGCCAATGGCGAGGTAGCCATTCCATTTGTGGAGCACCGCCATGCGCTCCAGGCCGAATGCGTGCTCCAGCCACGGCACCCGAGCCATGAACAATAGCTGCCAGAGGACGAGGTAGGTCCCAAGCAGCCCTGTCACACGGCCTATGCCGTTGTAAAAGTCGGATGCATTGCGGGTGATCTCGAAGCCCGAGCTGAGCCACCAGAAGCCCATGATGACCACGGCGTTGACAATAAAAACGGCGTAGGCAAGGTCTGGCCTCGACCACGCTGAATGCGCTCGGCGGGGCACGAATTCCGTCTCGGGAGTACTGGCTAGTGGCCTCAAGCTGAGCACCAAGGCTAGCCCGCGTTCATTGGAGTTCCATTGGGGCGGTCCGAGGTAGTCTCCAATCCGGCTCCAATCCAGAGTCCCTAATATCGAGTCTGGACTCCCCGCTTGGCAGACACCACCGACTTGCATCTGGAACCCTCTGAATCCGGCGTCACGGCGAATGAGCGCCTGACGGCGCTCACTGGCGGACTGCTTTTCTTACTCCTTGCCCTGATGGGAGTGACAGTTCTTAGCGTCAGGCGGTGGCTGCCGGAGCATTTCTTGCTTGGATTTCTGCTGATACCGCCGCTGGCCCTGAAGATGGCTTCCACCGGCTACCGGTTCGTTCGCTACTACACCGGCGATCCGCAGTACCGGCGCGCCGGGCCGCCGGAGCTCCTCATGAGACTCAGTGCGCCGATCGTTGTCATATCCACGCTGGCCATCTTCGCCACGGGAATCGAACTCTGGCTGTTCGGGCTGCACTTTGGGAGCATCTGGGTCGAAGCCCACAAATTGAGCTTTTACATCTGGCTGCCTGTCGCCGCAGTCCATATCCTCGGCCATCTCAGTCGGACCGGCCAGGCTGCCGGTGAGGAACTCTCGGATTCAGGTTCGCGGACAGCGCTCACGCGGCGGTCGCTAGTCATCGGCAGCCTCGTCGCCGGTGTCGTGCTCGCCGCCGCCAGCCTTACCTATGCGACCCCCTTCATCTTCTTCAGGGACGGTTAGAAAGTCGCAGTGAGCTCTGTCCTGGTGATCGAAGATGAAGTGAACCTGAGTCGGATTCTGGCCCGGGTCCTTGAGGAAGAGGGCTTTCAGGCTCTGGTTGAGTATCGAGGGGACAGCGGCCTGGAGACCGCCGTAGCCAAAGCGCCCGACGCAGTCGTGCTCGACCTGTCGCTACCCGGTCTTGACGGACTCCATGTTTGTCGCGAGCTTCGTGCCCGGGGAATGCGGATGCCCGTGATCATGCTGACCGCCCGGGACGCCGTGCCGGATCGCGTCCGGGGCCTCGATCAGGGCGCTGACGACTATCTCGTGAAGCCCTTCGCAATTGAGGAACTGATCGCCCGGATCCGAGCTCATCTCCGCCGCGCCGGCGAGCCTGCCGAGCGGTTGGTGGTGGCCGACCTGGTGCTGGAACCGAGTGCGCGTAGGGTGCGCCGGGCAGGTCAAGAGCTGAGCCTCACGGCTCAGGAGTTCGATCTACTTGAGTTCCTCATGCGTCACCGCGGGCAAGTCATGAGCCGTCAGCGGATCCTCGACCACGTCTGGGGTTACGAGGCGACGCCGCTGTCCAATATCGTCGACATTTACATCCACTACCTGCGCGACAAAGTCGACAACGGCCACGACACAACGCTGATCAGGACCGTGCGGTCTGTCGGATACGTACTGCGCAAATGATCTTCGGCAGCCTTCGCAAACGACTTCTACTGACGAATGTCGCCGTGATGGCGGCAATTCTGGTCGCACTTGGCGGGGGCATCCTGCTGGTGATGGACCGCCTTCTGGTCGCTCAGGAAACGGCCACCGTCGAGTCGGATCTGCAACGCGCAGTGATCGAGCGCCGCGAGCTGACTCAGGACGAGTTCCAAAGCCGGCACACCTTCTTCACGTCCGGCACCTTTTTTGTCATTTGGGACAATTCAGGCAACGTAACCTTCAACCCTTCGGGCGCCCCCACCGCTCAGCTCCGATCCAGTGCGATGAAAGCTCTGAGCGGCCATGCCAGCACCGTCCCGGTCAGCCTGCAGCCGAACCAGCCCGCGTTGATCGCCTCGCAGGTTATTACTGATCAGGGCGTGACGAGTGGTGTGCTGCAGGCAGGACGCAGCCTGGCGCCAATGTTTTCAGTCGAGCACGAAGCCCTTCTGGTCATGCTGGGCGCCGGTTTGGCAGCCCTTCTGGTGATCGTCGTCGCGGGCTGGTTTCTGACCGAACGCGCGCTCGTCCCGATCAGACAGGCCATGAATAGACAGACTCGATTCACCGCGGATGCCTCCCATGAGCTGCGCACCCCGCTGACCATCATTGACGCCGGCCTGCAGGTTTTTGGGCGTCATCCGGACCAAACCATCGGCGACAACGCCCAGCTGGTCGATTCGATGTCAGCCGAGACCCAGCGTATGAAACGACTGGTCGATGATCTCTTGACCCTGGCTCGGGTCGACTCTGGTCAAGCTGAACTTCGACTTGGCCCGACTGACGTTAGCCAGCTCGTAATCTCAACGGCTAATGACCTGCAGGCTCTCGCTGCCAGCCGCGGCGATCGCCTGGACGTCCAGTCAGAACCGCTGATTGAGGGCCAGGTGGACCCTGACCGGCTTCGGCAACTGCTGGTAATCCTGGTCGATAACGCAATTCGTCACGGCGAGCCGGGCGGGACAGTTGATATCAGATCTGACAAGGTCGATCATGATCTGCGCCTGGAGATTTCTGATCGCGGGCCTGGAATCCCGGCCGAGCATCACAGCAAAGTTTTCGAAGCGTTCTACCAGCTGGATGGCAGCCGTTCAGGGAGCGGTGCGGGGCTTGGTCTCGCCATAGCCCGCTGGATAGTGGGTGCGCATGGGGGCACAATTAAGCTGATCGACAACGATCCCGGCCTGATGGTCCGGATTGTTCTTCCGTTGCGCGGTCCACTCGATGAAGCTCAGCGTGGACCGGGGCGTAGGCGAAGGACCGCGAAGGACGCGGTTGGAAACCCCAATCCATCTTCTAGCGCCTGATCGAGTCATTCGCTTTGCGCCGCGTCCAGGAGGTGATGGGAATGCCAATCACCGTTAACGTGGTCGACGATGAGGCGCGGGACGAAGCAGTTGACGCCGTCTTCGACAACTTCACCCTGATTGACCGAACTTTCAGCCCATACCTGCCGCAGAGCGCAGTGAGCCGAATCAACCGCGGCGAGCTTGAGTTGGGCGACGCCGGAAAACTGGTGAATCAGGCGGCCGACCTCTGCCGACTTTACGAACGTGCAACCAATGGCTATTTCTCAGCCTGGATCGAAGGTCGCTTCGATCCATCTGGTTTGGTCAAGGGCTGGGCGATTGACCTCGCCTGTTCAATCCTCGACGTCTACGGCTACTGCGACTATTTCGTAGACGCAGGCGGCGACGTCCAGACCCGCGGCCGAAACGCCAATGGCAGCCCATGGCGGGTCGGCATAAGACATCCGGTTGAACGAAACAAGGTCGCTCGGGTGATATTGGCCAGCGGTTTGGCGGTCGCCACGTCCGGCACTTATGAGAAAGGCGAGCATATTCTTGACCCTCACACTGGCAAACCCGCTGACGCTTGGCTCAGCTTTACGGTAACCGGGCCAGACATCCTTCAGGCCGATGTATACGCGACGGCGTGTTTTGCGATGGGAGTCTCAGGGCTCGACTTCATATCGCGGGTTGCAGGATATGAGGCGTATGCCATCGACCGTCGGCTACGTGCCCACTTCACTGACGGAATCGACGCGCTCTGCGAGCCAGTTGCAGAGTGAGGCCAATCCTCCAAGCGCTCAGGGAGCCTTGGTTGCCGAGATGATTGACCCGATGACCTAGGCGCCGTTTCGATAGATCAATCTCCGAACATCCTGTACGAGCCGACGACGGTGACGGGCTGCGCGACAGGAAGCTCGACGCAGCGCTGGGGCAGATCTCGCAGGAACTCGGCAAAAGCAGCTATGCCACCTAACGTGTTGGTGGCGTCGTCGGAGTCGGTGGTGAACACGTGCATGAAGGTGACTCCGTCTTCCAGGCGCAAGGTCGCGTAGTGCACTTCACCGGGGTCTCGTGCCGCCAGCCCCTCATAGACCTTCTCGACCAGTCGCTGGTTCTCATCGGCGGATTCGGGTTTTGTCTTGTAACGGATCACGCTCTTCATCTCGCATTTATCTCCTTGTTGGGCCGAAGAGGACATCGCCGCCTCGTGCGACCTGGATTAATTCAGCTGGCGAGCGGCCTGGCCACATCTGAAGTAAATAGTGTCCGGCAGGGCATTTTGCCTCCAACCCGCCCCGCTACGGCGCAGCAGGTCGCAGAGGCGCTTAGCGGATTCCCTCCCAGAGTTGGCGCTCCGCGCCGTCCGGGTCGTTGACGACGCCCGAGGCCGTATCGAAACGCATCACAGTCCTCTTGCCGGCCTCGTACGGTTTCCATCCGGGATCGCCGGTGCGGGCGAAGGCCACCCATGCGCGGTGCATCTCATCGGCGATCGATTGCGGCGGATTGGGTCCCGTGAGTCTGTCGTTCCAGTCGGCGTCGAGGGTATCGAAAACGAATCCGACTTCCAGCGCGTGGCAGGCGCCAAGCCGGCCGCCGAAGAGCGGCGATCGCCAGGCCATTTCGTAGACGTGGGTTGACCCGCCATTGCCGGAGTGGGCCTCAGCGAGCCTTACGGCCGGGATGCGGAAGAACCAATCGGTGCTGATCGCCGCCAGCAGGTCTCCCGGCGTCGCACCTGGTCGGGCAGCCGAGTAGACCTCGATCGCGCTGTCAGGGAGGCGGTAGGCTGCCGCCGCCATACCCAAGATGTTCTCGTCGATAAGGTCGATTGCGCCGCTTGGCACCATGAACAGCCGCTGTTCCTCGCGGTTTGTGCCGAGCAACAGGTCAACTTCGCTGCTCGCTCCGGCGGCGATGCCGTCGATGGGCATTGCGGCAAGGAGGTGGCCGTCGATCACCGGCTCGAACGGCATCAGATTTGCGGCGACCTCGCCCCATTTGACGG
>PLYD01000160.1 GCA_003151665.1 Candidatus Dormiibacterota bacterium
CGATCGCGGGCGCAACCTTGTTCGCAGCCAGGGTCAGAGGAAAGTTCCAGGGCACGATCGCGCCGCAGACACCGATCGGCATACGGATCACGAGCCCGTAGGTGGTGGTGTCAGGCAGCGAGACGTGCTGGCCGTGGACTTTATCCGCAAGATCGGCGAACCACGCGATGTTCTCGCCGAAGCGCTGCGCCTCGAGTCTCGACTCGAGCAGCGTCTTGCCCTGCTCCTTGGTGAGGATCGGGGCGATCTCCTCCACCTTGCTCAGCATGTGATGCGCTGCCTTGTGAAGGATCTCGGCGCGCTTGGCGGGAGCGAGCTTGGACCAGGTGGCGAACGCCTTTGCGGCGGCTTGAGCCGCTTTGTCGACGTCGGCAGGACCGCCGGAGGGAACCACGTCGACCACTTCGCCGGTCGCGGGATTGCGAACCTCGTACGTCTTGCCCGATATAGCCTTCGTCCGCTCGCCTTCGATGATCATGGTTGCCATTAGGTGTCTACCCCTATACATCTGTAGGTTTCTTTCAGTACTTGGATAATTATCCCGTCGCCGGGAGTGGGCCGTTTGGAGGGAAATGACTTGGTGGGAGTGAATCTCGAGAAGGAAGGCAACGTCGGCATCCTAGTCCTCGACCGCCCGCCGGCGAACAGCTACGACTACAAGTTCCTCAGATCGCTGGCCGGGGCGATCGACGATGCACGCAACGACGGGGACATACGGGCCGTCTTGTTGACCAGTGCATCGGAGAAGTTCTTCTCGGCCGGCGCCGATGTGAGCGCCTTCGCGGCGGGCAGCGCTCGCTCTCGAATGATGACCGCGATCATGGCCCACGAAGCGTTTCGGAAGATGGAGAACACTCCGCTCATTTTCATCGCGGTCATCGCGGGCCACTGCCTTGGCGGCGGCTTCGAGATGGCGCTTGCGTGTGATCTGCGTTTCGCGGCCGAGGGCCCCTATCAGATTGGTCTACCGGAGGTGAACCTCGGCTTGTTTCCGGGTTCCGGTGGCACGCAGCGACTTCCACGACTCGTCGGGCTCTCCAAGGGGATCGACCTGATAGCCAACGCGACGACGTTGAAACCGGCCGAGGCGAAGGAGCTGGGGCTGGTCGACAAACTGTTTCCGGACGCGGCCGCGTGCCGAGCGGCCGCGATGGAGTACGCGGAAAAGCTGGCGGCTGGACCGACGGTTGCGATCGGCCACGCGAAGGTGGCGATCACGCAAGGCTTCGGCGCTCCGCTCGACATGGGCTTGGCGATCGAACGTGAAGCGATAAGCAGAGTGTTCGTGTCCGAGGACGCCGAGGAAGGCATCAAAGCCTTCACGGAAAAGCGCAAGGCGGATTTCAAAGGACTCTGATAGGCTGACCGCCTGATTAAGAGGGAGGTGACGTTCGAATGGCAGAGCTTGCAGTAACCGTTTTCAGGCCATCGGCCGCCTCCGGCGCTTTCGTCTAAAGCACCTCCGGCAGGGCGGACCGATACCGCCCACCCGTTTTCCAACCGGAGGATTGCGTTGTCTACAGAGATCGCATCTCAGCTAGCACTGCTGGGCTGGGATACCTACTTCCAGGAAAAGTTCAAACCGTTTGCCTTGGACGGCTACACTCCTGCGCGCGTTACTGCCGACTTCGGCATGGAGTACCTCGTCCAGGACGCGGAGGGCTCGACCCGGGCCACGGCGGGCCGCCACCTTCGCAACGACGCCCTGCTCCTGCCCGCGGTTGGCGACTGGGTGGCGCTGCTTCGGCGGGACCCCGTGTCCGCGGTGCATGGCGTCCTCGAGCGCCGCACGGCTTTCTCGAGAAAGGTCTCGTCCAGGGAAACCAAAGAACAGGTGCTGGCGGCCAACGTCGACGTGGCGTTCGTGGTCGCGGCGGCCAGCGACGTCAACGCCCGGCGCATCGAGCGCTATCTGACCATCGCGTGGCAGAGCGGGGCGGTACCCGTCGTTCTACTGACGAAGGCGGACGTCGCCGAGTCGACTGACGCCCTCCTCGCCGAGCTCGAAGCAGTGGCGCTTGGCACCCCCGTGCTGGTCACGAGTAGCGTCACCGGCCAGGGCCTCGACGAGATCACGCGGCGCCTCCAGCCGGCGCTGACTGGCGTGTTGCTTGGCCCGTCCGGCGCGGGCAAGTCGACACTTATCAACCGCATCGTCGGCGAGGATGTGATGCGCACCCGCATGATCCACAGCTCGGGCGAGGGCCGCCACATGACCAGCCACCGCCAGCTCGTGCTGCTGCCGGGCGGCGGAATGATCATCGACACGCCTGGCCTGCGTGAGGCCCAGCTGTGGGAAGGCGAAGATGGGCTGGCCAACCTGTTCGAAGACATCGAAGAGCTGGCGCTGACCTGCCGGTTCACGGATTGCGCGCACAACACGGAGCCCGGGTGCGCCATCAAGGCAGCCATCGCCGACGGCACTCTCGACGTGGTTCGCTTCAACAGCTACCGCAAGCTGCAGCGCGAGCTGCGCGCCATCGCGGCGAAAAGCGACGCGCGGATCCGAATCGAAGAGCGCAAGAAGTGGAAGCAGATAGCGATGGCAGGCAAAGCAAAGGCACGACCCTGAGAAACGGGTGAGGGCCCGTCGGGGTGGACGGGCCCTCTGTCTTGGGTTACCTGACAGTTAGGCGTGAAGGCCGTCCCACCACGGGATGTTGCCCTGCTGAATGCGGTCGATGACGATGTCGGCCTGCGCCTGGGTGATGACGCGCAGGTGCACGAGCTGGGCAAGCCGTGGCTTCAAATTGACCACGAGCCTGTCGCCGAACTGATCCTTGTTGAGGCCACGCTCTCTCGCCAGCCGCGCCACAGTGATGCCACGCTTGAGGTCCGCACGGAACCCAGCCTGCGGGATGCGCAGCACATCCGCCTCACACTCGAACACCGCGAATCTCACCGCATCGCGCACGCCCGCCAGCGGGCTCGCCACCGCCGCGTTGGTTGATGCAGGAGCCGGGGTCGCCGGCATTGACGACGCGTCGGCGAGGCCGGCCGTGACGCCCAACGTCATCAGCACCGCAGTGGTGCCGCCACTGAAAACCTTGACCGCTAATGCTCCGAATTGATTCATCTGACTATCGCCTCCACATTGATCGGCTCCGGATGAAGCCGATCGTCAAGATGAGGAGCTGTTGTCAGACGGTCGTTCTCATCAGGTCAGCCTTGTGTAATAAGGAAGGCGGGCCGGCGGGCATCGAACCGACGGCCCATAAAAGTCAGAGCACCTTCGTGGGTTCCAGGCCGCGCATCGCGGCCAGCTCGGGCGCTGTCGGAGCCGGTGTCTCCTTTACATCTTCCGGCGCGTCCAAAGCCCAGCCGGTGTTAGCGCGAACCTCTTCTCGCGTGTGGCCAGGATGGATCGAGTCGAGGTATACCTCGCCCCCGCCCTCGGGGAAACGGAAGACACAGAGCGTCGTGACTATCGCGGACGGTCCCGCTCCCAACAGCCCGTTTCTCTTGCGCCAACCCGGCGTCCCATCGCCATAGCCCGGCGAAGTCACAAACGACACGCGCTCGACCAGCCGTCGGCGCTCGTGGTTCATGAGCGTCACCCACCGCCGGCTGAGGATCGCGATGTCGGCTCCGCCCCCGCTCCCCGGCAGCTTGACCTCGGGCTTGGATGGCGAGCCAACGTATGACGTGTTCAGGTTGCCGAACCTATCGACCTCCGCTCCACCGATGAAGCCGAGGTCGACGAGCCCCTGCGCCATCAACGCCATGACGTTCGACATGCGCGTCGCCCAGAGGGCTCCAACCACGTTGGGCGGATCGCCCATCGTGCCCAGGTAGCTCTCCGCCGGCCGATCGCGCATGAGACCGACCTCGAATAGGCCGCGGGCGTTGGGCGCATGGTTGTTGTGCGCCACCGCGTACGCGAGGATCGGCAACCGCATGCCGACGAAGACAAGGTCGTGGTCGCGAATCTCGCGCGAAGCCACGGCGACCATCAGCTCTTGCGGCGTGTAGTCGGGGCCACCCTTACGCATCGGCGAAGTTCACCGGGGCCGATGGGGCGCTGCCCTTCACGCGCAGTGCCTCCACGTCGATTTCTTTCAAGTAGGCGGCCCTGTCGGGCACGTCGAAGACCCATCGCTCGAGCCATTCCGCGAAGCCCTCAGGGGTTCGCGATTCGGTCGCGTAGTCGCGATAGAACAAGTGATCACGCTTGAAGTAACCCTGCACCGGAGACGGATGCGCGCCGCCCGGCTCGTGCACGACCGCGACCACCTTCGTCTCGGGAAACAGGATGCGGTTCGGGTCGCTCAGCGTGACGCTCTCGTCGACCAGCTCCTCGCAGCTGAGAATCACGTGCTGCGCCGCGAGCCCCGCCTCCTCGGTGACACCGAGAGGACCCCACGCGTGTGCGCGACCCATGGCATCAGCCCTCTGCACGTGCACGATCGCCGCATCGGGACGCACTGCATTTACATGGACCAGGCCGGCGGCGACGGAGAGGTTCGGGTTGGTGTCCAAGATGTCGCTCCCCAGCAGCGTGCGCGACGGCAGGCTCGGCACGTTCCAGGCCGCCGCCCACAGCGCGAGCGAGATCGAGAAGTTGGTGTGGTCGTGGATCTCGATGGATCGAGGCACGCGCTCTTCTGCGGCCCGGCGGTAGCAATGGCCGAGGCCCCCCGAGACATTGCCGACCCACGCCGCGGTGATGCGGCGCACGCAGCCCGCGCCGATGAGCTGGTCGAACAACGCATCGGAGATCGGCCCGACAAGCTCCAGGTCGCGGCGCCCCTGCCGGATCAGCTCATGTCCTGCAGCGAAGGGGATGAGCGGCTCGAGGGCGGTGCCCAGCGCGACACACGCACCGTCAGGGATGAAACGATCGATCGCTTCGGCCATCGTCAGCACCTTGCTCGTCACGATCTGCTCACCGTATCGCGTAACGGCGGTGGGAACGGCAGCGTTAACTGGTCATGAGCCTTTTGAGGCTTCTTTGTGGCGCGTTCTCACTGGCTCTTCTGGGGGCCTGCACCACTGGGTGGCAGCCGCCGACCAGCGCGCTTGCGAGCCCAACCAATTCAGTCCAACCGTCGGCGGCCACGACGCCTTCCCCGGTGAACTCCGCTTCTCCGCTGGTGATCCCGCGGCCGACAGTGCCGTTCCTACGCTGCGCCACCAAGGATCTGGAAATGCGGCTGATAAGCGTCAACGGGGCTGCAAGCAACGTCATTGGCATCGTCGAGGTCAGAAACAAATCCAGCCGCAACTGCGACCTATACGGTTACGCGAATCTCCAGCTGCTCGACGCACACGGACGCGCCATACAGACACAAGTGAGCTGGTCCACTGACACGTACTTCGGACGGGCGGCTAGGCCGGCCATTGTGGGACTGCCTGCCGGCACCGCGGCCATAACACCAGATCATCCGGTGGCAGGCCACGCCTACATTCCGATCATCTGGGGCGACAGCGCCGCCCAGTGCGTGAAATCCGCGCAGTTCAAGGTGACACCACCCGGCGCGGCCACGTCCCTTGTCATTGCCGCGTTCCCGCCGGGCGGAGGTTCAGGAGAGGTATTGATCTGCTCAGGCGGCTCGGTGATTATCAACGCGACACGGGCCGCGATGGCTCCGCCGAGCTGAAGGCTGGTTCAGCGAGCGAGCGAGTCGATGTAGCCGCGGTAGTTGCGCTCTAGCTCCGGCATCGAGTCGCCGCCGAACTTCTCGAGGAACGCGTCGGCGAGCGTCAGCGCCACCACCGCCTCACCGATCACGCCGGCCGCCGGGACCACACAGACATCGCTCCGCTCGTAATGAGCCTGCACCTTTTCCTTGGTGTTCAGGTCGATCGAGGGCAGCGGTGTTTTCATAGTTGAGATCGGCTTGATCGCCACGCGTAGGTCGATGGGTTCGCCGTTGGTGACCCCGCCCGTGATCCCCCCTGCCCGGTTGGTGCGGTGCGTGAACCTTCCTTCCTGGTAGTCGATCTCATCGTGGAACTGCGAGCCGCGCCGCGCCGCGCCCTCGAAACCGGCGCCGAACTCAACGGCCTTGATCGCGTTGATCGAAAGCACCGCCTGCGCGAGGCGGCCGTCCAGCTTGCGGTCCCAGTGCACGTAACTCCCGAGTCCCAGCGGCACCCCGCGCGCGATGATGCGGAACGTTCCGCCCAACGTATCGCCTTTCTCCCCCACCTCGTCGATGTCCGCGACCATGCGCTTGGACGCCTCAGGGTCGGGGCAGCGAACAGGTGAGGCCTCGATTTCCTCCGTGGTGACCGTGTCGGGACTGACCTTGTCGTAGCCGATGTCGATGGTGCCGATCGATTGAGTGAAGCTCAGGATCTCAATCCCGAAGTGGCCGAGCAGCTTGCGCGCCACCCCCCCGGCGGCGACGCGCGTCGCCGTCTCGCGTGCCGAGGAGCGTTCGAGGACGTTGCGGATGTCGGTGTGGCCATACTTGAGCGCGCCTGCCAGGTCCGCGTGCCCGGGGCGCAGCTTGGTCACCGGCTTCGGTGCGTAGCCCTCCTTGGAGGCGGTCATCTCCGCGGTCCAGTTGACGTGGTCTTTGTTCTCGAGCACCAGCGTCACCGGGCTGCCGATGGTGAAACCACCGCGCACGCCGCTGACGATGCGGGCGAAGTCGGTCTCGATCTTCTGGCGGCCGCCTCGCCCGTGGCCGCCCTGCCGGCGCGCGAGGTCGCGGCGCAGGTCGTCCTCCGAGATCTCCAATCCCGATGGCAGTCCTTCGATGATCACAGTGAGCTGGGAACCATGCGACTCCCCGGCCGTCAAGTACCGCAGCATTGAGGCGATGATAGGGACTCGCGTGAACCTTCCTCTTGAAGTGGCGGTCATCGATGTCGGCGGCACGCTCTGGCCGAACTCGTGGCCGCTGCGCGAGACGGATGGCGACGGACGGCACCGCAGGGTTGCAAGTGCCATGCGTAATTTGACCCC
>PLYD01000289.1 GCA_003151665.1 Candidatus Dormiibacterota bacterium
ACCTCGAGGTCGACCTCGACCTGTCAGAGGTTTTGTTCATCCCGACCGCCAACGTGTCGGAGACGATTCCGGCGCCGCTGTTGGACCGGATGGAGCTCATCCGACTCGACGGTTACACCGAGGAAGAGAAGGTGGCGATCGCGCGCGACCACCTCCTGAAGCGGCAGATCAAGCAGGCGGGATTGAACCCCGATGAGGTCACCGTCACGGACGAGGCCTTGATGAAGGTCATCACCGACCACACCCGCGAGGCGGGCGTGCGGAACCTCGAGCGCGAGATCGGCAAGATGACGCGCAAGGTGGCGACGAAGGTCGCGACCAAGGCGCTGACGCCGCCTGTGGCGATCACGCCGGAGCGCGTGCGCGAGTTCCTGGGCAAGCCCAGGTTCGACAACGAGGTCGCAGCGCGGACCGCGGTGCCTGGCGTGGCCACTGGGCTCGCCGTCACCGGGACGGGTGGAGATGTCCTCTTCGTCGAAGCGACGTCCACGAGCTACAACGGACAGGGCGGGGGTGGCAACCTGACGCTCACCGGCCAGCTCGGAGACGTGATGAAGGAGTCGGCGATGATCGCGCTGTCATACGTGCGGTCGCACACCGAGCAGCTCGGTATCGCCCTCGATGCCGCTGACAAGGCGTTCCACATCCACGTGCCGGAGGGCGCAGTGCCCAAGGACGGACCGTCGGCGGGCGTGACGATGACCACTGCCATCGTGAGCCTGCTCACCGGACGGCCGGTGCGCAGCACGGTCGGCATGACCGGCGAGGTCACGCTGCAGGGTTTGGTGCTGCCGATCGGCGGCGTCAAGCAGAAGGTGCTGGCGGCCCACCGCATGGGCCTCACCGAGGTCATCCTGCCGAAGCGCAACGAGAAAGACCTGGACGACGTGCCTGAGAGCGTGCGCAAGGTGATGACGTTCCACCTGGCGAGCCGAGTGGAAGAGGTGCTCGAGTTCGCGCTCGAGCAACCGGCCGTCAGCAAGACCCAAGCGGCTTAACCCGAATGCCAATACAGCCGACGCCTAATGGAACGCGCGGCACCGAGATGCCGGGCGGCAAGCTCCTACAGAAGGTGTTCGAGCCGCTGGCGAAGCGGCACGTCGGCGCCTATCGAAAGACTGGCGGGACGGACAGGATGAGCCGGATGATGAAATTTCCGCTCGTTCTGCTCACCACCAGGGGCGCCCAGTCGGGGGCCGAGCGGATTGTTGCGTTGGGTGGTTTCCAGGAAGGAGACGACTCCTGGCTCATTGTTGCCTCGAAGGGAGGGTCGAAGACTCATCCTGCCTGGCTCAACAACATGATCAAGCACCCCGACGACATCTGGCTCGAGGTGGGCAAGCGCAAAATGAAGGTTCACGCGGAGGGGCTCACCGGCGCCGCCCGCGAGGAGGCATACCGCCGCATCGCGGCCGCGGCGCCGAACTATGGCGATTACCCCAAGAAAACCGACCGCGTGATCCCCGTCATCAAGCTGACAGCAATCTCGGGGTCCTGATGGGCCGGCGCTCGCCCGAAGTGCTCGCCAGCGCGAAGACGATCGCCGTGGTTGGAGCGTCGCGCGATCCCCGGAAGGCCGGCGGATCGGTGCCCGAGGGATTGCAGCGGCGCGGCTTTCGCATCATCCCCATCAACCCGTTCGCAGACGAGCTGTTTGGAGAGCGCGTGTATCGCTCGCTCGCCGACGTTCCAGAAAAGATCGACCTGGTCGATGTGTTCAGGCCCGCAGCCGACGCGCCCGAGATCGCACGGCAGGCGGTGGCCATCGGTGCCACGGCGCTTTGGCTTCAGGAGGACATCCGCTCGGACGAAGCACGCCGCATCGCCGAAGAGGGCGGGCTCGACTACATCGAGGACGAGTGCACCGCCGTGGTGGCTTCGCTGTACCGGATCAAGAAAGTACCCCCCGCGTAGCCCCCCCACAAGTCCGCTTACGTCGACGTCAAGGGCGGACGAAAGCGCGCGACCAGAGACCGCCACAGGTCGACGCCACCGGCTTCCTTCGCCGCAAGCACGAGTGCCACCAGCCAGAGCGGGAACGCGACGACCGTGATGCGGTCGCCCTGCCCGAAGGTCAAGCCACCCGCCAGGAAAATGGTCAGCGTCCCGATGCAGATCAGGGCGAGCCGGCCGTCTCGTGCCCGCCAAAGGGCCACGCCGACGAGCGGGATCATCGCGATCAGTACCCAGTACTGGGCACGCACTGCAATCAAGAGTGCACCCCTGATGCGCGGCCTGTCGGGGAGAAGGTTGGTTCCTTCGTGGAGGTTCTCCCTCAACGTGAAGAAGAACACGCGCACAGAGTCTTTGAAATGGTCGAGAGCAAAGCGGGCCGAATCGAGATTGTTTAGCTGGCTCACCTTCGCCCGCGCCGCCCGAATGTTGTTGGAGTCTCCAATTGCGACATCGAGGCGCGATAGGAAATACGCCCGAAACGTCCTCTCGCCGATAGTCGAGATGCCGAAGTACCCATTGAAATGGACCTCGAGCGCAAGCTGGATTACAACGGGAATGAGGCAGGCGGCGAATACGCCCGCAGCGAGCCCACGCTGAGTGCTTCTGATGACTCCGATGAGCATCACCACAAACATCACGGCCAGAAGAATTTGGAACTCCGGCTTTACGACCGTGAGCAGCGACACCGGCAAGAGGGCCCACGTTACCTGGGACGCAGTCGGCCGGCTGGTGAGGTGCGAGAGGCCGTAGATCCAGATGGCCAGCAAGGCCACCACCGTGATCTCTGTCAATCCGTGGAATGTGAGCAGGAGCAACGACACGTTGGTCGCCAGCGCAAGAAAAACGAAGGCGGCAACCCAGCTGGACTTCACGAACCGGAACGTGGCGGCAGCGGTGACGTTCAGCGCGACGAACCAGAGCAGCACGTTGAGGAGCCAAACACCGAGAATCCCGCCTACGAGCGAAGCCAGCCCCGACAGCAGCGGATACAGGAAGGGACGCATCAGCGACTCCGGCACCAGCCGCCTCTCTCCGAGGAGCCATTGGCCAACCACGTGGTACGACCGCGAGTCGGGAGTGCTGTACACGATGGTGAAAACATGGGCGAAATAGCTCGAGACCCAGCCCATCACGACGTAACTGAGCACTGCGATCAGATTGAGGATTACCAGCAGCGACAGGCGCCTTGGGGTGAACCACTTTGTCGTCAGCGTGGCGGCGCCCGATACGTGCTCCATGTCAGGCCGGCTCGGACCGCGTTTCGTTCGACGTCGCGGGCGCTCTCTCCAATCCGCCCTTCAACTCTTTCAACGCAAGCATCACAGAGACCAACAGGACTGGAAGCGCGACGATGGATATGCGGTCACCCTGCGAGAGGGTCAGACCCCCTGACGCGTAGATGTTCATCAGCGCGATCCACAGTAACGCTAATCTCCGTGCATGGCTCCGCGACGTCCGCATCATCGCCCCCGAGACCGCAGCGTTGAGTGCGAGCTTAAGTTTCGCGTCGCCGGCCCGCGCAACCATGCGCGGATTCGCGTCGCCTTGCGCAAGCGCGGGGCCAAGCTCGAGGGCAAGTACAACGAGGAGAACTACAGGTTCGAGGGTCCTGGCAAGTCGACGCGCGGAACGACACTGAGGTTGAGGGTTCTGAACGGCGGGCCGCACGGCGTTCTCACCGTGAAAGGGCCGGCCAAGTTTGTCGGCAAGGTCAAGGTGCGCGAGGAGACGGAGATCGACATCAAGGATGTGCACGCGACCCTCGACCTGCTGACGCAGCTGGGCTTCAACGTCGAGTTCACCTACAACAAGCGCCGCGTGATGTGGATGCTCGACGGAGTGGTGAGCGTCACGCTCGACACGCTGGACTATGGATGGTTTGTAGAGCTGGAAGGACCGCTCGAGGTTCTACCCGCGCACGCGCGCAGCCTGGGATTCAATCCGGACAAAGCGTTGAAGGATTCGTACTCAGTCCTGGCCCGAAAGCACCTGGCGAAGACGAAGCCGGCGGCTGCGGAGAGCTAAAGCCGACCATCCGGGCTCAGATGGTCGTATCGAGGCCGCTGGGATGCAGCCATCTGTGCCCTTTTGGCTGTATCCAGACCGGCCGGTTAGGTTTTAGCCGGGCCCACCCACACCGTTTGGATATTGGTGAACTCTCTGATGCCCGCGGCCGACAGCTCCCTTCCATAGCCTGACCTCTTCACGCCACCGAACGGAAGCCGCGCGTCCGACGCCACCATCCCGTTGATGAACACCAGGCCCGCCTCCACCCGTTCCGCCAGCATCTGGCCGCGCTCGACGTCACTCGTCCAGATGCTCGAGCCGAGGCCGAAGTCCGTGTCGTTGGCGACGCGCAGAGCCTCTTCGGCGTCGCGGACGCGAATCACCGCGGCCACCGGGCCGAAGGTCTCCTCGTCGTAGACCGCCATCCCCGGCTTCACGCCAGTGAGCACTGTCGGTTCGAAGAAGTTCCCGCCATTGTTCAGCCGCTTGCCGCCGGCCAGGACCTTGGCGCCTTTGCTGATCGACTCCTTGACCTGGCGCTCGAGATCGTCGACGAGGTCAGGCCTCGCTAGCGGCCCGACCTGGTTTGCGCGATCGGTTGGGTCCCCCACCTTGAGCGCTGCAACTGCCTTCGAGAACAGCTCCTCGAACTCGTCGGCGATGGGCTCGGCGACGATGAACCGCTTCGCGGCGATGCAGCTCTGGCCGTTGT
>PLYD01000228.1 GCA_003151665.1 Candidatus Dormiibacterota bacterium
TGCCGTGATCCATGATGGCAACGCGATCACAAACAGCCTGCGCCTCCTCCATCGAGTGTGTCGTGAGAAGGATGCTGCGCCCCTCCTTGCGAAAGCGCTCGATCCGGTCCCAGAGCTGGCGCCGGCCTTGCGGGTCGAGCCCCGCGGTAGGCTCGTCGAGCAGTACCAGCGCGGGATCATGGATGGTCGCGATCAGCAGTGAGAATCGTTGCTGCTGACCCCCCGATAACTCGCGAAAGCGCTTGGACACTTCGTTCTGCAGATTGATTTCTCCCAAGAGTTCGCGTATCTGCGACGAAGAGAGGGTGACGCCGTACAGGCCGGCGTACAGTCGCACGATCTCAACAAGCGTGAGACTCGAGTGAAAGCTCGTAGCCTGCAGTTGGACTCCGAGCTGGGCCTTGGCTTGCAGCGGGTGAGCGCGGGCGTCGATCTCTCCGATCACCATGTCGCCGGACGCCGGACGCAGCAGTCCTTCGATGGCGCTCAGCGCGCTGGTCTTGCCCGCACCGTTGGGACCCAGAAGTCCGTAGATCTCCCCCTCGCGAACCTCGAGATCGATGCCGTCAACGGCGACGACTGGACCGTAGGTAACGCGCAGCCCGGTGACCCGGAGCGCTGGTGTCAAGGCGGGGGCATCCGACTGCGTCGCTGTCAGTGCATCTCCTCGAACAGGCCCTCTGTCATATTGTTATCAAATTGATAGACTGGCGAATCATACAATGTGTACCAACGGAGGGTAATCGCTTGCGCCGGACAAGATCTGATGTCTTCCCGATAATCGGTGTGGTGGTGTCCATCGTGCTCATAGTGATCGGTCGTACACAAAGGAACAACCCGGTGGCGATCGCCGGCTACGTTGTGCTGGCGCTATCGGCCGTCCTTTATCTCTACTTGCGGTCGCGTCGTGCATAAGGGAGAAGCCGAATGCCTGGGGTGAGTAGGAGCGACGTTGTCGTCGACATGCCAAGTCCGCCTCTTGAGGAGCGCCGCATTGACGGCCTCGCGGGCTTGCCGACCCTTGTCGTCGGCGTTGCGGCCCTCGTGGGCGGGACCGGGCTCTCCTGGCAGTTGCTGTCAGAGGTGGTCCAGCACCGCAGGAGCGCTGCTGTCGTGCCTCTCTACCTGGCGGCGCTTCTCCTCATCGCGTTATGGATCGCTGCGATTCGTGGGCTCGTTGCGGTTGCTCCAGGGGAGGCCCGCGTGGTTCAACTCTTCGGCAGCTACGCCGGCACGATTAGAAGGAGCGGCTTGCGCTGGGTGAACCCACTGTCTAGGCGAATCACGGTCTCTACCAGGATCCGCAATCATGAGACCGCTCTGGCGAAGGTCAACGATGCTGAAGGCAACCCGATCGACATCGCCGCAGTAGTGGTCTGGCAAGTCGAAGATACCGCCCGTGCTCTGTTTGACGTCGACAACTTCGTCCAGTTCGTTGCCTTCCAAGCCGAGACCGCCGTCCGTCTGGTCGCAACCAGTTACCCGTATGACACCCACGGCGACGGCGCACCTTCCCTGCTCGACAACGCCGAAGAAATCCCCGCCAAGTTGTCAGCCGAGATAGCAGCCCGAGTCCGGCCGGCCGGAGTCAAAGTCATCGAGTCGCGAATAACGCGGCTGGCGTACGCGCCGGAAATCGCCCAGGCGATGCTGAGGCGCCAGCAGGCAAGCGCCGTAGTCGCGGCACGGAAACGGATCGTGGAGGGGGCGGTCGGCATGGTCCAGATGGCGCTTGAGCGGCTCGAGGATCAGGACATCGTGACCCTGGACGACGAGCGCAAAGCCACGATGGTGTCCAACCTGCTCGTCGTCCTTTGTAGCGACCAGGCGACCCAGCCAGTGGTCAACGTAGGATCCCTCTACCAGTGAGGACGCTAGTGAGGGCAGTTTCGGAGCGAAAAAGCCTCCTTCTCAGGCTCGATCCGGCAGTCCACGACGCAGTCGCCAGGTGGGCACATGACGAGTTGCGCAGCAGCAATGCACAGATCGAGTTTCTGTTGCGCGGAGCCCTTATCGACGCTGGGCGCCTGCCAAGTGCGCTCAGCGTTAAGCGCGCCGCCCGCGGCAACCATCCCCGCTCGTCTCCTCGGCAACGAGCTGGATGATCGGCTGAGCGGTTGCAGTCCATAGAAGATGGCCGACGCGGCGTGATCGGTGCCAGTCTCCGCCAGATGCCACCGATGACTGCAATCCATCGGCTGTATGCGCGCAGCGCCAGCCTAGACATCCAGCAGACCGACGAAGCTGTCAAGTGCCGCAAACGTGACGCAGTGCAGCAGGTTGACCACAACATGTAGATCGCGGAACGGCGCAGACCCAACATGTTGGTGCTCGCGCAGGTGTCTGAGTTCAGGACATAAGCGACCCTGAGGCCTGCGTATGTCTCAAGACATAGTGGACTCCCACTGGAGGTGGGGCTATGGACTTGGGGCGATTCTTGGTGGATGCGGTCGTCATCGGTGGGAGCAGTCCATCAGAGTTAGCGCGCTCCCATCCGATCTCGCGTAGCTGGCTCTTCCGGCTGCTCGCTCGGTATAGAGCAGGCGGCTATGCGGCGCTGGAACCCCAGTCGCGTAGGCCTAAGTCGTGTCCCAGCCGAACCGCTCCAGAGATTTAGCAGGCGATCGTGGAGCTGAGGACCGAGCTCGTCGATGCCGGCCTGGATGCCGGCGCCCAGACCATCGCCCACCATTTACGTTTGCGCTTCGGAACGACCCCGTCTCGGCCGACGATCTGGCGAATCCTCAAGTCGCACGGCCTGATTACTCCACAACCCCACAAGCGGCCCAGGTCTTCCTGGATCCGCTTCCAGGCCGAGCTCCCAACGAGATGTGGCAGGCCGACTCAACCCACTGGCAGCTTGCCGACGGCACCGATGTCGAGATCTTGAACTTGCTCGACGACCATTCGCGCTTCTCACTCGCCTCGGTCGCCTTCCTCAGTGTCAAAGCGATCGACGTGCTTGCGACCTTCTATGCCGCGGCGGAGAGCTATGGCTACCCGGCCAAGTTCCTCAGCGACAACGCCGCCCTGTTCAGCGGCACGCCTCGCAAAGGTCGCGTCGCACTCGAGTCGGAGCTCGACCGCTTGGGCATCGAATCCAAACACTCGAGCCCATATCATCCGCAGACCTGTGGCAAGGTCGAGCGTTTCCACCAAACACTCAAGCGCTACCTACAGCGCCAAGCCCCGGCCGAAAGCTTGGCTCACCTCCAACTCCAGCTCGATACCTTCCGCCTCTACTACAACCAGCAGCGACCGCATCGATCTGTCGACGGCCGCACTCCCTTCCAAGCCTTCCAGGCCAGGCTCAAAGCCGGCCCCTCCCTGCCGACTCCCCCTGTCCAGTACCGGGTCCGTCGCGACAAGCTCGACGGCGGCGGTCGCGTCACCGTCAGGTACCTCGGCCGGCTTCGCCACATTTACGTCAGCTACAAACACAAGCGCGAGGCGGTCACCCTTCTCATCGCTGGACCACACTTGCGAGTCATCGCCGGCGACGGCTCAATCCTGCGAGAGCTGACCCTTGACCCGAACCGAAATTACCAACCTGTGGCTGAAGCCACAGGTCTACGATCTCGTGAGACCGAGTCCACGATGTCGTGAGACATGAGATTGGTGCTCGTGTCGACCTTCGGTTGCTGTGTAA
>PLYD01000044.1 GCA_003151665.1 Candidatus Dormiibacterota bacterium
GCTCCAGTACCGCTGCCGCAAGTGCCGCACGCTGTTCGAAGCGATCAAGTACGAGGAGTGACTTCTGGGTCGTCCTCTTCGTCGCTCTCCTCATCGACATTGCCGGCGGCCCGCCTGCGGAGTATCGCCAGCGGAATTCCGGCGATCAACACGCCGACGATCAGGACTGCAACCGCGATCGGCAGAAGCTGGCTGCTTGCGGGGGGGTTCTTGTTCACCGCATTAGCCGGGTAGCCGCCCACGAAGTAGCCGAGCTGGTTGGTATCGGCTCGAATCACAAGCTGCTGATTCTCAGTACCGCCGATGTCCTTCCAGGGGCCATTCGGGCTGGCGGCCAAATAGACGAAGCTGGGAGCGGGACTGAGGGCCGAGTAAAGCATCGCCACGCACGCCGGGTGGCACTGAGTTGTTGTTGGGGGGACCTGTATCAAGGGCGCATCCGCGGTGACCTGGTAGACGTTGGTGGCGAAATGAAGGTCGGGCGGGTTCGGACATGGCGATACAGGCGTGATATCGACTGTGACCTGCGTCTTGCCCGCGGCCTGGAAGGCGCCTGGTAGGAAGCTGACACTCATCTGGCCATCAGCGGTGAAGGCCGTGTTTGCATCACTGGTGCCGTCGATCACATTGATCACGAGGTGGCCTGATGTAGCGGTGACTCCGGAGTTCGCGCCGGCGATCGGCGGTGGACAGACCCAGTTGTACGGCTGCGTCGGCCCGAAGCCGTCATAGAACCCCGGCGCCACCATCCACGCGGCGACGAGATAAACGCTGGCCGCGGCCGCGATGAGAAGTGGGCGCTTCACAGCGCCAGGTCCGCGATCACGTGGCCGATGATCGGGGCGACCAGGTCGCGACAGGCCCAGCGCCACAGCGCCAGCAAAAGGCCCGCGGCTGCGACCGCCCAGAGGAATGCGGGCGGATGCGACAGCGCGTGCGCCGCGGTCCAGGCCACCGTGCTGCCCACTATCGCCAGCGGCGCGCCGCCCGCCTCGTCAAGCGCGGCATACAGGACTCCGCGGAACGCGACCTCCTGCGCGACCGAAATGATCACAGCGACCATTGCGAATGAGGCCGGGATGACCGGCGCCTCGCTTGCGCGAACCGCCGCCGGCAACAGCAGCACTGCCGCCAATGCAAAGCCGCCAAGAATGCGAAGGGGCAATCGCGACGTGCCAAAGCCGAGCTGTGGCGCCGGCCAGCCGACCGCGGTCACCAGAAGGGCTGCTCCGCCGATCAAAATCGCCGGCACCACAGCACCGGGGATCGTCGACGCCACCGCCCTGGTCCACTCGACCAGCAAGATGTAGGCGCCAATGACCGCCGCCCGCAGGGCGGGACGGGTGGACAGCGCTGCGATCACTGGTTGCCGGAAAGGCGCTCCGGCGCCGAATACACGTTGAACCGATCTCCTTTCAGGAAGCCGACCAGCGTTTGATTGAATTCCCGGGCCAGCGCGACCGCGAGGCTGGACGGCGCTCCAACGGCGGCGAGGACGGGGATGCCGGCAGTGATCGACTTCTGCACTATCTCGTACCCCGCCCGGCCGCTCACGACCAGTATCGAATCGCTCGCAGGCACTCGTTCATCGAGCAAGGCGCGGCCGACCACCTTGTCGACTGCGTTGTGGCGCCCGACATCCTCACGCAGATAAACGAGCTCGCCGGCCGCCGTGAACAGGCCGGCTGCGTGCAACCCTCCCGTTCTGTCGAAGACGCCCTGGCCGGAGCGCAGCCTCTCGACCAAGCCAGGGAGCAGACCTGGATCAACCGCAGGGCCGGCAGGCAGGAGCGCCAGGTCGCGCCGCAAGTCCTCAATCATGACCGTGCCGCATACACCGCAGGCGGAGCTCGACAGCATCGATCGCTCCGGCTTGCGCCGCGCCTTGGTCGCGAGGTGAATGTCGACCTGGTTGGACTCAACCAGCGAGGATTCGACGGCGACGCCCGCCTCCAGCTCACCGGCCTCGGCGCTGATCCTGATCACTCTGACATCCGTGGCCGAGCGCAGAACCCCTTCGGAGAACATCAGGCCAAGGCTCAGCTCGACGTCGTGGCCAGGGGTGCGCATGACAACCGAGAGCGCATCGCCGTCGAGCATCAACTGCAATGGCTCCTCGGTGACCACCATGTCAGGCGATTCCGACCACTTGCCATCAGTCCAGCGGCGGATCTGGAGGCCAGGGGATGCGGGCTTAGCCATCAGCCTTGTGCCACGCGCAGGTGGCGGGCCGCCCGCGGGACTGCGGTGGCGATCGAGAAGCCGCGCCACGATGTCACGCGCTCGGGCAGCAGCTCAAAAGCCGCCGGCAACTCGGCCGGCTCGACCCCATAGCGCTCCCCGATTGCCGTCGGGTCGGCCTGCTGGCCGAAGGTGCCTCGCACGCACGCTCCCACCATCAATGACGGCCTGTACCGATGATGCGACTCGACCACCAGGGCTCCGACTGCGCCCGCACGCACCTTGCCCGCGGTGGGCGCGACCAGAACCTCACCGCGCTCGACCTCCCACAAGGCGGGTCGGATCACGGGCATCCCGCCTTCGATCCAGCATGCATACCCACGCGGCACGCCGGCAAGGCGCCGGCTTACCTCCGCCGGCACCGCGGGGACGCGCGCGGCTTGAGCGGCGGGAAATGGCGTCACGTCCGCGAGCTCGGCGTCGCTCGGTCGAAGCCGGAGCACCACGCGGTTGTAGGGCAGCCACTCGCGCGGGATGCGTGCCATGTCAAGCACATATCCCGCGAAGTAGGGCGCGTTCTTGAGGGCATAGCCCGCCATCCCCAGGAAGTAGCCAGGCCCTTCGAGCATCGCATTGATCTGGCTCGATACCGAGAGCGGGTCGTAGACCTCGAGATGACCGCGCAGGAGCAGCGCCTTCGAACCGCCATCGACAAGGAACGCGGCGCGAGGATCTCGTTTCGCGCTCAGGATCTTGGCCGCGTATC
>PLYD01000282.1 GCA_003151665.1 Candidatus Dormiibacterota bacterium
TGGAATTGGCATTCCGGTTGACGCTAGTCAGTGGCGGGATCGTTGTCGTGACCCTGCTCGCTGCGGGCGTTTCACTGTAGAGATGAAGGCGCTACGCGTCCCTAAGTGGTACCTCGTTGTCATCGGTGCGGTCGCCGTTCAAAGGCTGGGTGAGCTCGCCATTTCGCGCTCAAACGAAGCTGGCATCCGGGGCGTCCGTGCTGCTTCGAGCACTTACCCGCTGATGGTTTTAGCTCACGTCGGACTCGTCACCTTGCCGCTTCTCGAGGTGGCGCTGCGAGGGTCGGCTCGCCGGCCAAGATGGCCGTGGGTGGCTTTGCTGGCGGGCGCGACCTGCCTACGCTATTGGAGCATTCGTAGCCTTGGACGTTCATGGAACGTTCGCGCGACAGTGCCCGACAATCTGCGACCGGTTGAAACCGGCCCGTACGCTTACATCCGACATCCAAATTACCTGGCTGTAATTCTCGAGTTCGCAGCCCTGCCGCTCATCGCCGGCGCCTGGCGCAGTGCACTCAGCCTCTCCGTCCTCAACGCGCTCGTCCTAGTTGACAGAATTCGTGCTGAGGAAATGCTGCTCGATGCTTCCCCTGCCTACCGGCACGCCTTCGCGAGGCGCCACCGCTTTATACCCGGAGTGTTTTGACGGCATCCAAGCGAGGTGCATGAGCTCGATCGAAACGCCGGGCCCAAGACCCAGACCAAGACCCTGAAGCGCTGTCTCGGCGGGAGTCTCGATGAGCCTTTGCAAAACGAAGAAGATTGCCGCCGACGATGTATTCCCGATCGCAGTGAACACCTCTCGTGACATGTCGAGCGCATCAGGCGGAAGCGTAAGGGTCTCTTCGAGCACGTCGAATATTCGAGGACCGGCCGCATGTGCTGCCACAAAGTCGAACGAGGCAAGGCCGCAAGCAGCCATGAATCGATCGACGACTGGACGCAGTTCACCTGCCAGCAGCCGCGCAAGACGCCGGTCCAGGACGACATGAAATCCTCCGTCGCGCAGGGCGAACCCAAGAAGATGAGTTGACCTTGGTACAAGATGCGAGGCAGTTTGCAGCACCGTTAGCCCGGTGCCCGGGTTATCTGAACCATCCAGAACGGCAGCGCCCGCCCCATCCCCGAATACGAGGCAAGCGGTCAGGTTGTCGACTGAATGGTCCGCCGCGTGAAAGTTGAGCGAAGGCAGCTCAACCGCCATTACCAGGACCCTGTGCTCCGGGAAGGCCAATATATGCCGATGAGCGATCGCGATCGCCGATGCACCGGCTGAGCAGCCGAGCTCAGTGATGGGAACCCGGATGACGTCACAGCGGAGCCCGAGCTCTTCGACGAGATACACATCAAGGGATGGCACCAAGTAACCGGTACATGAGACTGTCACCAGCATGTCTACATCGCGTCCGCTGATACCGGCCGCCAGCAGCGCCTCGCTCGCGGCCTGACCTACAAGTCGTTTTGCATGCTTGAGGTAAGAATCGTGGAGTTCGGTCAGGCCGCGCGGCTGGAGTTGACGCTCTAAGGGCTCACATAAGTAGCGCGTCCCCAAGTCAGTTTTGGTCTCGATCAACCGATCGAGTTGGGGCCAAAAGCGGCGTAGGGCGGCGAGCGCAATCGCCGGTTCGACCAAATGGTCAGGTAGGGCGGTTGCAACAGACCGGATGTTCGTGCCCATCAGAAGCCGCCCAATGCTGCCCAGTCTCTTGGGCTGAGCGACCACAGGCTGCGACTGCCTTCGTTCACTTCCAGGAGCCGGTCAAGTGCGACCGGACGCTTGGACAAGCCGCGGATCGCTCTACGCCCCAATGCTGCGGTGTTAGTGAGTGCGAGTGCGAGACGACCCATAAATAATCGCCTTTGCCACTGCTTTGCCTCCCAATGGCGGTACGCACCACTCGCGTCCGCGTCGTTTATCAGAAGGTGTGACAGTTTGCTGGCCGCAACAAAGCCTGCGGTCATGCCGTCACCGGTGAGAGGGTCGAGAAAGCCGGCCGCGTCCCCGATCAAAAACACCCGCCGAGACGCAATGTTTGACGGTCGGGTCCAGAATGGACCCGCTCCATGGATCGTCGTTTGCTGGCAACCTGCTAGCTCGGGGTGGGCCTGGGCCACTCGTCGCGAGTAGCTCTCACGCACAGTGACGCCTCGAGGCCGAAGGTGACCTTTGGCCCCTAGCAGCGCGACGAGCAGCTCATCGCGACTGCTCGGGGCAAGGTAGACCTCGCAGCCATCTAGGAGGGTGATTAAGACCCGATCGATCCCATGGTCCCGCGCCGCAAGGTGGCCGACTAGACCGTAGCGTCTGGAGCGTGCCGGGCGCGACCAGCCCATCCAGGTTGCTACGCGCGAGCGGATGCCGTCGGCCCCTACCAAGAACCTGGCGACAATCTCGCCTTGCGTAGTTCCCAACAAGACTCCATCGGATCCCACTTGCACGTCGCGCGCATCGCAGCCGAACGCCGTTTCAACGTTCTGCGTACCATCGGCATGATCAGCAAGCATCTTGTCGAAGCCCGTACGCCTCGTGCCTCGTCCGACCGAGCCCGTCATGAACTTACCCTCGGCGCGACCATGCCCGGGTACGTGATAGGTCACACCGGAGATGGATGGAAAATCTCGGAGTCCGATCCCCAATTCCTCCAGCACACGGTTACCCGCTGGCATAAGGCCTTCGCCGCACGGTTTGTCGCGGGGAAATTGACAACGGTCGATGAGCAGCGTCTGGCAGCCGGCTCTTCCAAGCATGATGGCCAAAGCGGATCCCACGGGACCCGCGCCAACGATGACGACGTCGGCGTCCATCCCCATTAGCCCACGATACCCGCTCCGCCGTCGCGACGAGAAATCAATTGGGCGACGCTGGCGGAAGTGAGCGGCGCAAGCAAGGGGCGGAGGCAATTGGTGTCGTAAGAGCCTTGAAGGAAGGACCCCGCTTTCCGAGACGATTTCATGCGGACCCGTGTCGCGCATACTTCGCACTGATGCCGGAGTTCGCGAGTTAGGACCCGACTCTAAGTTCCGGTTGTACCCATTTAGCGAACACGACGCATCCAGGGATGCCAATCTGGTCGAAATAGAGCGCCTTAAAGCAACTGTGAAACGACTGCAAGAGCTTTGATCAGCCGCGAGATGCGGTCCACGATGTCGTCCAGGGCCCTAGGTTCATGCAGTAGTTCATGTAGTAATCCTGTCGATCCCGGTGGACGAAATCGTACTGAAAATGTCTGGCGCGGCCTCGAAATGTGCTCAAAACCCTCGTAACCGGTCTCGGTGGACGAGACCGCGTAGATTTCGGGACCGTGAGGCCGAGGGTTCAAATCCCTCGCCCCCGACCAAAATCAAGTTCAAAATCGACGATTTCGCGCGCTATCTGGAGCCGCTGGATCTCGGCTGGATCACCGATTTCCCGACGTATGGCATAATGTATGGCATGAAGCGGACGACCATCTACCTGCCTGAAGACTTGAAAGGAAGCCTTGCGCGAGCGGCGCATGAGGACGGGCGGACTGAGGCGGACTTGATCCGCGAGGGGATCGAGACTTTCCTGCGCTCGCGCCGCCCAGAGCCGCGTGTCCCCTTGTTTACGAGCGGCAAACCCGATCTAGCCGAGAACGTCGACAAGTTACTTGCCGGCTTCGGCGAGGGGTGATCCTACTCGATACCAGCGGTTTGTTGGCTGCTCTCGACTCCAGCCAGAACCGGCATGCGCAAGCCGCCGCCGCCCTTCGCACCGTCAGCGGACCACTTCTCCTGTCGCCTTTTGTCCTGGCCGAGCTCGACTACCTGCTGGCCACCAGGGTCGGCGTTCGTGCCCAACGAGCGCTGCTGGACGAAGTGGCCCGGGGTGCCTACCGGTTGGAGCCTTTCACAACCGAGGACGTAGCAGCGGCTGCTCTTGTCCTCAGACGGTATCGCGACCTTGAAATTGGCCTAGCCGACGCGTCAATCGTGGTTCTCGCCGAGCGCTACGCGGTTCTCGACGTGCTGACCCTCGACCATCGGCATTTCCAGGCCCTGCGAGGACCGAGAGGGCGACGTTTTCGAATTCACCCATGAGCTGATTCCTGAATCGGTGACTGCGTCTCGAAGCTACGCCCGAAGACGTACGGGCAGGACCGTGAGGCCCGGTTCAAAGTCCGGGCCGCCGACTCTTTCAGACCCAGAGATTTTGTTGAACCAGAATCTTGCTTGTACTCCGGCTCTGACCGCAGCCAGTCGCCGCCAGACCAATGAAGTCAGCGGCCGTGTCCGCGACGGAATGCCGGCGATGATGCGCCGGATGATTGGGAAGTCGGGCAGCTAAACAGCCTGCTCTGCTAACCCAGTTACGCCAGCGTCATCCAGAGGGTAACCGAAGCCAGGAAACGAACAACCTCGAATCTCAGCCTGTCGTTCGCCTGAGGCAATGTCGAAGAGTTTGTCGAAGCGAGGGCCGTCTGCCCCGCAGAAGTGTTGGAGCTGGCGGATTACCACTCCTGACGGCGGTTCGCGCGGCCGCCAACGGCGGAGTCCATTCGGACTTCAGTTCCAACAATCAGGCGTGTTCAATCACCCAAGGAGTGAAGAAATGAGTATTGGAAACAGGTACCTGGCACTGGCGGCGGTCGCCGTCAGTGGAATGCTTCTGGCCGCCTGTGGCACCACGAGCAGCAGCTCGATGGTCGCCTCGCCGGCTGCAACGCCGGCTGCAACGCAGAACATAGTGCAGATCGCGGCGGGCAACTCCGACTTGTCGACTCTCGTCGCGGCAGTCAAGGCGGCGGGCCTAGTTGACACACTGTCGGGTGCCGGTCCGTTCACCGTGTTTGCTCCGACCAACGAGGCATTCGCGGCTCTTCCGGCAGGGACGCTCGACTCACTGCTCAAGCCCGAGAACAAGGGCACGCTGACGAGCATCCTCACCTACCACGTCGTTTCTGGCTCGGTGTTTGCCAAGGACATCACGGCCGGTAGCGTAATGACCGTCAACGGTGCGAAGTTCACCATTTCGATCGACAACGGCTCGGTCTTCATCACCGACGGTAAAGGCAACAAGGCCAAGATCGTCAAGACCGACATTGCGGCGACCAACGGCGTGATCCACGTCATCGACGCGGTGCTGCTTCCCGCGAGCTGACCGCACATACGGTTTCAACCGGAGAGCCTCCAAGGCCTAGAGTCCCTTGCGCTCAAAGATAGCCCGGGTCCGAAAGGGCTCGGGCCTCTCTCTATTTGTAGGCGGTTGGACCTTCTGACAGCCGTCATCGACGGGAGCTGTGTCGAAGAGTTTGTCGAATGACAGGCCACTTGCTTCGCAGAAAGTAGTCGAGCGGGCCGATTAATACTCCTGACGGGCGGCTCGCGCGGCCGGCCAAGTCCATCACATTCACAAGGAGGGATACATGCGCCGGATTTTCGTAGGACTTTTCGCCGGATTGATAGCCGCGGCACTCGGCTCAGGCAGCCTGCCGGTCGCCGCATCGGGAGGCTCTCAGACGATCGTCGGGATCGCCGCGAGCAACCCAGACTTCTCGACACTCGTTGCAGCCGTCAGCTGCACTGGCCTCGTGCCCGCGCTCAACGGCTCGACCCGCTACACCGTCTTCGCGCCGACCAACGAAGCTTTCGCCAAGCTCGGCCTCAACGCTTCGAACGTCTGCACTGCGCTTCCGAAAGCGACCCTGACCAACATCCTGCTGTACCACGTCACCAAGGGCACCCGACTCGCCAACAGGGTCGTGCCGACGGGCGATCACAAGATCAGGACGATCGAGACACTGCTTGGGGACCAGTCCTTCAAGGTGAACCGTGCAGCCACGATCTTCACCACGAGCGGCGGCATGAGCCATATCGTCGCGACCAACATCAGGGCCTCCAACGGCGTGATCCACGTCATCGACACAGTGCTCATCCCGGGCGCCAGCAGCGACCAGGAGAGCGAGCAGGGGGGAGACAACTAGTCCCCATTGACTTAGGAAGCTCGGCTAAGTCGGGCTTCGCAGTTACAGCAATCAGCATTCATCACTGAGGAGTGAAAACAAAATGAGCATCACTGACCGAACCGCTATGCCGGTTGCAGCGCACGACATCGTGCAGATCGCGGCGGGCAACACCGACTTCTCGACGCTCGTCGCTGCTGTCAAGGCCGCTGGCCTCGTTGAGACCCTGTCGGGCGCCGGTCCGTTCACGGTATTCGCGCCGATGAACCCGGCATTTGCGGCCCTCCCCGCGGGCACGCTCGACTCGCTGCTGAAGCCCGAGAACAAGGGCACCCTGGCCGCGATCCTCACCTATCACGTCGTCTCTGGATCGGTATACGCAAAGGACGTCAAGCCGGGTGACGTGATGACCGTCAACGGCGCGAAGTTCACCGTTTCCGTCGACAACGGCTCAGTTTTCATCCACGACGGTAAGGGCAACAAAGCCAAGATCGTCAAGACGGACATCGAGGCGACTAACGGCGTGATTCACGTCGTCGACGCGGTGCTGCTCCCCGCGAGCTAGCGCCACACGGCTCCAACACCAGTGGCTTGAGGGAACCCCTAGCCCTCGAGTTCCAAGACGAGCCCGGGTCCGAGAAGACCCGGGCTTCGTCATTCTTCGGAAGCCTTACACGTTGACGAGGCGTGGCACGGCTCGGAAGGATTCCAGGTCTCGCGCGCCGACGCAGAACATGACCACTCGCAGCACTCCGGCCAACTCCGCGGTGAGGTCGGCAGCCGCCTCAGGGCCGGCCGCGGCGGCGCGCAGGAAGGGCCCGGCCAGACCGACAAGGTCGGCGCCAAGTCCAAGCGCGATCGCGACGTCCATGCCAGTGCGTACTCCTCCGCTGGCGAACACAAGGCGGTCGCCGGCAACCGCCCGCGCCGCGCTCACCGCCTGAGTTGTTGGGATACCCCAGGAACGGAACGCCAGCGCGATCCTCTTATGGGTGCCGGTCAGTCGGTGACGCTCAACTTCGCTCCACGACGTCCCTCCAGCCCCAGCAACGTCGACGGCGGCGACGCCGGCCGCAAACAGGGCAGCGACCACGTCCGGTGCCAGCCCCGACCCGACCTCCTTCACCACCACCGGCGCTTCGAGTGACAGGCACAGCCGCTCGATTTCTCGGAGGAGTCCCCGGAACCTCGGCTCCCCCTCGGGCTGGAGCGCTTCCTGAAGCGGGTTGAGGTGTAGGACCATGGCGTCGGCTCCCGTCAGATCGAGCAACCTCCGGCACGCTTCGACACCGGTGCCTTTGCTGAGCTGCCCAGTTCCGAGATTGGCGAGAAGCGGTATGTCGGGGGCTCTTTCACGGACATCCATGCCGGGGGCATGAGGATCCTCGAGCAGCACCCGGCCTGATCCAAGGCCCATCGCCAGCCCGTTCTCCTGTGCAGTTTCCGCCAGGATTGCGTTGAGCCGAGCGGCTTCCCGCGTCCCTCCTGTCATGCATGAGACGAGGATCGGGGCGCGCATCGGCCTGCCGAACAACGATGTCGACAGCGACACCTCGGAGAGGTCGATTTCGGGCAGAGCCAGGTGTTCGAATCGGTAGTTCTCGAACCCCGCTGAAACCTCACCGGTGACATCGCCCGCCAGGTTTATCCGCAGATGGTCGTCTTTACGGGCGCGTGTCTCTCCAATGTGATGCGAAACGGGGTCACGCTTGCTCATGAACAGTCCGGGTCTACCGCTCTCGTAGTTGCTCGACGATCGCATCTATGTGCCGGATCAGGCTCTCGACAACAAGGGCGGCGCGCTCGACTCCATCGTCCCCGGGATATCGAACGCTCAGGACCTCAATCGTTGCGCTCAGCGCCGTGAGATCCAGTGCCACCTGACGCAGCTTGGCAAGCGTTCCGGCGCTCCAGGCCCTCAAGGCAGAAGCACCTTGACCTGCTCTACTATGCGGCGCCCGTTTGCTGGGAGAGTCAGGAAGTAGCCTCGCTGAAACCCCGTCGCCGCGTAAGGCCCTGACACGGGCGAGCCGCTGAGCAGCAGACAGGGAACGCTGCGGAAGTGGCTCCGGAGCATCGGCAGCGTCCATGGCGCGGGCCAGCTGTCGCACGCGGCGATGACGACGTCGACTTGAGGGGTGGCGGTCGATCCGCTGGGAGCTGGCACAACCTCGAACCCTTCCAGGCGAAGGAGCTCGGCCAGCGAGCTCTCGAGCCCGTGGTCCGCAGCCAGCAGCAGGATCCGTCTCTTATCCACTTCTGGCTCACATTAGGAGCGCGTGGCGCCAGGCCGGAGGCAGGTGCATGATGGAGTTAGACGAATTCTTAGATGAAAGCAAAGCCGGCACAACGTCCCGGACGAGCGCGGATCCGGGTGCCCGTCGCTCCTTTCCTCGACGCCCTGCTCGCGGGCGACAGGTCGCGGGCCCTCGTTCTGTCGTCCGACGCTCTGGCGCTGCTGGGCAGCAGAGTCGCGGTCTTCTCCGACCTTCTCCAGCCCGCCCAGCACGAAATCGGCGAGCTCTGGTACGAGGGGCGGATCGGCGTCGCCGATGAGCACCGCGCGACCTCGATCGTGGAGGCGGTGGTGAGCTCGCTCCCGCCGACCCCGAGCGCTGATCCCGTCCCGCGGGGCAGCCGTTGCCTGTTGGCGGCACTCGGAGAGGAGCAGCACGTGCTCGGGCTGAAGGTGTTCAAGCAGGCGCTCGAAGACGAGGGCTGGACCACGCAATGGCTGGGTCGTCGCACCTCACTTGATGAGGTCCTGGATGCCGTCCGAACCCGGCCCCCGCATGTCGTCGCCCTGTCGGCCGCCTATCTACCTGAGGTGCAGCCGCTGAAGCTTGCCATCGACAGGCTCAAGGCGATTGGCCCTAGGGTGCTCGTCGGTGGCGCTGCCTTCAATCGGGTCCCCGACCTCTGGGTTCGGCTTGGCGCCGACGGCCATGGTAGTGACGCGCGGATCAGCCTCGTCCTCGCGCGGCGGATGTTGGAGCGATGAGTGGGGCCAGTTTCACGATCGCTGAGGTGGCGTCCATGGTCGGCCTGACTCCCTACACGATCCGTGCCTGGGAGAAGCGCTACGGTGCCCTCAAGCCTCGGCGCACCTCGGCCGATCACCGCCGGTACACGATGGAGGACGTTGAGCTCCTGCGCCGCGTGAAGCAGGGCGTGTCACTAAAGGGCCTGTCGCTCAAGCTCGCCGTGATGCGGGCGCAGGGGGAGATTCTCGAGCCCGAGATCGAGGAGGTCAAGAGCGCGAGCGTCCCTCGAGCCATGGACGACCAGCCTGACGAGCAGGCGCCGTGGCGGGCGATGGCGGACCTGTCTCCTCTTCTCATGGCCGTCCTCACAACCGAGGGGCGGATGCTCGACGCGAACATCGCGTTCGCACGTGCGGCGGGCGTCATGCGCGGCAGTCTTCGCGGCGCACGTTTCGCGGATTTCGTGGATCCCCACGACCGGGCCAAAGCCGTCAAGGCGTACCGGCCGCCGCTGCAGCAGAGAAGAGGGTGGGAGCTCAACCTGCGGACGAAGATGGTGTCGGGCCTGTATTCGTTCGACTGCTGGCCGCTGCGGCGAGGGGAGCAGTGGCTGCTCGGGTTGATCGGCCGCGACCTCAGCGCTTCGGGGATGGACATGTGGGCGCCCGAGGGCGAGCAGCCGTGAGCCGTCAGGCCTCCGCCGCGCGCCGCTGCGCCGAGAACGTCCAGGCGGCGACCAGCACGAGATACGCCGCGCCGATTCCGATCAGTCGCCACCGCTCGGCCACCAGCAGCCCGAATAAAAGCGGATACGAGAGCATGCCCACGCCGGCGGCCCGCCATAGGCCGAGCAGCCTGATCAACACCAGTAACAGGAGCAGCGCAACAGCGAACGCCTGAGGGTCGAGCACCAGCCCGCCGCCGACCAGGCACGCCACAGAGCGGCCGCCGCGGAAGCGTGACCAAACAGGCCAGGCGTGCCCGGTCATGGCGAGGATCACGCCCGCACACGCAGCCCACCAGCCGCCGAGGACAAGGCCGACGAGCGCAGCCGCCGCCCCCTTACCGATGTCGGCGGTGAGCACCGGGAGGCCGGCGCGTGGGCCCAAGAGGCGCCAGACGTTGGCCGCGCCCGGATTGCGTTCTCCGGCGAGCAGTGGGTTGACGCCGCTTCTGCCGGCGACCCAGCGGGCCGTCGGAAGCGAACCCAGCAGGTAACCGATGACCGATGCCGCGACGACCGGCAGCATTAGCTGCCCTGCTGCCGGATCAGGCAATCCGCAGCATCTCGCCGGCCAGGATGCGCAGCTTGCGGCGCGCCGGCACCACGGCCCGGGCGCGTGGCTCCGGACGGCCAAGGCCGCGCTCGACCTCGAATAGGATCGCTCGATACATCTGGGCCGCGCCGCGCACAACTCGGCCGCCCTGCTTCAGGTAGGGCACCCCGGCGAGCCCGCGCTCGTACCAGTGCTGGGCGATCGCGATCTCGATCCTCATCTGCATGATGCGGTCGCCCGAGGCCAGGTCGAAGGACTCCTGGGGCAGGTAGCTGCGGCCGCGCCCGGCGTCCTCTTCGACGTCGCGGAGCACGTTGGTCCGCTGCAGGGCTATGCCCAGCGCTCGCGCGGCGCCGTCCGCCTGGGGTGCGGTTGTGCCAAGCACGGCCGCCATCATCCGGCCGACGGTCCCTGCGACGCGGTAGGCGTACAGGTCGAGGTCAGCCTCGGTTCGGAACGCGACCGCGCCGAAGTCCTGCTCCTGGCCGGCGCAGAAGTCTGACACCGCCTCGAGCGGAAAGGCTGGATGCCGTTCTCGCAGATATTCCAGGATCCGCTCCTCGCGGCCCGCAGGACTGCCGCCGGCCGCCCAGGCCGCGACATCCCGTAAGCGGCGCGGAGCGCTTGGGTCGCCGTCGTCCACCAGGTCGTCGAGCGTCCGGCAGACCAGGTAGAGGAGCACGACGTCGTGGCGTACGGCGGCAGGCAGGAGGCGCGCCGCCAGCCAGAAGGTCCGGGCGTGCCGGCTCATCGCGGTCACGGCTTCGGCCATCAGAGGCGAGGTCAAATCCGCCGCTCCTTCGCGTCGCGCCGGATCAACTCGCTGGTCACGGACGCGGTCATGAGCACGCCCGGAACTCCCGCGCCCGGATGCGTGCCCGCACCGGCGTAATACAGGCCCTGCACGTCGCGATCGCGGTTCGGCTGCCGGAAGTAGGCGGACTGCAGCAGCAGCGGCTCAGGTCCGAACGCGTTGCCATCGGGGCTGGCCAGCTCGTCGCGGAAGGTGAGGGGCGTCCAGCGGTGCTCGACCACGATCGAATCGCGGAGGCCGCTCAGGCCCAACCCGTCGGGCGACTCGAGCACATCGAGGATCCGTTCGCGCAGCGGCTCCTCGGCCTCGGACCAGGCGAAACCGGAGCCGAGGTTCGGCACCGGCAGCAGGATCGAGATCGACTCCCCGCCCTCGGGCGCCATCGCCGGCTCGGTCCGTGACGGAGCATGGACGTAGAGGCTCAAACTCGCCGGCATCTGCCGCTTCACCGTGACGTCATGGATGAAGCCCCGGTAGTCCTGCCCGACCAGGAGCGTGTGGTGCTGCAGCTGGGGGAACTTCCGGTTCACCCCGAGGTAGAGGAGAAAGCAGCTCATCGTGAGGCTCGGGGTCCTGCCGTTGAGCCCGAGGAGCCGGCGCCGGGTGGTGACCACGTCCGCGTTGCTCACGACAACGTCCGCGCTAATGCGATCGCCGGATGCGGTGTCGACACCGACCACTCGGCCTTCACGCCGCACGATGCTCGTGACCGGGTCTCCGAAGCGAAGCTCGCCACCTCGGCCGGCGATCCGCGCCAGCGCCTCGACGACCGACCACATGCCGCCGTCCGAGTACCAGACGCCGCCCTCCGCCTGGAGGTAGGCCAACGTGGCGTAGACCGCTGGGACACGAAATGGGTCTCCGCCGATGAACAGCGGGTGGAAGGCGAATGCCTGCCGGACGTGGGGCTCGCGGAAGAAGCGGCCGACGAAGCCTTCGACGCTGCGCAACGCGCCTAGCCGCGCCATCGCCGGCACGAGCGACAGGAAGTCGCCGAGCTTGAGGAAGGACCGGTTTCCTGCGACGAGGATCGCTTCCTCGTAGATCCTTCGACTGGCGGCCATGAAGTCGTCGTAGCGGCCGGCGTCGGCGCGGCTGAAGCCGGCGATCTGATCGACCATCTGCGCGCGATCGCCGTTGAACATCAGCTGCCTTTCCTCGCCCTCCCAGGAGATCCGATAGAAGGGGTCGAGCCGCCGCAGCTTGAGTTCCCTTGCGGTCGTGGTCCCGGCCGCGGCGAAAAGGTCGTCCAGCAGCTCCGGCATGGTGATCAGCGACGGGCCGGTGTCGAATCGCCAGCCGCGTTCGCAGATCCGGCTGGCCCGGCCACCCGGTTGCGGTCGCCCTTCGACGACGGTCACCTGGTGACCGGCGGCCAGCAGGCGCACCGCGGTCGCGAGACCGCCAAAGCCCGCGCCCACGACTACGACCTTCATTCGGCCTGCCCCGCGAGCTCGGTCCCGCGCCACACCGGCCTGCGGCCACGCAGGCCGTCGGACACGCTGAGGCACATTGCCCAGATGGTCGCCACCCACGTGATCGGATGCCAGGCGATCGTCGACAGCGGCTGCCGCTCGCTGATCGCGATCGCCGTTCGCAGCACCAACAGACCGAGCAGCCCGGCCACCGCACCCAGCAGCGCCGGCCGGTCCTGGGTCAACCACGCGGCGACGAACGCGAACGCCGGCACAAGGAAGACGGTCGCCAGCCCGGCGATCCCGGCGAGGGCGATCGCGAGCGAATGCCCGCTGTACGCGTAGTACATCCGGCGCCAGGCTGCAGCGGACTGCCCTGCCGACCTGTAGTGCCTGGTCGAGCCCAGGTCTGCACCGTGGAGCATGCGGACCGGCCGCCCCGCACCGGCAAAGAGGCGCGCCAGGTCGACATCCTCGCGGTCTGAACCGCCGATCGCGCGGTGGCCGCCGAGCTCCATGTACTCGGTACGGCGCGCGACCATGAAGGGGCCGTAGGCCAGGGGCAGGAGGGTCAGCGGCCAGAGTGCGACCTGCATCAGCGCGAAGGCAGGCATCACGGCGCGCTCGGCAAACGTCCGCATTTCGTAACGCGTCAGAAACGAGACGAGTCCGCCGCCCGTGGCCATCTCGGCGGAGGCCGCCCCCAGCGCCTTGTCGCCGAGCAGAGTGTCGGCGTCCAAGAAGACGAGAATCTCGCGCGAGGCCAACACGGCCCCCCGCCACGCCGCCCAGCACTTGCCCGTCCATCCGGCCGGGCTCTGGCCCGCCGGCACGACCCTGCCGTTGGGCCCCAGCGTTCGCGCCGCAACCGACATCGTGCGGTCGGTCGACCCGTCGTCCACAACGATCACCTCAACGTCGCGCGGCAGCGAGCGCAGGCAGGCCGCGATGTTCGCCTCCTCGTTGCGCGCGGGAACGATGACCGAGATCCGTTCCCATCCGACGCCCTTCGCGCGGCGCTTCATGCGCAGGCGATTGGTGACGAAGATTGCGAGCAGGGTGAAGACGCCCGCCGCCGAGCCCCACGCGATGAGCTGGAGCCCGGTCACCTGGCCGACTCCCCAGGCCCTGAGCAGGACCTGGGTGATCAGAAAGCCTGAGAAGAGGTTCATGCCGAGGAAGCCCTTCCAGGCACGGCGGGCCTGCAGCTGCGCGTCGCCGGCCAGGCACGATGCCGCCAGCAGCGAGTAGGGGAGGAGGGCGGTGGCTGACACCAGGGCCAGGCCGCCGGCGCCGGCGACGATCGCGGCTGCCGCGCTGTAGAGGATCATCGAGACCAGCGCGGTGGGCCGCGCGCCGAGGCTGACAGCGATGGAGCCGATTCCAGCCTGGCGGTCGAACTCCACATCCTGTATCGCGCCGAGAGCCTGAGACGCGGCACCCCAGAAGAGGAAGGCGATGAGGTATCGCCACGGCATGGCGCCGATTGCGGCTCCGGCGAGCAGCGCGCCGCTGGCGCAGGGAAGGACGAAGTGCAGAGAGGACGTCAGGGCGTCGAGCCCGGGCACCTCCTTGGTTCGAAAAGGCGGCACCGAGTAGATGAGGGCGACGGCCGCCGTGGCCGCCAGGGCGATCCCGGCGACCGGCCCTCCGAGCCACGCCAGGAGAAGAAGGAAAGGAACGTTGGTGATGGCGATTGCGCTCCACAGCAGAGCGCGTCGATCGGGAGGAACCAATCCGCCCTCGACGGCACCGTTTTTGCGAGGGTTGCGGCGGTCGGACTCGTAGTCGAAGGCGTCGTTGGCGCCATAGAGGAGCAGGTTGTAGGGCGCCAGGAAGTAGAAGGTGCCGGCGATGAGCGTGGCGGTCGGCCGGCCGACGGCGATGCCGCAGGCGAGACACGGTAATGCCGTGTTGATCCAACTGAAGGGCCGGCTCGCCCAAAAAAGCTCGGATAGCTTTCGCAGCCCCTTTCCGTTCCATTCGTGCACCGTCACTGCGAGCGAATAGAGGGCTGCTCCGTAGACCAGGTCCTCGATTGGCATGGCGCCGATCCGGATCCCGCTGATGAAGCGGCCGCCGAAGGTGAAGACGCCGTTGGAGACGAGGACCGAGTCCGAGAGGACGGTCAGCGCCGCGAAAGCGGCAAGCCCGTACCAGTACGCCCGCCGGGACAGTAGTCCCTGCAGCCCGGCGACAGAGATCGCCACGAGAGCGGCTGCCGTGGCAGCCAGCGTGTACTCCATCACTGCCGGCCGCCCGGCGCGCCGAGCACCCTGCCCGCGGCACGCCACAGGACGACTGAGAGCATTACCAGGAAGGTCAGCAGGAAAGGCTCTTCGAACGAGATGCCTGGCGGAAAAATCGCGACGCTGAGGTGGGGGTCGCTGGTGAACCATCCGCGGGCGGCGCCGACGGCATCTATGACGAGGAAAACCGGCACTGTCAGCGCGACGGCTCGCATCAGGCGGGGACCGAATGCGCCCAACTTCATGCGGCGGTCCAGCAACAGGATCCCCGCTGCCGAGAAGATGATCGCGGCCAGATAGATGTAGCGGATCATGCCCACACGGCGAAGTTAGCCCGCGTTGGGGGCGACCGGGCTGGCGGTGATAGCGCCCCTTAGACAGAGATCTAGACGCCGGCCGAACCGAACCGGGTCCCTAAGCGATTCGGCCCTGTGCTCCCAGGCGGCGCTGCGCCAATGCCGCGCGCACGGATTCGCGGAATCCGATGGGTTTCAATCCCAGCTCTGCCATGAGCAAAGGCCGTTCCGCGATCAGGTCGTGGCGGAGGCTGGATACGAGAGAGCGGGCCACGTTCATGTCGACCCGGGCCACCAGCCTCAGCCAGTGCGCGGACAGCTCCGGCGACAGCAGCGGAACCGGGAACATGACGGGCTTGTGCCCTCGCAGTTCGGTCGCGGTCACCTCGAGCATCTCGCGATAGGTCCGGACGTCGGGACCGACGAGGTCCAGCTCGCGAGCTCCCGCGATTCGTGCGGCACCGGTCAGGCCGCGGACGGTGTCGTCGATGGACACCGGCTGGCAGAGGCTCGCGAGCCAGCGTGGGGCGATCATCAGGGGAAGGCGCTGGGAGATGGCATACAGGATCTCGAACGAAGCTCCGCCGGAACCGACGACGACACCTGCTCTGACCGCCAGCGCGCCGGTCTCTTGAATCAGGGTCAGACCGACCTGCCGCCGGCTCTGGAGGTGAGCCGAGAGCTCGCCCTTCGGGTAGAGGCCGCCTAGATAGATGACGCGCGCGACCCGCTGCCTGTTCACCGCGCGCACGAAGTTCTCGGTCGCGATCTTCTCACGAGAGGCGAAACCGGCCCCCTCGGCCATTCCGTGGACGAGGAAGTAGGCGAGGTCGGCTCCCTCGAGCGCGCGATCGACGCCGTCGCCGCTCTCCAGGTCACAGCGCACGAACTCGACGCCAGGGTCCGCGTTCGCGCCCGGGTTGCGCGAGGCCACGCGAACCGAGCAGCCTGCGTCCCGCAGGGCGGGCACTAGCCGCCGTCCGATGAAGCCGGTTCCACCGAGCACGACCACGCGTTCGCCGGCGGCCGGGTTCAAGCCACGTCGAGCTCGAGTGGCTCCTCGTTTACGCCGCCTGTGGCGGCGGTCACGCGGCCGTCCGCCATCAGGTGCGCCGGCCACCAAACGCGCGGTCCAATGTCGTGGACGAGCGCCGGCACCAGGACCGTCCGGACCAGGAAAGTGTCGAGCAGAACACCGAACGCCACCGCGAATCCGAGCTCGGCAAAGATCACCAGCGGGAGCACGCCGAACACCGAGAAGGTGGCCGCGAGCACTATGCCGGCCGACGTGATGACCGCGCCGGTCGAGCTGACCCCGGTCAGGATGCCCTTGCGCGTGCCTGTGCGGAGCGCTTCCTCGCGGACGCGCGTCATCAGGAAGATGTTGTAGTCGATGCCCAGTGCGGTCAGGAAGACGAAGGCCGTCAGCGGGAAGGAGGGGTCGGTCCCGGTGAAGTGGAAGACCGAGGAGAAGACCAGGCCTGAGACGCCTAGCGTGGCGGCGAAGGAGAGGATCACTGTCCCGACCAGCAGTGCCGGGGCGAGGAGAGATCTCAAGAGCACGACCAGAATGACCAGGATCACGGCCAGGACCAGAGGAATGATCAGCCTCAGGTCGTGGGTGGACGAAGCCTGCGTGTCGAGGTCGGTTGCCGTCGTGCCGCCGACCAGGGCCCGCGCCCCGGGCACGGCATGGACGGCCGTGCGCAGATTCTGCACCGTGGTTTTCGCAGCGTCGCTGTCGGCCGCGGCGGTCAGCGTGACGTCGATGAGCACCTTGCCGCCGACGATCTTCGGGTCGGACGAGGTGGGGTTGGAGGACAGGAGTGAGACCGCCGAGACGCCGGGGACGGAGCGGGCGGCATCCATCACGGCGCCGGCCGAACCGGCTTCGGCGATGACGACCGCCGGGCTCCCGGAGCCGGCGGGGAAGTGGCCGTCCGCGACCTGCTGACCGGCGACCGAATCGACCGCAACGGTGTACTGGTCGGTCGATGCGATGCCGTTCGGGTTCAGCCGCGTGATGCCGAATGTCATCGCGACCAGCACCAATCCGCTGGCCACCCACCACATCCGCGACCGGCTTCCGATCAGCGCCCCGATGCGCATCCAGAATCCAGGTCGCACATGCTCGACCGAATCGAACCGCGGGGCGAAGGGCCAGAACAGGCGCCGGCCTGTCAGGAGCAGCACCGCGGGCAGCACGGTGACCATGGCGAGCATGGCGCTGGCGATGCCGATGGCCGCCGTGGGCCCAAGGCTCTTGTTCGAGCCGAGGTCGGAAAAGAGCAGGCAAAGCAGCGCAAGGATCACCGTCGTGCCGGAGGCGAGGATGGCCGGCGCCGCCCCCTTGATTGCGGCACGAATGGCCGCCTCAGCGGTCTCGTGGCGGCGCAGCTCCTCTCTGTAGCGGCTGATCATCAGCAGCGCATAGTCGGTGCCGGCGCCGAAGACCAGGACCGTGAGAATGCCCTGGCTCTGGCCGTTGGAGCTCAGACCGAAGTAGCGAGCGGTGAAGTAGACCGCAGCCTGGGCGACAAAGAGGGCCAGTCCGACCGCTGCCAGAGGCACGACCCAGAGCACGGGGCTGCGGTAGACCAACAGGAGTACGACGACCACGACCAGGGTCGTGCCCGCGAGGAGCTTGATGTCGAGCGCCTGGAAGGCTGCGCCGAAGTCGGCGGCGAGGCCGGCCGGACCGGTCACGTGGGTGGAGAGTCCCGGCGACCCGCGGACCGCGTTCCTCAGGGAGGTCACGCCGTCGCCGATGCCTCCGATGCTGGAGCCGTCCACGTTGACGACCACCTCGAGGGCCTTGCCGTCGGCCGAGGCGATGATCGGGGAGGGCTGACCCACCACGCCCTTCAGGCCGGCAAGGCCGGCGATGTCGGACGAGACGGTCGCCCGGTCCTCCGCCGTGATGCCGCTGGAGCGCTCGAACACGAGGACGGCCGGCACCACCTTTGCGTTCTCGAAGCCGGCCTCCAACTTAAGGACCTGGGTCGCCTCCGCGGTGCTGGGAAGGAAGTCCGCCAGGTCGTTCTTCTGGAGCGAGCTCAGCTTGGTCGCGAAGGGCCCTGCGGCCGCCGCGAGTACAAGCCACCCGACCAGGACCGCGGCGGCGAGGATCAGAGGTCGTTTGCTTCCTTTGGGCGTGGCGGGTTGAATCATCCGGGCAGGTCTCCTCTTCATGATGTTGTGGCAATTATTATCGAACGTTCGTAATATCTATTCCGCAAGACATGAATAGAGGTGTTCTCTGATGCCTAGGGGGAGGCCGCCGGGCCCGACGCCCGAGTTCGCCCAGCATCGCCGCGGCATCCTCGACGCCGCGACAGCCCTTTTTGCGCGGAACGGCTACGAGACCACCGGCATGCGCGAGCTGGCCGCGGCCGTCGGGATGAGCCCGCCGGGGATCTACCACTACTTCGCGTCCAAGGAAGCGCTCATGGACGCTCTGATCGAGGATTCGGTGCGGGGTCCGCAGGGGGGCATCCGCCGGCTACCGGCTGGAGGCTCCCTGCGCGACATCCTGTTTTCGGCCGGGGCCGGCTTCATGGCCGCGATGTCCACCCCGGAGGCCAGGCAGCGCCTGGAGGTCGTCTTCCTGGCGGCCCACCACCGCGCGGAATGGGCGGACCGCTACCTCTCCGGCCTGTCCGACCCGACCGAGTCAGGGCTCGCCGAGGCCATCTCGAAGGCGATGCCGGACGCGGCGCGGAGCCGGGTCCAGCCACGCTGGGTGGCAAAGCAGCTCATAGGTGCGCTGCTCTCCTTCGTACTGCACGAGGAGATCCTCCGCCACGACGTGGCGGACGCCTCTCGGGACGATTACCTGCGCCAGGTGGCGGACATAATCGCCGCCGGCGTGGAGCACATCGCTGACGCGGAAGCCACTCCGCGCTGAGTCACCAGCCGGAGGTCCCGGCGCCCCCTTTGTACGGTCCTTCGATGCCGGCCGTGATCCAGCCACCGTAGAAGTCGCCCGCCTGTGCGCTCACCCGCTCGTCGTCGATGAAGCAGGCGTCAACCCGCCCGGGATAGAAGGCGATGTAATCCCTGAGCGCGCGATAGGCCGGCAGCGGATCGGTGTAGATCCACGCGGCGGAAGATGACCCCCGATGTTCGCCGACGATGTCGAAATAGGAGGCCTGGCCCTTCCACTCGCATAGCGTCATCCCCCTCGACGGCTTCAATGATTCGAGCCTCACATCGGCTCGCGGAAAGTAGATCGTTGGTGGGTGGCTCGTCTCCAGCACGCGGAGGGCTGAATCGCTGCGGGCGACAGTCACACCGTCGAACTCCACGCGGGCGACGCGGCGCAGTGGCTCGACGCGCGGGGGGCGCGGGTAATCCCACACCGATTCGCTCATGAACCCAGTCTAGAGACGCAGCAGCGCGGGATTGTCGAAGTGCTTGTCTAAGCTACGTGGCCAAGCGCATCAGGTCTCAGGCCGAGGGGACATACGGTGATTGCAGAACAACAAGGGGGTCAGACAACATGAGCGATCAACAGCCGTACAAGGTCGAGCGGTCCATCGAGGGCGTCGAGATTCGGCGGTACCCGCCGATGGTTCTCGCCACGGTGCGCGAGATTCCTGACAACGAGGCGTTCGGCATCCTCTTCCGGTACATCTCGGGAAACAACCGCTCGGCCCGCCGCGCGGCGAGCGAACGGATCGCCATGACGGCACCAGTCTTCTCCGCGAGCGACTCGTTCTCGTTCGCCATGCCGCCCTCATATTCGATCGAAACGGCGCCCATGCCGCTGGACTCTCGGTCCGTCCTAGAGGGGATGCCGGCTCGTCGAGTCGCGGCCCTCAGGTTCTCAGGCACCGCCCCCGAAAAGACGGTTGCCGCCAAGAGCCGGGAGTTGCTGGATACGCTGGAAAGACACGAGCTTCGCGTCTTGGGGTCGGTATTCCTCATGCGCTACAACGCGCCGTTCACTCCGGGCTTCATGCGGCGAAACGAGGTCGGCGTCGAGCTCCTCCCGGCTGGCTGATCACGAGCCGCGGTTCTACGTTGATGGCCCGTGAAAGGTGCAAATCGTGTCGTCAAATAGGCCTGGAGGGTGCGCGCGACCCGGGCCGACGATCGCTCGGCGGGAACTATGCCACCCTGGCGGTGGGGTGGGCCGGCGCCAGCTTCTCCAGCTGCTGCCACAGCTGTGAGGCGAGCTCGGGATCGTCGGCCCGCGGGTTGACCGCGGCGGGCCGTGAATCCACGAAGTAGGCTCCCGTCACGGTAGCGACATCCGGCGAGCTGGAGACGTACACCGAAGTCCTCGCGCCTGCCTCTGGACTGATCATCAGCGGCCTTCCGAGTGCCCAGGCGATCGACAGCAGGCCGCCCCGACTTCCCAGCCGGGTGCGCACGAAACCCGGGTGAACGGCGTTGGCGGTGACCCCGGTCCCGCTGAGGCGTCGGGCGAGCTCCTTGGTGAAGAGCAGCACGCCCAGCTTGGACTGTGAGTAAGCGGTCTGCATCGAGTATCGGCGGCGTTCGAACTGGAGGTCGGTGAGGTCGATGGTGGCAGTCCGCTGGGTGGCCGACGAGACGTTGACGATTCGCGCCGGGGCGGATGCGTGAAGCCGGTCCAGCAGCAGCGAGGTGAGGTAGAAAGGCGCCACCAGGTTGACCGCCAAGGTCATCTCGAGTCCGTCAGCCGAGAGGTGGCGGCGCTGCTCGAACACGCCCGCGTCGTTGATCAGCACGTCCAGCCGGTCGTAGGTGTCGAGGAAGTGACCGGCCAGCGCACGGATCGAGGCCAACGAGGCCAGATCGGCGATCAGAACGGTGACTTGGCCGGAGTCCGACGCGGCCGCCACCTCAGCCCGCGCCCGCTCACTGCGGTCCGGGTCGCGACCGACCATCACCACCCGGGCGCCACGGGCCGCCAGGGCGGTGGCCGTGGCCAGCCCAATTCCGCTCGTCGCCCCAGTGATCATCACCGTGCGACCTGCGATCCACTGCGTGTCTGTAGTGGGCACTGAGTTAACTGTGGACTTCGCCGATGCCCGCGTCGGCAGTCGAAGGACCCTCCCGGACCGGGCCGCTCGGACCCCGGTTCTGCCGCGGTGAGCTGGGCGGCGGAACCGCGGCAGGCTTTGCGGTGTAGAAGCTCTGATGAGATGGTCGATCGGGGTTGCATCGGTCGCGTCGTTGTGATTTCACTCTGGGCGCCTATGTAAGCCAACAGCAACCTGCCGGCGCGGCTGTTTCGCCCGGCCCAGGAGTTGGGTCGCCCTGCTGGCCAGGCCGATGCATTTGCCGCGGCTATCGCCAGGAGCCACCTGCCCGGCGACGCCCGTTGCTAACGTGGCGTGCTCCGCGACGTTTACTTCGAGGCGGTCCGAGCCTGCTGAACGGACGTGCACGGTCCCATTCGCTCGGTGATCAAGCAAGCCGGCTGCCATCTGCGAGCGGCCAGCGTTGTGAACACAGACGAACAGAACCTCGGGAAGGCCGGCCGGAACATCCGCCTGCGCTCGAGCTACTGCCGCCAAGCGTTCGCGTGCGAAGCGCTCGGCAAATAGCTCGAGATAGGTCCTCACCTTGGCCGTTGGCCTCGAGCTGTTCGAACGAATCGTGCAAAACCTCCGCGACAGTCTCTCGGGAGAACACACCTGCAAACTCACTCGCCAGCCTGCCTTCGGCACCGCCGAGTTTGTAGTCACCGCTCATGTCGAGCACCTACAACTCGCATTTCATCCGAGCGTCGACGAGGCGCCGTCGGCTCCAACCCTTTTGAGACCACGACTGGAAGCAGGTAAGTGATGCGCAGGCGCAGTTCCTCAGCAGTCCGCTTGAACGCTCGTCGTACTTCGCGTCTGGAGTCGCCTAATCGCGCGGGGTCCGGCAGGCTCCAGTGGATGACATCTGCTTTGCTTGGGAACGGTGGGCAGTCCTCTCGCGCGACGTCGCAGAGGGTGATCACGAAGTCGAAATGGACTCCAACCTCTTCGATGCTCTTCGAGCGGAGGTTGTCGGAGGGAACGCCCAACTCCTTTAGCACGGTCACCGTCATTGGATGGACTCCGGCCGGTTTCGGTCCAGCGCTAAGTACCGCGGCTGCTCCGCCAATCAGGTCACGAGCAATCGCCTCCGCGAGTTGGGAACGAGCGCTATTACCGGTACACACAAACAGGAGGCGGGGTTGACGCCGTTCTTTAGGGGCGGCTGGCGTTGTCTGCAGACGCGGCACCGTCAGGGCCGGGTGCAATCCGGTGAGGGCTTGATCCAGACCATCGCGGACACCACCCAGATTCAAGCTGTAATAGATATCCCTTGAGTCGTGCGAGCTACGGCGCTCCGAGACCATGCCCGCGCGACGGAGGAGAGCCAGGTGATACGAGACCAGGTTCTGGCGTTCACCGACCGCATCCACCAGCTCGCCCACCCGATGGTCGCTGTGGGAGAGCTGTTGGGCCAACCGCCAGCGGACATCGTGCCCAAGCAACCAGACGGCCTCCGGGGCCTTTGCAGTAGGGGTCGGCATGCGCGGATTATATCAAACTGTTTTGATGTAACTCGGTAGGCTGGATCACAGCTGGATCACGCATTCCCGGAAACAGGCGGTCATAGCAGGTCACCTGAGGACACAAAGGCGGCGGGGTTTGAGTTCAGGAGGGCCGTCGCGGACCCCGGAGGACACGCGAGGACACACCACTAAGACGGTTCGGGACCGTGAGGCCCCGGGTTCAAATCCCGGGCCCCCGACCAATTTGAGTTCAAAATCGTCGGTTTTGACGCGTGTCCGAAGTCAGCGGATCACCGCTGGATCACAATTTCCGGCGAAACCTCCCCAGCAGAAAGTGCGTGGTGGTGCCAGCCGTCAGCAATCTGAACTCGCCGTGCACCAATCAGTGGGCGCGCACAGTGCCTCAATTGAGGACCATTAGCGGGACCGTGAGGCACGCGGGTTCGAAAAGCCGAGCCGAGCGTGCCTGATGACTCACGGCGCAGGACCGTGAGGCCATGTCACCTACACAAGGGAGGCGATAAGCACAGCTCGGCGTTGGCCGGCTGAAGTGCCGAATGAGGTCCCGTACGGAGCAGGTCAGCGCCGGTGGAGCGTGTACCAGTAGGCGGCGGACCCGAACATCGGCCCGCCGCGGTCTTCGGCGTCGACGTCCCATCCGCCGGTGAACCGCTGCGCCACCTCGGCTGGCGCCAACCCTCGGGGCCCAATGCGCGAGGCCCTGCCATCGCCGCGGACGAAGCCGAAGATCAAAAGGATCGCGCCCGCGCGCGCGAGGGCGGTGACGCCGCGCACGTAGGCGTCGCGGCCGGCGTCGGGAATGCTGTGGAAGCACCCGAGGTCCAGCAGCAGGGAGTAGTCGGTCCCGATCCCGAGCTCGGTCAGCCGCGTGACATCGCCGACCATTAGCCACGGTGAGACCTGCGCCTCGGCGGCTTTGCGCTTCGCTACGGTCACCGCGCGCGGCACGAAGTCGATGCCGGTGACATCCCAACCGTGGCGGGCCATGTAGATGCTGTTTGTGCCGGTGCCGCAGCCGAGGTCCAGCGCCTTCTGCGGTAGCAGCGCGTCCGATCCTTCGACCACCGCGACGAGCTGGGGCGGAGGAACGCCCGAGTCCCACGGTTTGAACCCGACGAGGTAGGCGGCGCGGAAGAAGAAGCTCACGCCAATGAACAGTAGCCTGAATCAGAATCGCCTAGCTCGCGGCCAAACGCCTCATCGCCGCGCTCGAAAAGAACGAGGCGGTCATCGGTTCGGCCGTGGCCACCGAGGTCAGGCCGACCACCAAATTCAAGTACCTGAGGGTCCTCGTCGACGGTGTCGAGGAAGGCGGTCCGCTAAAGGTCAACGTGCGCGTGCCGCTGCAGCTGTTGCGCGCGGGCGTCAAGCTCGCGAGTCTCATCCCAACCCAGGCGCAGGATTCGGTCAACGAGGCGCTGCGGCGCGAAGGCATCGGGCTGGATCTGGCGCAGATCAAACCGGAGAACCTGGAAGAGTTGGTTGACTCCCTTGGCGAGCTCACAGTCGACGTCGACGTAAACGATCACACGAACAAGATGAAGGTCCGCGTCTTCTGCGAGTAACCCCTGAGACACCCAATGGGCACCAAGGCGGATTACGATGCAGCGCGCCCCGATATGGACAAGGCTCTTGAGGGCGCAGAGTTCAGATCTGTAGATTCCTCCATGGAGATTTATCGCGGGTCCCCGTCCGCTGGAGAGCATGAAATGCCGGCGCGCGTGAGGGCGTACCGATCACAAAAGAGGCGGAGCTGGCATTCGCGGCTTCCGGTCCGCCCGCTGCTTGCCATATTCCCGGTATGTCAGCCACACCACGACGAGGTCGAAGACCGTTAGGGCTAGAAGGCCGATGGAAAAGGCGAAAGTCATCCGATAGATCTGGTAGACGATGAACACGATCAGAAAAACGATCATCCATGGGTAGGCCCAAATCTGGTCCCTGAGCAGCGCCGCGACGAGCACGATCTTGACTAACTCGGCTTCAATGACGACGGCTTGCGTGGTGAGCCTTGCGTCGAGGGCACAATAGATTCATGAATGCAATCACAGCGTTCGGTGTCGTGGCCGTGACTTTCATGATGGTGATGTACGCGCTCGAGGGCCGGCACTCTGGCTTTAGTCTGGCCTTCGCGATCGGATGCCTTTTGGCCAGTCTCTATGGCTTCCTTTCCGGGTCCTGGCCTTTCGGGGTCGTGGAGCTAGTCTGGTGTGGGGTGGCGGCCCGCAAATTCCAGACGCGGCGTACTCAGCCGGCTACGACCTGACAATGGAACGAGCCAACGCCGCGGCAATCGAGGCCATCGCCCTGCTTGGGCAAGATTCCGAGCGCCTGTTTGGCGCGAATGACGGGCGGCATCTCTACTCGCTGATTGTGGTGATAGCGACGGCGAAAGCAGGCTTGAGCACGAAGGGCGGTGGGGAGTGAGCGACTGTTGCACCCCGAAAGGCTACCGGCAGATTTTCAGCGAGAAGAATGCGCACGGGGAGGTAAGGCGCTACCGGCGCAAGGGCCTCGACGGCACTTCTCGACGAATCGCCGACTTGCTGAAGGAACGCGGCGTCAATGGCGGGACGCTACTTGAAGTGGGTGGTGGGATCGGAGCCATCGAAATCGAGCTGCTGAAGGCAGGGATCGCTAGGGCGGTCAACGTGGAGCTGACACCCACCTATGAAGAGGCTGCCGGTGAACTGCTGTTGGAGACCGGCTTGGCAGATCGCGTCGAGCGCAGAGTCATGGACTTCGTGGAGGCTGGCACCGAGGTTGAGGCGGCCGATTTCGTCGTCATGAACCGCGTCATCTGCTGCTATCCGGATATGCCAAAGCTGGCCAGCGCCGCCGCCGAGCGCGCCAGAGGCATGCTGGTGATGAGCTTTCCAAACAACCGGTGGTGGACTCGCTTCGGTCTGACATTTCTCAACTTCGGACTCCGAGTCGTCAGAATTCAGTTTCGAGTTTTCATGCATCCGCCGGACGAGATCTTGTCCGCAGTTGAGAGGCATGGCTTCAGGACCAGGCTCAACGAGCGAGGCCTGTTGTGGCAGGTGACGGCGCTGGAGAGAATCGCCTGACCCATCAGGAAGTGCGCGGACGCTCGTCGGCGGCCTGCACTTCAATCTGGGTTGGTGTCGGCGTCGGCTGCAGTCGGTCCAGGCGTCGCGCATAGAGACTCTCGTCTGGACTCGCAGGCGCTCAGCCATTCATTCGAACCGTCTTGCGACACAACTAAAGGTTCCCTGCTTGTTCTCCTGGCTCTGGCGCGCCCAGCACTATGAGTTAGGCCGCTGCATCCGCACGCGAATCGGGCTCGGCAAAGAGACGGCGTTTAGTCCACAGGGCGACGTAGACAAGACCGAGCAGCACCGGCACCTCGACCAGAGGACCGATTACTGCGCCAAGTGCCTGCGCGGATTGGACGCCGAACACGGTCACCGCGACCGCGATGGCGAGCTCGAAGTCGTTGCTGGCGGCGGTGAAGCCGAGGGTGGTCGCTTTCTCGTATGAGAACCGCAGCGCCCAGGCTCCGAAGAAGGCGACAACGAACATGCCGGCGAAGTACCCGAGCAGCGGCAGCATCAGACGGGCAACGGTCAGCGGCATGCTCGTGATGGTGTGGCCCTGGAGCGCGAACATGACCACGATCGTGAACAGCAGCCCGATAAGAGTCAGGCGGTTTGTCCGGCCGAGGAAGTTGGCCTCGTACCAGGCCCGGCCCTTCCGACGAACCAGCACCAACTGTGTCACCACACCTGCGACGAGGGGAACGCCGAGAAAGATCGCGACGCTGGCCGCCACGGTGCCCGCGTTCACGGCGATCGCCTGTCTGGTGCTGCATCTTTTGCCGGCTTTGCTCCGTCTAATCAAGCAAGGAGGTGAATAACCAATGCAGTTTGTAAAGTGGATGACGAAACCCGTAGGCCGGATTCTGCGCGTCTTCGCGGGAGTCATCCTCATAGGAGTGGGCCTCTACTTCCAGGGCGTCTGGGGCTATGTGGTCGCCGTCGTGGGTGTGGTTCCGGTTCTGGCCGGAGTCTTCAACTTTTGCCTGATCGCCCCGATCCTGGGCGCGCCCTTTCGGCCCCGCAGTCTCGCCTGAATGTGGGCCAAGCTACCCGGTCCGGTGGGGCCGTCTGGCCGTGTCCGGACCGGGTTTGGCGGTCTGATGATCAGACAGCGTGCTGACAGAAGACGAGCTGACTGCGTGCATCGAGTCGCGCCGCGGTCGGCTGACCCGTATGGCGGCGTCGATGCTTGCGGATTCCGCCGAGGCGGAAGATGTCGTCCAGGAGTCGGCGCTGCGCGCCCTGCGCGGGCGAAAAGGATTCCGTTCCGAGGCCGACGTTTGCTCTTGGTTCCAGCGGATCTGCATCAACACCTGCCGAGAGGTGGCCCGCAAGCGCTCCTCCGAGCAGAACCGTCTCGAGGCTGCGCGCCGGGAGGAGCTATGGCGGGATCCCGGATACTCGGTCGACCCGGAGGCGGTGGCGGTGGCGCTTGAGAGTGGGGAGCGTCTGCGAGGCGCATTGGCGTCACTGACTCCAGACCAGCGCTTGGCAGTGGTGATGCACGATCTGCAAGGTTGGAAGGCACGCGAGATCGCCGAGAACTCCGGGCTTCCGCTGCCGACGGTCAAGTCACATCTGCGTCGAGGCCGCCAGGCGCTGGTGACGTTGCTGACGGGGCCGGCGTGATGGTTGCGCTCAGCTGCGCCGAGGCGCGGGACCTAGCCAGCGATCTCCTCGACGGTGAGCTCAGTCCGGAGTTGGAGCGGGCCGTCGATGAGCACGTGACTGGCTGCCCGACATGTCCGAGCCTGTACCGGGCGCTCCTCGCCGTCCACCACGAGCTGGAGCGTCTGCGACAGGAAGAGGAGCCGGGGGAGGGAGGCGGCGCTGCATGAACAGCCAGGAATGGGACCAGCGATACGCCACGACTGATCTGGTTTGGGGTGCGGGGCCGAACCGTTTTCTGGTGGCTGAGGTTGAGGGCCTCCCGCCCGGACGTGCGCTGGATCTCGGCTGCGGTGAAGGCCGCAATGCGATCTGGCTCGCCCAGCGTGGCTGGCAGGTTAGCGGTGTCGACTTCTCAGAGGTTGGCCTGGACAAGGCACGGAGCCTGGCCGTCGAGCGAGGTGTCGAGGTCACCTGGGTCCGCGCCGATCTCCTCGACTACCAACCCGACCACGGAGCCTTCGACCTGGTGATCGTCATGTACATTCAGCTGCCCGCCGCCCAACTCGCGGACGTCATGAAGAGGGCCAGCGCCGCACTGGCGCCTGGAGGGACCCTGCTGGTGGTCGGGCACGATCTTCTCAACCTCAGCCAGGGCTATGGCGGGCCACAGAATCCCGAAGTGCTTTTCACACCGGCCGACATCGAGCGCGACCTGCCAGGGTTGAGCATCGAACGAGCAGAGCGCGTACTTCGCCCAGTGACTGTGGACGGCCGCGAGGTCACTGCGATCGACGCCCTGGTGCGAGCTAAGAAGCCGCTCGCGGCCCGATGAGCTACGACGCCCTCGTGATCACCGCCCATCCCGACGATGCCGAAACCCAGATGGGGGGCACCCTGGCCAAACTGGCGACGGGCGGCCAGCGAATTCTGCTCGTCGACCTGACCGAGGGCGAGCCGTCGGATTTCGCGCCTCGCGGCGAGCGCGCTCGACAGGCGGCCGAAGCTGCTCGCATTCTCGGCGTCGAGCGGCTGACCCTCGGACATCAAGACCGCTTTCTGGCCGACGACCAAGGGTTGCGGCTCGAGGTGGCTGCGCTGATTCGAGAGCACAGGCCCCGCACGGTGTACGCGATCGGCGAGGCGTGCGTGCACCCGGACCATGTCGCGGCAGCGGGCATCGCGCGAGCAGCTGTGTTCCTTGCCCGACTCGGGCGATGGGAGGACGTCCCGGGCGGCGAGCAACTGGCCAGCCAATCGCGCTGGATGGTGGATCGCCTTTTCTTTCCGCACTGCAAGATGGAGACGCCCTGGTCGGAGTTCGCCTTTGCGGTCGACATCAGCGAGGTCTACGCCCGCAAGCGCCAGGCCCTCGCCGCCTATACGTCGATCTTTCAGCCTGAGGGTGATCGTCTGCTCGCCCTCTACGAAGCCGAGGATCAGTACTTCGGCCGGCTCTTGGGCGTCGCCTACGCCGAGGTCTTCAGGAGCGCAAGCCCGATCTTGCTGGCCGACCCGACCGTGGTCCTGCCCGGCGTTCACGGCTGAGCTCACGAGATGGCCTAGAGTCGGAGTCGCAGATGTACCGGAGAATCGTCCTGGCCGTGGATCCGGAGGGCCTGGCCGAAAGCGTGCTGCCGATCGTGGCCGCGCTCGCGCGCCGCGGTGGGGGTGAGGTTTTCGTGGTCGGGGCCGCCAAAGCAAGCGACCTGCCAGAGCACACGGCCGCGCTGGAGAAGCACGTGCGAGAGGCGGCCGGCGAGTTGAATGCGGCCGGCATGATGACGGTCCGCCCCCAAGGAGCGCCGGTGCCCCTGGCGGCCGGCCTGGCGCTGGCCGGATACGCCATGCAAGAGGGACCGGCAAGCGATCAGATGACAAATGAGATGGAGCATGCGGGCAGCCAGGTCATGGAGACGCGTGTCTCGCGCGTCGGCCTCGTGGGCATGATCGCCATCTCGTTCGTGGTGCTCGCGGCCGGCATCGGGATCGCCGGCATCGCCGGCAACCTTACCCTGCGATGACAGGCCCGCTGCTCGCCGATCACACCGAGCACTGCGTGGCAGATGCGATCCGGTCTGGGGGCGGGAGCAAGAAGGTGCGTGAGCTCAACGAAGCAGTCGAGCGGCTCGTGAGGAGCTAGGTCGGGGATGTTCGTGGTCAACGCAATCCTGCACGCCCTCCAGATCTCGTTGTTCATGCTCTGGGAGGTCCTCTGGCCGCTGGCCTTCGGGTTCCTGCTCTCGGCCATCGTCCAGACAGTCGTCTCGAAACGAGCCGTTGCGAGCGTCCTGGGCAAGCCCGACTTCAAGGGCTTCGTCCTCGCCTGCGGCTTCGGCGCCGCCAGCTCGTCCTGCTCTTACGCAGCCGTTGCTGTCGCCAGGGCTCTCTTCCGCAGGGGGGCGAGCTTTGTCAACGCGATCATCTTTGAGTTCGCATCCACCAATCTGGTCTTCGAGCTTGGGCTAGTCCTGCTCATCCTCCTGGGCTGGCAGTTCGTCGCGGCCGAGTTCGCGGGAGGCCTCCTCATGGCGGTGACCCTCTGGATCATCTTCAAGCTGACCCTGCGCCAGCGGATGGTCGAGGACGCGAAGCGCCAGGCGGAGCGCGGAATCGTGGCTTCGACCATGGAGGGCCACGGCGAGATGGACATGTCCATCACCGAAGGGCCTTTTCTCGCCCGGCTCTTCTCACCTCGGGCGTTCACTGCCATCTCCCACTACTTCTATATGGATGTCTACAGCCTTTATATCGACCTGGGGCTGGGCTTCCTGATTGCCGCCGCGCTCGCCGCCTGGGTGCCGAACAGCTGGTGGCAGGCGCTCTTCCTGACCAACCACCCCACCTTGAACGAGTTCTGGGGACCGCTGATCGGGCCCGTGATCTCGATGCTCAGCTTTGTTTGCTCGGTCGGCAACGTGCCC